>NZ_JBEYIX010000002.1:0-385731 GCF_040636055.1 Micromonospora sp. NPDC006766 | reverse complement strand
GTCGATCATGGAGTTGTGGTGTCCGATTCTGCCGGGTTCACGGCTTTCGCGAACAACCACAACTCCATGATCGCGGCGGAGGGGGGTGGGGTGGGGGTGGGGTGGGGTGGGGGTGGGGTGGGGTGGGGGTTGTTAGCGGAGGGAGAGGGCGGCTAGGGCGGCGTTGACGATGCTGCCGGGTAGCAGGTCGTGCAGGTCGTACAGCTCTTGGACGCTGCCGGACTGGCCGAACTCGTCCACCCCGAGCGGGACCGCCGGGGCGGCGAGGGCCGAGCCGAGCCAGGCCATCGCGTGCGACGCCGCGTCGTGCACGGTCACCACCGGCACCCGGTCGACGAAGGCCGACCGCAGCGCGCCGGGCACGCTCGGCACGGTCGCCGTGCGTACGCCCTGGCGCAGGGTCCGCTGCCAGGCCCGGTAGAGCCGGTCCAGGCTCGTCACGTCGATCACGTGCGCGGCGATGCCCTCCTCGGCCAGCTCGGCGGCGGCGGCGAGGACCTCGGGCAGCACCGCGCCGGAGGCGGCGAGCTGCACGACCGGGGCGTCCGCCAGGTGCGGGTACGCCTCGTGCGCGTCCACCAGCCGGTACGCCCCGGCCACCACCTGCCGGCGCAGCACCGCGTCACCGAGCCGGGCCCGGGCCGCCTCGAACGGCGCCTGGTCGATCGGCCGGGTGCTGAGCCGGAAGTAGTACGCCCCGTCCTCGGCCGGTGCGGCGGTGGCGGCGGGCGCCGCCCCCTGCGCGATCTGGCCGAGCGCGTCGCAGAGCAGCCAGTCGAGGCTGCCGGCGTACGCGGGCTCGAGGAAGGTGACGCCGGGCAGCTCCAAGCCGACCGAGGCGGTGATGGTGGACTGGTGGGCGCCGCCCTCCGGGGCGAGCGTGATGCCGGACGGGGTGCCGGCGACCACGAACCGGGAACCGGAGTAGGTGCCGTAGAGGAAGGCGTCCAGGCCGCGCAGCACGAACGGGTCGTAGACCGTGCCGACCGGCAGCAGCGGCTGCCCGGACAGGTCCCACGACAGACCGAGCTGACCGAGCAGCAGGAACAGGTTCATCTCGGAGATGCCCAGCTCGATGTGCTGGCCCGCCGGGCTCTCCGTCCAGCGCAGCATCCGGTCCTCGGTCCAGGACCGCTGCTCGGTGGGGGCGAACACGCCGGTCTTGTTGATGAACCCGGCCAGGTTGGTGGAGGTGGCCACGTCCGGTGCGGTGGTGACCAGGTAGGGGGCCACGTTCGCGTCCCGGGCCAGGTCGACCAGCACCCGGCCGAAAACCTCCTGGGTGGAGACGGGCTTGTTCGCGCGTACCCTCGTGGTTTCGGGCACGGTGACCCCCAGCGCCCGCTCGCGCGGCGCGCGGGACAGCGCCTCCCGGCGCGCGGCGGCCCGGATGCCGGCCGGGGACGCCGGGTCGAGGCGGTCCCACTCGGTCTCGGCCGTCAGGCCGTGCGCGACGCGCAGCGCGTCGACCTGCTCGGTGGTGAGCAGCGCGGAGTGGTTGCGCGGGTTGCCGGCGATCGGCAGCCCCCAGCCCTTGACGGTGTAGGCGAAGACCACGCTGGGCCGGTCGGTGACCGCGTCGCACTGGGCGTACGCGTCGAGCATCGCCTCGAGGTCGTGCCCGCCCAGGTCGGTAACGAGCGGGCCCAACTCGTCGTCGGGAATGTCGGCCACGAAGGCGGACACCTCGGCCGGAGCGCCGTCGAGGAACTGCTTGCGCAGGTCCGCTCCGGCGAGCCCGAACAGCGACTGGTACTGCTCGTTCGGCATCCGGTCGATCCAGTCGCGCAGCGCCTCGCCGCCCGGCCGGGCGTACGCCTCGGCGAGCTTGCGGCCGTACTTGACCTCGACGACGTGCCAGCCGGCGGCCTCGAACTGGCCGCGCCACTGGTTGATCCGGATGCCCGGAACAACCCGATCCAGCGACTGGCGGTTGAAGTCGACCAGCCACATCACGTTGCCCAGCCCAGTGGTGGCCGGGTCGGCGACGGCCTCCCAGATGTTGCCCTCGTCCAGCTCGGCGTCGCCGATGAGGGCGACGAACCGGGAGCTCGGCCGCTCGCCGAAGTGGGCGTCGACGTAGCGGCGGGTGACCGCGGCGAACAGCGGTGCGGCGGCGCCCAGGCCCACCGAGCCGGTCGAGAAGTCCACCTCGTCCGGGTCCTTGGTCCGCGACGGGTACGACTGCAACCCGCCGCGCGCCCGCAGCTTCGGCAGGTACGACCGGTCCAGGTTGCCGAGCAGGTACTGGATGGCGTGGAAGACGGGCGAGGCGTGCGGCTTGACCGCGACCCGGTCCTCGCCGTTCAGGTGGGCGAACCAGAGCGCGGTCATCGAGGTGACCAGGGAGGCGCTGGACGCCTGATGGCCACCGACCTTCACCCCGTCGCCCGTGTTCCGGTCATGGTTGGCCGCGTCCACGATGCGGGTGGCGAGCCAGAGCACCCGCCGCTGGATCTCGTCGAGGACGTCGAGGTCGTGCTGGTTCACGATGACTCCATCCGGGCGTCGCCGTTGACGCCCACGCGAGGGAACGGCGCGGATCACGCGCCTGGTCGAAACGGTCGGAGGCCGCCGCCGGGTCACGGCGGCGGCCTTCCGGGAGGGTGTTAAGAGGGGGCCCCTCCTATGCACGAGGCGTTAAGAAGGGGCCCTTCCTTACGCCTGGCCGAGGCGCGCCAGGATCAGGTCGCGGACGGTCTTGGCGTCCGCCTGGCCGCGGGTGGTCTTCATGACCGCGCCGACCAGGGCGCCGGCCGCGGCGACCTTGCCGCTACGGATCTTGTCGGCGACGTCCGGGTTGGCGGCGATCGCCTCGTCCACGGCGGCGGTCAGCGCGCCGGTGTCGGAGACCACCTCCAGGCCCCGGTTGGTCATGATCTCGGTCGGCGAGCCCTCGCCGACCACCACGCCCTCCAGGACGGTACGGGCCAGCTTGTCGTTGAGCTTGCCAGCGTCGACCAGGCCCTGCAGCTCGGCTACCTGCGCCGGGGTGGCCCCGATGTCGGCGAGCTCGACGCCGGTCTCGTTGGCCCGGCGGGACAGCTCGCCCAGCCACCACTTGCGGGCGGCGGCCGGGGTGGTGCCGGCGGCCACGGTGGCCTCGATCAGCTCGACCGCACCGGCGTTCAGCACGGACTGCATGTCCAGGTCGGACAGGCCCCACTGCTCCTGCAGCCGGCGGCGGTGCAGCCGGGGCAGCTCCGGCAGGGCGGCCTTCAGCTCGGCCACCCAGGCGGTGTCCGGGGCGAGCGGGACCAGGTCGGGCTCCGGGAAGTAACGGTAGTCGGTGGCGGTCTCCTTGGACCGGCCGGGCGTGGTGTCCCCGGTGTCCTCGTGGAAGTGCCGGGTCTCCTGGGTGATCTTGCCGCCGGCGTCGAGCACCGACGCCTGGCGCAGCATCTCCGAGCGGACCGCCCGCTCGACCGAGCGCAGCGAGTTGACGTTCTTGGTCTCGGTGCGGGTGCCCCACTCCTCGCCCGGCCTGTTCAGCGAGGTGTTGACGTCGCAGCGCAGCGAGCCCTCCTCCATCCGGACGTCGGAGACGCCCAGCGAGCGGAGCACGTCGCGCAGCTCGGTGACGTACGCCCGGGCCACCTCCGGCGCGAGCGCGCCGGTGCCGGGGATCGGCTTGGTGACGATCTCGACGAGCGGAATGCCGGCCCGGTTGTAGTCGACCAGCGACTCGGTCGCGCCGTGGATCCGGCCGGTGGCGCCACCGACGTGCAGCGTCTTGCCGGTGTCCTCCTCCAGGTGCACCCGCTCGATGCCGATCCGCACCAGCTCGCCGTTGACCTCGACGTCCAGGTAGCCGTCGAAGCAGAGCGGCTCGTCGTACTGGCTGATCTGGAAGTCCTTCGGCATGTCCGGGTAGAAGTAGTTCTTCCGGGCGAACCGGCACCACTGCGCGATCGAGCAGTTCAGCGCCAGCCCGATCCGGATGGTCGCCTCGATGGCGGCCTTGTTGGCCACCGGCAGCGAGCCGGGCAGGCCCAGGCAGACGGGGCAGACCCGGGTGTTCGGCTCGCCGCCGAAGTCGGTCGGGCAACCGCAGAACATCTTGGTGTTCGTGCCCAGCTCGACGTGGGTCTCCAGGCCGATCACCGGTTCGTACCGCGCGACGACCTCGTCGTACACGGGCAGCGTCGTGGTCATCAGATACTCCAGCTTTCGGGCGGCAGCCGGCGCGCGGCGGCATCCGGAAACAACGGGCCAAGCCTAGTGCGGTGTTCACTAACGTTCACCGGGGGTCCGATGGTGTTGTAAATCCTCGCCGATTGGCGAGCGACTCCCCATCACCGGGTGGTGGTGGGGCGGGCCTCCGCAGGCCAACTGATCCTCGCGCCGCCACGAGTGGGCGACGGGGATCACGCCGGGACCGGCCGGCACCGGGTAGGTGCCGGCCGGCTCGACGGTGCGTGACCACCTCCGGCAGCACAACGGCTGTTGAAGTGGTGGGTCCGCCGCCCGGGGTGCGGGTGGCGATGATGGCGGCCGCGACCAGGTCGCGGTGCCCGGAGAAGCGGCAGTGCGGGCAGGTCAGAGTCCGCCCACGGGGTTTCGGCACCCGCCGGAGGCAGGCGGGGCAGGTCGACGAGGTGCCTCGTTCGTTAACTGGGTCGACAACGATGCCCGCTTGGGTGGCCTTGTCTTCCAGGACTTGCCGAAGACGGCCGATCTGCCACTGCCGCAACCGCAGGTTGTGCCGCCGCCCCGCATCGATGTCGAGGACCCCGCGCGGGTCGCCGACCTTGAGCACACCAACCCGCTGCTCAACGGCCCAGGCGACGACCATTCCGGCGGCCTCGTGCTGGGCCTGCCGGACCCGCCGCCGATGCCGGCCCTCCACCAATCGTGCCCGGCGCCGGTACCTGCGCCACCGCCGCGACCCCTCCTGGCCGGGTTTTGGCGCTCGGTGGGCGACCGCACGGCGGCGAGTTTTCGTGTCGGCCAGGTGCATGCGGTGCTCGGCGCGGATCGCCCGCCCCGACACCAACAGGCCCTCACCATCCGGGCCGGCCACGGCATAGGGGTGGATGATTCCGAGATCCACCCCGGCGACCCGGCCTGGGTCCGGCCCCTCACCCGGCGCATAGGTGGCCACCGGGACTTCGGCGGTCACGTCCAGGAATAGGCGACCGCCCTCACACAGCAGAGTGACCGACCGAATCTGATCGACCGGATACGGCACTTCCCGCGCCAACCTGACCCACAACGGCGGTCTGCCCTTGACCACCGGGATCCGCACCCGCCGCTCGTCAAGGCCAAAGGTGCCGTGATACCAACGCACCGGCATTACCCCACGGCGGCGGCGCGGAAACCGCGCCGACGAATCACCCTCCCTGCGGCGTTTCGCTGCGGCGAACCACGCATCCGAGAACCGGCGCAACACCGACCGGGCACCCGCCGAATCCAACTCGCCGAACGTGCCCGGCCCCGACTCGGCCAGCTCCCGAAACAACTCCTTATAACCAGCCAGCGGCACGTCGCGACGGTGGCGCCGCCACCCGTTGATCTCCAACACGCACGCCCACACGTCACCGGCCGAGCGCAACAGCCCGAAACACCGCCGCCGCTGCCCAGCCGTCACCCGCAGAGCGACACGCGCCGTGCGATGCACGACCCGAGGCGCGGCTGGATCCCTACGGCGAGGCACGAACAACACCCAACACCACCGGTACGACAACTCTCTGCAGCGCCAACCCGGCGAACGTTAGTGGACACCACATGCCGCTCGGCCTGCCCCGCCTCGGTGGGGCGTCACCCACCCGCCGTGAACCGCTGGCGGCGGACGCGGACCGCGATGAGGACCATCCCACCGATGGCGATCGCGGCGACGCCCAGCAGCAGCATGCTGGCCAGGTTCGATCCGGTGATCGGAAGCCCGGGCCCGGCCGTGGCCGACGGCGTCGCCGTCCCCGGCGTGCCCGGCGAGGTCGACGTCGGGTCTGGCGTCGGAGTCGCCGTCGCCGTCGCCGTCGGGGTCGGGGTCGGGGTTGGGGTCGGCGAGGAGGGCGCGGCGCCGATGACGACGGTCACCTCGGCCGTGGCGCTCGTCGCCCTGCCGGTTGCCTTGACCGTGAAGGTGAAGCTGCCCTCGGTCTTCGGAGTGCCGCTGAGCGCGCCGTCCGCGCCGAGGTCGAGCCCACCAGGAAGGTCGCCGGCGGCCACACTGAACGTGATGTTGGAGTCGCCGGCGGCCGTGAACCGGAACGAGTACGCCTTACCGACCGTGCCCTTGGGCGGCGCCCCCGACGTGATGGTGGCTGCCGGGTCGGCGATGACGACCGTGACGTCCTGCTCGACGTAGAAGCCGTTCGCGTCGATCAGCCGAACCTCGAACTGGTAGCTGCCCGTGGCGGTCGGCGTGCCCGACATGGTCCGCGCCAGCGACGCCAACGCCAATCCCGGCGGCAACGCACCCGCCCGCAACGCCAACGTGTACGGCGCGGTGCCGCCCGAGGCCGTGAACGTGTGCGTCGGGTACGGCTGACCGATGTACCAAGGCGAGGTGGGTACGCCCGAGGTCATGGTGATCGTGGGTGCCACCACCACGACGGTCACATCCTGCTCGGCGTAGAAGCCGTGCGCGTCAGTCAGCCGGATCTCGAAATCGTAGGTGCCCGGCGTGGTCGGCGTGCCCGACAAGGTCCGCGCCAGCGACGCCAACGCCATCCCCGGCGGCAACGCACCCGCCCGCAACGCCAACGTGTACGGCGCGGTGCCACCCGACGCCGTGAACGTGTGCGTCGGATACGCCTCATAGGCAGTGACCGGGGACGCCGGGGCACCCGAGGTGATGGTGATCTTCGGTGCGACCACCACGATGGTGACGGCCTGCTCCGCGTAGAGGCCGGCCGAATCGGTCAGCCGAATCTCGAAATCGTAGGTGCCCGGCGTGGTCGGCGTGCCCGACAAGGTCCGCGCCAGCGACGCCAACGCCATCCCCGGCGGCAACGCACCCGCCCGCAACGCCAACGTGTACGGCGCGGTGCCACCCGACGCCGTGAACGTGTGCGTCGGATACGTCTCGTAGGCGGTGACCGAAGAGGTGGGCGGGCCGGACGTGATGGTGATGGTCGCGGCAGCCGCCGGCTGAGCCGTGCCGAAGAGCAGCGCCAGGAGCACGCAGAAAATCATGATGGGCTGCAGCTTCTTCATCGCCCCGTCCAGGAAATTGATCGAGCAAGGCAGTCGCGGTTGCCAGGGGAATCCGACAATATCCAATCAGGACCAGGGGTGAGGCGTAATGGATCGAACGGTGACCGCGTGTCGCCGGGTGGCGCCGTAGCCCGGCTTGACGCCACGGCCGGCGTCGACGGGAGTTTCCCGTCGACGCCGGCCGTGGCGGTGCGTGCGCGTCAGAGCGCGGGCGGGGTGAACGTGCCGACCGCGGACTCCAGGGCGGCGGCGACCCGGTACATCCGGTCGTCGGCCATCGTCGGCGCCATGATCTGGAAACCGACCGGCAGCCCCTCGGAGAGGCCACACGGAACCGAGATGGCCGGACCGCCGTACAGGTTGGTCGGAATGGTGAACAGGTCGGCCAGGTACATCTGGTACGGGTCGGAGGTGCGCGCCCCGATCGGAAACGCCACGAACGGGGTGGTCGGCGAGATGAGCGCGTCCACTCGCTCGAAGGCCGCGGTGAAGTCCCGGGTGATCAGGGTGCGGACCTTCTGCGCCTGGCCGTAGTAGGCGTCGTAGTAGCCCGAGGAGAGGGCGTACGTGCCGATCATGATGCGCCGCTTGACCTCGGGACCGAAGCCGGCCTCGCGGGTCAGCGACATGACCTCCTCCAGCGACCGGTTGCCGTCGTCGCCGACCCGCAGGCCGAACCGGACGCCGTCGAACCGGGCCAGATTCGAGGAGCACTCGCTCGGCGCGATCAGGTAGTACGCCGGCAGCGCGTACTTGAAGTGCGGGCAGGAGACCTCGACGATCTCGGCGCCCAGCTTGGCCAGGGCCTCCGCGGACTCGCGGAACGCGGCCATCACGCCCGGCTCGGCGCCCTCGCCGGTGAACTCGGTGACCACGCCGAGCTTGACGCCGGTCAGGTCGCCGGTCGCGCCCAGCTTCGCCGCGCCGACCACGTCCGGCACGGGAGCCGGGATGGAGGTGGAGTCACGCGGGTCGTGCCCGCCGATCACCTGGTGCAGCAGCGCGGCGTCCAGCACCGTACGGGCGCACGGGCCGGGGGTGTCCAGCGAGGAGGAGAAGGCGACCAGTCCGTACCGGGAGGTGCCGCCGTAGGTGGGCTTCGCGCCGACGGTGCCGGTGACCGCGCCCGGCTGGCGGATCGAGCCGCCGGTGTCCGAGCCGATCGACAGCGGCGCCTCGTACGCGGCGAGGGCCGCGGCGCTGCCGCCGCCGGAGCCGCCCGGAATGCGGTCGAGGTCCCACGGGTTACGCGTCGGCCCGTACGCGGAGTATTCGGTGGAAGAGCCCATCGCGAACTCGTCCATGTTGGTCTTGCCGAGCATCACCGTGCCCGCGTCGCGCAGCCGCTGCACGATCGTCGCGTCGTACGGCGGGCGCCAGCCCTCGAGGATCTTCGAGCCGACGGTGGTCGGCACGCCCTTGGTGGTGAGCACGTCCTTCACGGCGACGGGCACGCCCGCGAGGGGGCCCAACTCGTCGCCGGCCGCCCGGCGCTCGTCGACCGCACGGGCAGCGGCCAGCGCGCCCTCGGTGTCGACGTGCAGGAACGCGTGCACCCGGTCCTCGACGGCGGCGATCCGGTCCAGGTGGGCCCGGGTCACCTCGACGGCGGAGGTATCCCCGCTCGCCACGAGCCCCGCGATCTCACTCGCGGTCAGTCTGGTCAGGTCGCTCATGAGGCCACATCCTCGTCCAGAATCCGCGGAACGCGGAACCGCTGCTCCTCGACGTCGGGCGCACCCGACAACGCCTCCTGCGAGGTCAGCCCGGGCACCACCACGTCCTCACGCAGGACGTTGGTCAGCGGCACCGAGTGGGAGGTCGGCGGGATGTCCGCCGCGGCGACCTCACCGACCTGGGCCACCGACTGGAGGATCACGTCGAGCTGGCCGGCGAACGTGTCCAGCTCCTCCTCGGTGACGGCGAGCCGCGACAGTCGCGCGAGATGCGCGACCTCCTCGCGGGAGATGGCGGCCATGACGACCCCTTCCTGGCTGAGTGCTGCGTGCCCGACCTGCCCGCGTGCCGCGCAGGTGGTGCCGCGCCGAGTCTATGTGTCTGGCCCTCCGGCGGTGCCTCCGGCTCCCCGGGCGGCGACCGCCCGAGGCGGCCGGCCCGCACCGCCGGGGAAGTGGTCAACCACGCGGATGCTGACGCTGCCCCTCCGCGTCGGCGGCCGCCACCGGGTGGACCGGGCGGTAGCGGGCCAGCCAGGCGACCAGCTCCCCGGCCGGCATCGGCCGGGCGTGGAACCAGCCCTGGGCGATGTCGCAGCCGGCGGCGTGCAGCAGCCGCCAGGTGCGCTCGTCCTCCACGCCCTCGGCCACCACGCGCAGCCCGAGCGCCCCGGCCAGTTCGATCATCGACCGGACGATCGCCGCGTCGTCCGGGTCCTCGACCATGCCGAGGACGAACGACCGGTCCACCTTCACCTCGGACAGCGGCAGCCGGCGCAGGTGCTGCAACGACGAGTAGCCGGTGCCGAAGTCGTCCAACGCGATGCCCACGCCGATCCGGTGCAGCTGCGAGATGCTGGCCAGCACCCGCCGCGGGTCGGCCATCAGGGCACCCTCGGTGATCTCCACCTGGAGCCGGTCCGGGGGTACGCCGTAGCCGGCGAGCCGGTCGGCGATCTGGTCGGCGATCTCGCCGGTGTGCAGGTCCCGGACGCTGACGTTGAGCGCGGCCCGCAGCGTGATGCCGGCCGCCGACCACTTGGCGAGCTGCCCCACCACGTCGTTCACCACCCGCCGGGTGAGCAGCCGCATCACCGCGCTCTGCTCGGCGACCTGGATCAGCTCCCCCGGGTCGACCATGCCCCGGCGCGGGTGCCGCCAGCGCAGCAACGCCTCGACCCCGACCACCTCACCGGTGGCGATCTCGATCTGCGGCTGGTAATACATCGTGATCTCACCCGGGTCCCCGGCCGGGTCGTCCGTGCCGCCGGCCACGGGCGGACCATCGATGTGGAGGCCGGCAACGGCCTCGTTGGTGGCGGCGTCCCGGCCGGCCCGACGGCGGATCGGATCGGCGTTGGCGACGATCCGGTTGATCAGCTCGTCGTCGTGCGGTGCCTCGACGCGTTCGCGCCGCCGCAGCCGCCACCGCCCCGACTCGTCGCCCGGCCGGGTCTCGCCGCCGGCACGGCCACCGTTGCGGGGCAGGGCCCGTCCGTTGCGGGTGGGCCCGGCCAGGCCAGGCGCGGGAGCGAGGGCGGCACCGTCACCCCCGCGTACGCCGGGTGTTTCCTCGGCGGCGACCGCCGGCGTGGCCTCCAGGACGCGGCGCAGGTCGGCGAGGAGGCTGAGCCGTTCCGCGGAGTTGTGGTCGGACTCGGCCGCGTACACGGCAACGGTGTCGTTGCGGTGCTTGGCGTCGTACATGGCCACGTCGGCGTGGCGCATCAGGGTGACGAAGTCCTCGCCGTGCTCGGGAAAGATCGCGATGCCGATCGAGCCGCCCACGTCCAGCGGCAGCCCGTCCAGCGGTACCGGTTCGGCCAGCGCGGCGACCACCCGGTCGGCCAGCTCACGCGCGTCGTCGGTGCCGGTGAGCCGGGGTACGACGATGGCGAACTCGTCGCCGCCGAGGCGGGCCACCAGGTCGCCCTCGCCCACCACGCCGGTCAGCCGGGCGCTCACCTCGACCAGCAGCCGATCGCCCACCGCGTGCCCGAGGGCATCGTTGACGTGCTTGAACCGGTCCAGGTCGAGCAGCAGCAGGGCCAGGTGGGCGTCCGGCGCGCCGCGGGCGGCCCGTTCGGCGTGCAGGTGCACCTGCTCGGCCACCTCGGCGAGCAGCGCCTTGCGGTTGGGCAGCCCGGTGAGCGGGTCGAGGGCCGCCAACTGCTCCCGCTCGGTGGAGAGCCGGGCCATTCGATACACGGCGAACAGCGGCACCAGCACCAGCGGGATCAGCGCGGCGCTGGCCCGGGCGGCGGCGATCAGCACCGGGGCGAGCAGCAGCAGCGAGCCGGTGGAGAGCAGTTCATATCCCAGGCCGAGCCGGACCCGGGGCCACCAGCGGGCGCCGAAGCGCAGCCGGATCGCGGTGGTGACCAGGCCGTAGTTGACCGCGAACCAGGCCGCGGCGGCGCCGCCCACCGCCGCCACTTCCGCCCAGTGCAGCTGCCCGCCGTGGAAGAGGTCGCCGGCACCGAGCCGGGTGACCAGGTACGCGGCGCCGAGCGCGCAGGCGTACTGGGCGGCGTTGAAGCCGGTCCGCCACAGGGCGTATCCCAGCCGCCAGCCGGAGACGGCCACCGCCACAGCCTGCACGGCGACGGCCGGGCCGAGCCCCCAGCCGAGCAGGATGGCGAAGGTGAAGCAGGTCGACGGGAAGACCGCCGAGGCCCGACGCCGGCCGGGTGGCACGAACGGTCGGGCGTCACAGGCGACGGCGAGCGCCGCCATGGTCCAGAACGCGGCCGGCAGGTCGGGCAGCCGGTCGGGCAGCCGGGCCAGTGGACCGGCCGAGACGAGCACGGCCAGGACACCGACCGCGACGACGAACCCGAAGAACGGCGCGCCCCGCCCGGGCGGTACGGAGTTGCGCGGGTCGCCGGTCTCCATCGCACCTCCCGGGGACGGCCCAGGCGTGTGCCGTTCACACGCCGTACGCCAATCAAACGCCCTCGGGGTCGAATTCCCCCACACGACAGTCACGAATCGGTCGGAGTCGTAATTAAGTTGGTATACGCGGTGACGCCCCGCAAGTTTCACCTCGCGCCTGGTGTCAGCCCTCGACGCGGGCCACCTCCCGGGCCGCTTCCGGGCCGGACTCCAGCAGCACCCGGAAACCCTCCTCGTCGAGGACCGGCAGTTTCAGGCTGGCCGCCTTGTCGGCCTTGGAGCCGGGATTGTCCCCGACCACCACGAAGCTGGTCTTCTTGGAAACCGAACCGGTGACCTTGCCGCCCCGGCTCTGGATCGCCTCGGAGGCCTGGTCCCGGCTGAACCCGGCCAGGGTGCCGGTCACCACCACGGTCACCCCTTCGAGGGGGCGCGGCCCCTCCTCGCCGGCCTCCTCGGCCATCCGTACGCCGGCCTCGGCCCACTTGCGGACGACCTCCTGGTGCCAGTCGACGGCGAACCATTCCTTGAGGCTGGCGGCGATGGTCGGGCCGACGCCGTCCACCGAGGACAGCTCCTCCTCGCCGGCGGTCTTGATCGCCTCGATCGAGCGGAAGTGCCGGGCGAGGGCCTGCGCCGCGGTCGGGCCGACGTGCCGGATGGAGAGCGCGACCAGCACCCGCCACAGGTCCCGTTCTTTGGCCACGGCCAGGTTGTCCAGCAGCTTGGTGGCGTTGCTGCCCAGGCTGCCGTCCTTGTTGACGAAGAACGGCGAACGGGCGAGCTGCTCGGCGTCGAGGGCGAACAGGTCGCCCTCGTCCTGGATGATCCCCGCGTCGAGCAGGGCCGCAGCGCCCTTGTAGCCGAGCACCTCGATGTCGAAGGCGCCCCGGCCGGCCAGGTGGAAGACCCGCTCCCGCAGCTGGGCGGGACAGCTGCGGGTGTTGGGGCAGCGGATGTCGACATCCGCTTCCTTCTCCGGTCGCAGCGGGGTGCCGCAGGCCGGGCAGGTGTCCGGCATGACGAACGGGCGGGCGTCGGCGGGGCGCAGGTCGACCACCGGGCCGAGCACCTCGGGGATGACGTCGCCGGCCTTGCGCAGCACCACGGTGTCGCCGATCAGCACGCCCTTGCGCTCCACCTCGCGGGCGTTGTGCAGGGTGGCCAGCGCGACCGTGGAGCCGGCCACGCGGACCGGTTCGAGGACGGCGAACGGGGTGACCCGGCCGGTGCGGCCGACGTTGACGTCGATGTCGAGCAGCTTGGTGGTCACCTCCTCCGGCGGGTATTTGAAGGCAATCGCCCAGCGCGGCGCGCGGCTG
Source organism: Micromonospora sp. NPDC006766 (assembly GCF_040636055.1). NCBI lineage: Bacteria > Bacillati > Actinomycetota > Actinomycetes > Micromonosporales > Micromonosporaceae > Micromonospora > Micromonospora sp. NPDC006766. The sequence continues at coordinate 372,677 of NZ_JBEYIX010000002.1, read as the reverse complement.
GTCGAGCCGAGCCGCCCCTGGATGGAAACCGGGTCGACCTTGACCACCACGCCGTCGATCTCGTGCTCGACGTCGTGCCGATGCGCGGCGTAGTGGCCGATGTATTCCGCCACCCCGGCCAGATCGGGCACCACTCGCCAGCGGTCGCTGGTCGGCAGCCCCCACGCCTTGAGCGCCGCGTACGACTCGGACTGCGTCGCCGGCTGGAAGCCCCGGCGGGCACCGATGCCGTGCACCACGAGGCGCAATGGCCGGGTGGCGGTGATCCGCGGGTCCTTCTGGCGCAGGCTGCCGGCGGCGGCGTTGCGCGGGTTGGCGAACGGCGCCTTGCCCTGCTCGACCAGGCCGGCGTTGAGGTCGGCGAAGGCGGCGACCGGGAAGTAGATCTCGCCGCGCACCTCCAGCAACTCCGGCACGTCCGGGAAGTCGTCGGCGGGGGTCAGCCGGGCCGGCACGCCCTTGATGCTGCGTACGTTGGCGGTGACGTCCTCGCCGGTGCGCCCGTCGCCCCGGGTGGCGGCCCGGACCAGCCGGCCCTTCTCGTAGGTCAGGTTGATGGCCAGGCCGTCGACCTTCAGCTCGCAGAGGTAGGGCGTCGGGCCGCCGGCGTCCCGCTCGACCCGCTCGGCCCAGGCGGCCAGCTCCTCGTCGGCGAAGGCGTTGTCGAGCGAGAGCATCCGCTCGGCGTGGGTGACCGGGGTGAAGTCGGTGGAGAAGGTGCCGCCGACCCGCTGGGTCGGCGAGTCGGGGGTGCGCAGCGCCGGATATTCCGCTTCGAGCGCCTCCAGCTCGCGCAGCTGCCGGTCGAACTCGGCGTCGGTGATGGTCGGCGCGTCGAGCACGTAGTAGCGGTACTGGTGCTCGGTGAGCTCCTGACTCAGCGTGGCGTGCCGCTCCCGCGCCTGCGGGGTCGGCTCGGCGCCCGCCGCCGCCTCCTGCGCGGCGCTGACCGCCTGGGGAACCGCTTCCTCGGACACCCTGCCGCCTTGTGACACCGGTCGACCTCCCGTGATCGTGCTACCTCCGCACGGTAGCGGGCGGGGCTGACAATCGGCCCGTCACCTGCCCTGAGCTGGGCGCGGGCACCGAAGCAAACCTCATTCCTCGGCCAGACGCCGGCCGGCGTCCCGACAGGCGGTGAGGACCGCCCGGGCGTACGCCGGGGTGGCGCCGGCCAGGCCGCAGGCGGGGGTGACCACCACCTGTTCGGCGAGCCGGCGGCGGGGGAAGCCGAGCCGGTCCCAGAGCTGTCGTACCCGGTCGGCGACCTGGGCCGAGGTCGGCGCGCGACCGGTGGACGGGGGCAGCGTGGGCGCGGCGCCGGCCAGCAGCCCGAGGCCGGCGTCGATCGCCTCGCCGAGCGGATCCAGGTCGGTGACCAGGCCGAGGTCGAGGGCGACACCGACCGCCCCGGCGGCCCGGATCAGCTCCAGCGGCACGTCGGGCGCGCAGCAGTGCACCACGGTCGGCGTCCCGGCCGCCTCGATCACGCCGCGCAGCAGCGTCCGGGCGACTTCCGGTTCCACCGCCCGGTGGGTGCCGAAGCCGCTCTCGGTGGGCACCCGCCCGGCCAGCACCGCCGGCAGGGACGGCTCGTCGAGTTGGAGCAGCACCGATGCGCGGGGCAGGCGACGGGCGACCGCCGCGACGTGCCCGCGCAGCCCCTCGGCGAGCGAGCCGGCGAGGTCGCGGACCGCGCCCGGGTCGCGGAGCAGCCGGCCGCCGATCGGCAGCTCCAGCGAGGCGGCCAGGGTGAACGGGCCGGCCGCCTGGACCTTGACCGGGCCGGCGTACTCCTCGGCCTGCTCGGCGAGCTGGTCGAGGTCGCGTTCCATGAGGTCGCGGGCGCGGCGCAGGTCCCGGCCGGGGCGCGGGGCGATGCGCCAGCGGGCCGCGTACAGCTCGACCGGCAGTTCGACGAGGAGGCCGCCGGTCCGGCCGATCAGGTCCGCGCCGGGGCCCCGGGCGGGCAGCTCCGGCAGGTGCGGCAGGGCGGGCAGCTCGCCGAGCACGATGCGCTGTGCCTCGGCGATGTCGGTGCCGGGCAGCGAACCGATGGCGGTCGCCGCTCCAGCGGGCCAGGGCCAGGGCTGATCAGTCACCGCCGCAGACTATCCGCCAACCATTACGCCGCTGATGCGGACGTGGCGTGCGGTGGCGACCCCGGTGCGGTGCGCGGTGGCACGGACCCCTCGGCCGGCCGCCGCGCGAGGCGGGAGACATGCCTCCGACGACGCTTTCGAGCTGATAGCACCAACGACTCGCCCCCGTATCCGCCCCCCTCGGCACATCTCGGCCGCCTCCCACCGACGGGCGGGTGAATCGTTCACGACATCAGCTCGAAAGGCGGCGAAAACCGGGGTGCCGGCCGTGGCGTGACACGCCCGGCAGGGCGGGCCGCAGGAAAGAACAGGGAAAAGCCTGCTCAGTCGGTGATGGTGGCCGAGCCGAGCACCACGTCGCCTTCGGGGTCGGGACGGTAGGCCACGATCGCCTGGCCGGCGGCCACGCCCCGGACCGGACGGCGCAGCGACGCGTGCAGCTGCGCCGCGTCCAGCGACACGGTGGCCGGCACCACGTCACCGTGCGCCCGCAGCTGCACCTCACACTCGATCGGCGCGTCGGGCCGCTCGCCACCGGTCCAGACCGGGCGGGTGGCCCGGACCTGCGCGACCTCCAGCGACTCGGCCGGGCCGACGACCACCGTGTTGCTCTTCGGAGTGATGGAGAGCACGTAGCGGGGTCGACCGTCCGCAGCGGGCCGGTCCAGGTGCAGGCCGCGCCGCTGCCCGACGGTGTACTGGTAGGCGCCGGTGTGGCTGCCGACCACCGCACCGGTGAGCGCGTCGACCACGTCGCCCGGGGCCTCGCCGAGTCGCTGGGCGAGGAAGCCGCGGGTGTCGCCGTCGGCGATGAAGCAGATGTCGTGCGAGTCGGGCTTGTCGGCCACCGCGAGGCCACGCCGGGCGGCCTCCGCGCGTACCTCGGCCTTGGTGGAGTCGCCGAGCGGGAAGATCGACCGGTCGAGCTGCTCGCGGGTCAGCACCGCGAGGACGTACGACTGGTCCTTGGCCACGTCGACGCTGCGCCGCAGCAGGCCGTCCTGGCCGAGCCGGGCGTGGTGGCCGGTGACCACGGCGTCGAAGCCGAGGGCGACCGCCCGGTCGAGCACCGCGGCGAACTTGATCTTCTCGTTGCAGCGCAGGCACGGGTTCGGGGTACGACCGGCCGCGTACTCGGCGACGAAGTCGTCCACCACCTCGGAGTGGAACCGATCGGCCATGTCCCAGACGTAGAACGGGATGCCGATCACGTCGGCGGCCCGGCGGGCGTCCCGGGAATCCTCCAGGGTGCAGCAGCCCCGGGCGCCGGTGCGGTAGGTCTGCGGGTTGCGGGCCAGTGCCAGGTGCACACCGGTCACATCGTGCCCAGCCTCCACCGCCCGCGCCGCCGCCACGGCGGAGTCCACCCCGCCCGACATTGCCGCCAGAACCCTCACCGGCCCACTCCCCTCATCCCCACCGAGGGTATCCGGGTCAACGGGGGGTGCGGAGGGCGGCCGCGCGCCGGGCCCGCTCCACCGCGCCCGGCAGCGCGGCGATGAGCGCGTCGACGTCCGCCCGGGTGCTGGTGTTGCCGAGGCTGAACCGCAACGACGACCGGGCCCGGTCGTCGTCGGCGGCCATCGCCAGCAGCACGTGCGAGGGCTGAGCCACCCCGGCCGAGCACGCCGAGCCGGTCGAACAGGCGATGCCCTGGGCGTCCAGGAGGAGCAGCAGCGCGTCCCCCTCGCAGCCGGGGAAGGAGAAGTGGGCGTTGCCGGGCAGCCGATCGACCGGGTCGCCGTTGAAGACCACCTCGGGGACGGCCTGCCGGACCCGCTCGACCAGTTCGTCGCGAAGTGCGGTGACCCGGGTCGCGTACTCCTGCTGGCCCTTCACCGCGGCCTCGACGGCGATCGCGAAGGCCACGATGCCGGCGGTGTCGAGGGTGCCGGAGCGGACATCCCGCTCCTGGCCGCCGCCGTGCAGCAGCGGGGTGGCGGCGACGTCCCGGGCCAGCAGCAGCGCGCCGACGCCGGCCGGGCCGCCGAGCTTGTGCCCGGTGACGGTGAGCGCGGATACGCCGCTGGCGGCGAAGTCGACCGGCACCTGGCCGACCGCCTGGACCGCGTCGGTGTGGAACGGCACGCCGTGCTCGGCGGCGATCGCGGCCAGCTGGGCCACCGGCTGCACCGTGCCCACCTCGTTGTTCGCCCACATGGCGGTGACCACGGCGATCCGGTCGCCGTGCGCGGTCAGCTCGGTGCGCAGCTGCTCCGGGTCGAGCCGGCCGGCGGCGTCGACCGGCAGCCAGCCGACCTCTGCGCCCTCGTGCCCGGCCAGCCAGTCGACCGTGTCCAGCACGGCGTGGTGCTCGACGGCGCTGGAGACCACCCGGGCGCGGTCGGCGCGGTCGGCGCGGCGGGCCCAGAACACGCCTTTCACGGCAAGGTTGTCGCTCTCCGTACCGCCCGCGGTGAAGATCACTTCGGAGGGGCGGGCACCGAGCGCGGCGGCCACCCGCTCGCGGGACTCCTCCACCCGCCGCCGGGCGCGCCGGCCGGCCGCGTGCAATGACGACGGGTTGCCCACCTCGCGGGCCGTGGCGACGTACGCCTCGAGTGCCTCGTCGAGCATCGGGGTCGTCGCCGCATGATCCAGGTATGCCATCGCTGCTCAGCCTATCGGCCGAGCAGAGGAGCACCCTGACGGGCTGATCGGCGGGCTCGGCTCCCCGTCCCGCCGATCAGCTCCTCGGCTCACTTCCGCTTGCGGACTTCCTCGGCGGCCTGCGGGACGACCTTGAACAGGTCGCCGACCACGCCGTAGTCGGCCAGTTCGAAGATCGGCGCTTCGGCGTCCTTGTTGACCGCGACGATGGTCTTCGAGGTCTGCATGCCCGCCCGGTGCTGGATCGCGCCGGAGATGCCCAGTGCGATGTACAGCTGCGGGGACACGGTCTTGCCGGTCTGGCCGACCTGGAACTGGTGCGGGTAGAAGCCGGAGTCGACCGCCGCGCGGGACGCGCCGACCGCGCCGCCGAGCAGGTCGGCCAGCTCCTCGACGAGCTTGAAGTTGTCGGCGTTGCCGACCCCACGGCCGCCGGAGACCACGACCGAGGCCTCGGTGAGCTCCGGGCGCGTGCCCTTCTGCTCGGCGACCCGCTGCACCACCCGGGCCAGCTTGTCGGCCGCGCCGACGGTGACGGTGAGCTGCTCCACCGCCGGGGTGGCCGGGGCCGGGGCCGGGGTGAGCGAGTTCGGCCGGACGGTGACCAGCGGCAGCCCCTTGGTGACCTTGGACTTGACGATCGTGGAGCCGGCGAAGGCGACCTGCGTGGCGGTGCCGTCCGCGTCGAGCGCGACCACGTCGGTCAGAATGCCGTTGTCCAACTTCACGGCCAGCCGGGCGGCGATCTCCTTGCCCTCCTGTGACGAGGCCAGCAGCACCGCGCCAGGCTGCACCCGCTTGACGAGGTCGGCCAGCACGGTCGCCTTCGGCGCCACCAGGTAGCCGTCGATCTCCTCACCCTCGGCGGCGTAGATCTTGGCCGCGCCGTACTCGCCCAGCTTGGCGCTCAGCGCTTCGGCAGCGCCGGCGCCGCCGAGCACGACCGCGCTCGGGGTGCCCAGCTCGCGGGCGAGGGTGAGCATCTCCAGGGTGACCTTCTTGACGCCGAACTCCCGAGTGGCTTCGACGACGACGAGAACCTCAGACATGTCCAGACCCCTCACACGAACTTCTCGGTGGCGAGGAACTCGACCAGCTTCACGCCGCCGTCGCCCTCGTCGGTGATCTTCTCGCCGCCGGAGCGCGGCGGGCGCTTGGTGTGCTCGAGCACGGCGCTGGTCGCGCCGTCGAAGCCCACCTCCGTCGGGGCGACGCCCAGGTCGGCCAGAGACAGCGTCTGCACCGGCTTCTTCTTGGCGGCCATGATGCCCTTGAACGACGGGTAACGCGGCTCGTTGATGGTGTCCCACACCGACACCACGGCGGGGGTCGAGGCGGTGACCACCTCGTAGCCCTCCTCGGTCTGTCGCTCGACGGTCAGCGTCGACCCGTCGACGGTGAGCTTGCGCGCACCGGTCAGCGCGGCGGCACCCAGCCGCTCTGCGATCATGTGCGGCATGACCTGGACGCGGCCGTCGGTCGACTCGGCGCCGCAGATCACCAGATCCGCGCCCAGCTGACCGAGCGCGGCCGCCAGAACCTTCGAGGTGGCCAGGGCACAGGAGCCGTGCAGGGCGTCGTCCACCACGTGGACGGCCTTGTCCGGGCCCATGGACAGCGCCTTGCGGATCGACTCGGTCGCCCGATCCGGACCCATGGTCAGGATGGTGACCTCACCGCCGTGCGCCTCCTTGATCTTCAACGCCTCCTCGATGGCATACTCATCCATCTCATTGATGACGTTGCTCGCCGAGCCGCGGTCGACGGTGTTGTCGTCAGAACGCAGGCTGCGGTCCGCGCCCGAATCGGGCACCTGCTTGACGAGTACGACGATGTTCATCGCGCTTCGACGACCCTCCTGTTAGGTGTAGCGATCACTCGCCCGGCCACGGGCGCAGCCTCCCGCGAAACTTAACGACCGGTCAACCGCGGGCTGCTGTGCGGTTGCCCACGGGCCATGTTACCCACAAGTAGCATCCCCCGGCCGGGCACCTCAAAGTGACACAGGCCACCGGCATTTGTAACGGCGGGTAAGCTCCCGGATCGGGAGGTGGGGGCATATGTCCGAAATTGGGGCCGCAGCGACCGCGCCCGGCGTGGTCGAAGACACGCCCACCTGTCGCCGACTGCTCCCGGACACCTACCGATGCGCCTGCGGCCGGGTCCGCGACCGCTGCGTCCGGGCCAGCGTCCGGGCGCTCTGGTCCGCCGAGCCGGTCAGGCCGGCTCGGCCAGCGCATCCCTGATCCGGTCAATCACCGTCGCCTCGGCGGGCGTCACGCCACGGTGCGCCTGCGCCACCCGGTCGGCAGCGGTGAGCACCACCGACCGGTACACCTCGACGTCTCCCGGCGACTTCTCCCGCAGGATCGCCACCGACCGGCTCAGCGCGGGCAGCACCGTCGCCTCGATCTCCAGCACGGAGTCTCGGGGCAACTCCGGCAGCGGACCGCTGGTCAGCGCCTCCTTCACCACCCCGCTGGCCGCGCCGAACGCGCCGGAGGCCGCGATGCTCTCCCGCACCATGGCCAGCATTCCGGGCTCGGCGTTCGAGACCAGGAAAACGGCGCCGAAGGCCCCGGTCTTGAGGGTCAGCCGCTCGTCCGCCGTCAACGGTTCCATGATCACGGAGTGTAGACGTACGGGGTGGTCGTGGTGACCGCAACGAGCCCGAGCCGCTCCAGGATCGGCCGGCTGTCCGGCGAGCAGTCCACCTGCACGAGCGACTTGCCACGCTGCTCCGCCAGCCGCGCCCGGTACGCCACCAGCGCCCGGTAGATGCCCCTCTTCCGCCATTCCGGCAGCGTCGAGCCGCCCCACAGGCTGGCGAAGCCGGTTTTGCCCTCATAACGCACCCAGCCGGCGCTGACCACCGTGTCACCCGCCTCGGCCACCACGATCGTGATGGACTGCGGGTCCGCCTCAATCTCCCTGGCCAGCCCGGTCACCAGGTGGCTGCGGTCCTCATTCCAGACCGCCTCTTCCATCGCGGCGATCCGCTCCAGGTCCGCCACGGCGGTCACCTCGCGCAGGCGTACCCCCTCGGGCAGCACCGGGACGGCGGCGGCCAGGGCCGCGACCGGGCCGACCACGACGGTCTCCTGCTCCTCAGGGACGAAGCCGGCGGCGCGCAGCCGGTCGGCCAGGTCGGCCGGCTCGTCGTGGCCGACGAGCTTCCACTCGACCGACTTGCCACGGGCCCGGAAGAACTCGACCTGCCGGGCGATCAACGCGTCCAACTCCGCGCCGGCCAGCCCGCCCAGGGTCCGGTAGGTGAGGAAGCCGCCCCGGTCCAGATTGAGGACGCGGAACAGCGGACCGTCCCGGTCGATGATCACCCCAGCCGGCACCGGGTCCGGAATCTCCGGGCGGATCTGGGTGTCGTAGGCGTCGCGGAGGGTGCGCGCATCAAGATCAGTCATCCCCTCAGACTAGACATGGAGTAAAGCGGATAATCGGCGCTGTGTGGCAGGCGATCAGGCGCTGGTTCGACCCGCGCGAGCTGCGGTCGGTCGGCGAGCGGCCGGACTACCGCTTCTCGCTGGCCAACGAGCGAACCTTCCTCGCCTGGCTGCGTACCGGGCTGGCGCTGGTCGCCGGCGGGCTGGCCGCCGCGCAGTTCCTGCCTCCGCTGCCGCTGGCCCACCTGCGCGAGGCGATCGCCATCGCGCTGCTGCTGCTCGGCGCCGCGGTCGCGATTCGGGCGGTCGACCACTGGGCGCGGACCGAGCGGGCGATCCGGCTGGGCGAGGAACTTCCGGCGTCCCGTTTTCCGGCGATCCTGGCCCTCGCCGTCGCCGTGGGTGCGCTGCTGCTGGTGCTCGCGGTCGTCGTGCGGGGCGTCGGATGACCGGCGATCCTGGCCTTCAACCGGAGCGGACCCGGCTGGCCTGGCGGCGTACGTTGCTGACGCTCACCGGGGTCACCGTGCTGCTGGTCCGACTGGCGCTCACCGGCGGTCGGGCCGGCGCGGCGCTGGCCGGGCTCGCCGTGCTGGGCTGGCTCGGCACGCTCGCGGTCACCTGGCGACGGGCCACCGGCACCGGCCCACGGCGGGCGCAACGCTGGTCGTTTCCGCTCACGGCGCTGGCCGCAGCCGGTCTCGCGCTGCTCGGCGTCGTGCTGGTGCTACGCGGGCAGCGGTGAGTGGTCCATGATGTCCGCATGGCTCGCCTCTACGGGTTCCTCTTCCTGGTCCAGATCGTGCTCGCCGTCTGCGCGCTGATCAGCTGTCTCTCCGCAGAAGACGGGGAGATCCGAGTGCTGCCCCGCATCGTCTGGGTGCTGATCATCCTGTTCTTCCCGCTGGTCGGCTCGATCGCCTGGTTCGCCGCCGGCCGGGAGTCGGGCGCCCGGCGGTCGCGCACCGCCTGGCCGCTAGGGAACGGCTTCTCCGAGCAGGACCGCCCCCGGCCGGTGGCGCCGGACGACGACCCGGCGTTCCTGTCCTCCCTCGCCGACCGGAACCGCCGGGACGACCAGGAACGGCTGCGCCGCTGGGAGGAGGACCTGCGCCGACGCGAGGAGGACCTGCGCCGCCAGGAGAACGACCGGGACCGCCCGGAGGTCTGACTCAGGCCAGGTTCGACGAGCGGGGGTACGCGTCGGCCGGGTCGGTGAGCACGTTGACCAGGTACGGCACGCCGGCGTCGAAGGCGCGGGCCAGGGCCGGGCCGAGGTCGGCTGCCTTCTCCACCGTCTCGCCCGCGCCGCCGAGCGCCTCCACCACCTTGTCGTAACGCAGGCCGGGCTGCAGGTCGGCGGCCACGTCGTAGCCGTACATGGCCCGCATCGGGTGCTTCTCCAGGCCCCAGATGCCGTTGTTGCCGACCACGATGACCACCGGAAGCTGCTGGCGGACCAGGGACTCCACGTCCATCAGCGAGAAACCGGCGGCGCCGTCGCCCATCAGCACGCAGATCTGCCGGTCCGGGTGGGTCACCCGGGCCCCCATCGCGTAGCCCATGCCGGTGCCCAGGCAGCCGTACGGGCCGGGGTCGAGCCAGGTGCCGGGCTGCGCCGGTTCCAGGTATTTACCGGCGTACGACACGAAGTCGCCCCCGTCGCCGATGGTGATCGCGTCGGCCGCGAGCACCTTGCGCAGCTCGCCGTAGACCCGGGCCGGCCGGATCGGGTCGGTCTCGGCGGCCATCTCCTCGGCGTCGCGGGTCTTCGCGGCGTCCTCGGCGACCCGCAGCTGGGCGACCCAGTCGGTGTGGTCGGCCCGGTCGCCGGTGTGCTCGGCGAAGGCGGTGAGGATGAGCCGCAGGTCGCCGGCGGGGCTGACGGCCGGCTGGACGTGCCCGGCACGTTGGCTGGGCGCGTCGACGACGTGCACGACCTGCGCGTCGCCGAAGTCGCCGAAGCCGAGCCGGAAGTCCAGCGGGGTGCCGACCACCACGACCACGTCCGCGCCCTTGAGGGCGACCCGGCGGGCCTTGGCGAAGGCGAGCGGGTGCGTCGGGGGCAACGCGCCCCGGCCCATGCCGTTGGTGAAGACCGGCACCTGGAGGTACTCGGCGGCGGCGCGCAGGGCGTCGACCGCGTCGCCCGCGTACACGTCCGAGCCGGCGATGATCACGGGCCGGGATGCCCCGGCGATCAGACCGGCCGCCCGGGCGACCTCGTCCGGGTCGGGCTCGATCGGGGCGATCGGGGTGACGGCCGGCAGGTCGGCGTCGCCGGCGGAGAAGACCGCTTCGAGCGGGAAGTCGAGGAAGGCCGGGCCGCGGTGCGGGGTGAGCGCCGCGGTGAGCGCGGCGGTGACCGCGCGCGGGATGTCGTCGACGCTGAACACCGTCTCGGCGTGCTTGGTGACCGGGGCGACCAGCGGCAGGTGATCCAGCTCCTGGAGGCTGCCGGAGCCCCAGCGGAACTGCGGGGCCCGCCCGCCGAGCACCAGCACCGGGGAGGCGTTGAAGAAGGCGCTGGTCAGGCCGGAGACGCCGTTGGTGACACCGGGGCCGGCGGTGAGCACGGCAAGGCCGGGGCGGCGCTGCAGCTTCGCCACCGCCTCGGCGGCGAAGACGGCGGACTGCTCGTGCCGGACGTCGTAGATCGGGAAGCCGGTCCGGTGCGCGGCGTCGTAGAGCGGGAAGACGTGCCCCCCGGAGAGGCTGAACATCTCCCGTACGCCGTGCGCGCGCAGCGCCGCCAGCGCCAGCTCGCCGCCGTGCCCCTCGACCCGTTCCGTCATCGCCACTCCCCTTCGTTCGCATGACCGGAGTCACACGCTACTGGCCGGTAGGCGGGATGGGAACCGGGTCCGGATCGGCGACGGGCGAGCCGCCGACCCGAACGACGGGTCAGCGGCCGGTGAAGTTCGGCTTGCGCTTTTCGACGAACGCGGCCATGCCCTCACGCCGGTCGTCGGTGGCGAACAGCGCCGCGAAGAGCTGACTCTCCCAGGCCAGGCCGGAGTTGAGGTCCATGTCCAGCCCGCCGTCGACGGCCAGCTTGGCCGCGCGCAGCGCCTGCGCCGGGCCGGTCAGGAACGGCTGCACCAGCGCCACGGCCGCGTCGTAGACCTCGGCGGCCGGGACCACCCGGTCGGCCAGCCCGATCCGCAGCGCCTCCTGGGCGTCGATCATCCGGCCCGTCATGATCAGCTCCTTGGCGCGCGCCGGCCCAACCAGGCGGGCCAGCCGCTGAGTGCCGCCGGCGCCGGGGATGATGCCGAGCTTGATCTCCGGCTGGCCGAGCTTGGCGTCCTCGGCCACCACTCGCCAGTCACAGGCCAGAGCCAGCTCGCAGCCGCCGCCCAGGGCGTACCCGTTGATCGCGGCGACCACCGGCTTCGGGATGCCGGCGATCGCGCCCAGCGAGCTGGAAATGCCGCCCGCCCGGTCGGCCATGTCCACGTAGGACATGTCGGCCATCTCCTTGATGTCCGCGCCCGCGGCGAAGACCTTCTCGCCGCCGTACACGATGACCGCGCGGACCTCGGCGTCGGCGGTGGCCGCGGTCGCGGCGGCGCGCAACTCCTCCTGCACCTGGACGTTGAGCGCGTTCATCGGCGGCCGCTCCAGCCGGATGGTGCCGATGCCGTCCTTCACTTCCAGCCTGACGAATTCGCCCACGCTGCCCTCACTTCCTCGTCGAAGTCGCGTGCCAACCCTACGGCCCGCATCGTTGGGGTAGACAGTGTGGTGTCCGCCTCGATGCCCGGAGTGAGGCCATGATCACCTACTACGACGACCGGTCGGTGCAGGTCACCTCCACCGCCCTGCGGGTGGACGGGCGCACGTATCCGCTCGCCGAGTTGAGCCTGGTCTGGCACCGGCGGGGCAGCCGCTCCTGGCGGGCGCTCGCCGGCCGGGGTGCGATCGGCGCGGCCCTGGCCGGGCCGCTGGTGGCCGCCGCGCTCGGCGTCGCGCTGGCGATCTGGCTGCACCGCTCCCCCGTCGTCACCCTCGCCATCATCGGAGCGTCGGTGCTGGTCGGCCTCGGGATCGGACCGCTCGCCGACGTCCTCTTCGAGCACCTCGACCGGTCGTACGCCCGGGGCAGCCGGGAGCTGGAGCTGTGGGCACGTTGGCGGGGCCGGCCGGTGCGGCTACTGCGTACCGGCGACGCGTTGCGCTTCGGCCAGATCTACCGGGCGGTGCAGCGGGCGATGGAGGCCGCCTCGGCGTCGTCGCGTCAGACCGTGACCGGCTCGTCCGGCAGCAGCCCGAGGCCGCGCAGCAGGCCGTAGGAGTCCTGCTCGCCCCAGTCGTGGTCGAGCACGGTCGGGGACCACCGCGACGTTGCGCTCCTGCTCGGTCGTGTCCGCCCCACCCCGGTTCGCCATGCGGGGGCCGCTACCGAGCACGGCCTTTCCCGCCGCCCCGGCAGCGGCCGGGTTCGCTGTGCTGCCCTGCCCGGTCGACCGCGGTCACTCCTGTTCATCGCCTTTGGAGCTGATATCGCAAACGACTCGGAGCGCCCCGGCCCGAGCGAGCCCGGCCCGAGCGCCCCGCCGGGGCAGAGCGCGCGCCGGGCGATGCCGAACGGCTTTCGGCGATATCGCAGACGATTCAGCTCCAAAGGCGGTGCCCACCCACCTTGACGTCCACGGCCTTTCACGCCACCACGTCTCGGGAACGAGGAGTCGTCCCACTTGAACCCGGGTGGTTAAGCTGAATGATGACCCTCTATTACCGGGACGACGCGGTACAGGTCACGTCCGAGGCCATCCACGCCGGTGGGCACGTCGTCAAGCTCGCCGACATCACGTACGCGTGGCACGCCCGCGGCACGACCACCCTGGCGGTCCGGGGTCGGGTCCTCGGCCGGGGCGTGCTGGTCCTGCTCCTCTCGCTGCCGCCGCTGGTCGCGCTGGTCTGCGTGGTCTCCCTGGCCTGGGCCGCGCAGGACCGGGGCAACTGGAAGTTGGCGCTGGTCGTCCTCGCCGCGTTCGTGGTCGGCGGGCTGGTGCTGACCCCGTTCCTGGAGCTGCCGCTCGGCTGGCTGGACCGCTCCTACGAGCGGGGCAGCCAGGTGCACGAGCTGTGGGTGCAGCACCACGGGCAAGAGGTGCTGCTGCTGCGCACCCCCGACGCGCTCCGGTTCGGGCAGATCTACCGAGCCGTGCAACGCGCCATCGAGCAGCAGAGCGAACGCCGCTGACGGCCTCAGCAGTCGCAGGTCGCGGCCACGCGCACGGCGGTCAGGTCGTCCACCCGCCGGCGGACGATCCCCTCCGGGGTGACCACCGGCAGCCCCTCCCGGGCCCAGTACTCGAAGCCGCCGATCATCTCCTTCACCGGCCGGCCCAGCCGGGCGAACTCCAGCGCCGCCCGAGTGGCACCGTTGCAGCCCGGGCCCCAGCAGTACGTCACCACCGTCGCCCCGGCCGGCACCAGTTCGGCGGCGCGGGCGGCGATCTCAGCGGTGGGCAGGTGCACCGCGCCGGGCAGGTGCCCCTGCCGCCAGGCGGCTGCGCCCCGCGAGTCGACCACCACCAGGCCGGGCGTGTCGGCCTCCAGCGCGGCGTGCACGTCGCTGACATCGGTCTCGAAGCTCAGCCGGGCGAGGAAGTGGGCAGCGGCGGTCGCCGAATCTGCCGGCGGTACGGAGAAGGTCATGACCTGATCCTGCTGCCCTTCCGCGCAGTAGCAGGAGTGGCGCGAACGCCATCCTTCGCTAACATCCCGCCATGGCTCTCGTCGACCGGACCGTGGCGGTGCTCGCGTACCCGGGGATGTCGGTCTTCGAGACCGGGATCGTGACCGAGGTGTTCGGGCTGCCCCGGCCCGAGCTGGGAGTCGACTGGTACCGGCTCACCGTCTGCGCGGAACGGCCCGGGCCGGTGCCCGTCGTCGGCGGCGCCGCCCTACACACCCCATACGGCCTGGCGGACCTCGCCGAGGCCGGCACGGTCATCCTGCCCGGCGTCCCGGACGTCACCGCCGACCCGTCGCCGGAACTGGTGGCCGTGCTGCGCCGGGCCCACCGTCGGGGCGCTCGGCTCATGTCGATCTGCTCCGGCGCGTTCGCCCTCGCCGGGGCGGGCCTGCTCGACGGCCGGCGGGCCACCACCCACTGGCGGTACGCGGACCTGCTGGCCCGCCGTCACCCGGCGGTCACCGTCGACCCGGACGTGCTCTACCTCGACGACGGCGACATCCTCACCAGCGCCGGCAGCGCCGCCGGGCTGGACCTCTGCGTGCACGTGATCCGGCGCGACTTCGGCGCGGCGGTGGCCAACGCGGTCGCTCGCCGGCTGGTGATCCCACCGCACCGCGACGGCGGGCAGGCCCAGTTCATCGAGGCGCCGGTGAGCGTCGACCCGGACGACGATCCGGTCGCCGCGAGCATGGCCTGGGCGATCCGCCACCTGGCCGAGCCGCTGACCGTGGCGGCGCTCGCGCAGCAGGCGCACCTGTCAACCCGCAGCTACCTGCGGCACTTCGCCCGGGCCACCGGGGCCAGCCCGATCCGGTGGTTGATCAACCAACGGGTCCGAGCCAGCCTCGCCCTGCTGGAGACGACCGACTTGCCGGTCGCGGGGATCGCTGCCGCGGTGGGCTTCGACAGCCCGGTCACCTACCGGCACCACTTCGGCCGGGCCATGCGGACCTCGCCGTCGGCGTACCGGCGGGCCTTCCGAGCGGTCGCGACCTGAGCGATCTCAGGCGGCGCGGGCGGTCCAGCGGTCGCCGGAGCGCTGCACGACCAGGGGCAGGCCGAAGGTCTTGGACAGGTTGTCGGCGGTGAGGGTGTCGGCGAGCAGCCCCTGCGCCATCACGCCGCCGTCGCGCAGCAGCAGCGCATGGGTGAAGCCGGGCGGGATCTCCTCGACGTGGTGGGTGACCAGCACCAGGGCCGGCGCGTCCGGGTCGTACGCCAACTCGGCGAGCCGACCGACCAGGTCCTCGCGCCCGCCCAGGTCGAGCCCGGCGGCGGGCTCGTCGAGAAGCAGCAACTCCGGGTCGGTCATCAGGGCCCGGGCGATCTGCACCCGCTTGCGCTCCCCTTCGGACAGCGTGCCGTACGCCCGTTCGGCGAGGTGACCGACGCCGAACTGGCTGAGCAGCGCGTGGGCGCGGGCCTCGTCGGTGCGGTCGTAGCTCTCCCGAAAGCGCCCGACCACCGACCAGGCCGCGGTGACCACGACGTCGGTGACCCGCTCCTCGGCGGGGATCCGCTCGGCCAGCGTGGCGGTGGAGAGGCCGATCCGGGTCCGCAGTTCGTTGACGTCGGTGCGGCCGATCCGCTCGCCGAGGACGTGCGCGGTGCCGGTGGTCGGATGCAGCCGGCCGGCGGCCAGGTTGAGCAGGGTGCTCTTGCCGGCGCCGTTCGGGCCCAGCACCACCCAGCGTTCGTCCAGCTCGACCCGCCAGTCGACGTCCTGCAGCAGCGCGGTGCCGGAGCGCTTGACGCCGACCCCGTCGAGGCTGATTACCAGATCCAGGTCACCGGTCACCGCTCCATCCAACCACGCAGGTCGCGAGCCGGCCCCCCACGGGTGGCACCCTCGCCATAGGCTGAGGCGCTGTGAGCACGGTCATAGAGATCTCCGGTCTGAGAAAGACCTTCCACACCCTGCGCCAGGGACGCCGCGTCGCCGTCGACGGCTTCGACCTGCTGGTGGAGGCCGGGCAGGTGCACGGCTTTCTCGGGCCGAACGGCTCGGGCAAGACCACCACGCTGCGCGCCCTGCTCGGGCTGGTCCGGGCCGACGACGGCCGGATGAGCATGCTCGGCGCCGACTCGCCCGAGCGCCTGCCCGAGGTGGCGGGACGGGTCGGCGCGATCGTGGAGAGCCCGCAGTTCTTCGGCAACTTCACCGCCCGTCGCACGCTGCGGTTGCTGGCCGTGGCCGGGGGTGTGCCCACAAGCCGGGTCGACGAGGTGCTGGAGCAGGTCGGCCTGCGGGACCGCGGCG
Organism: Micromonospora sp. NPDC006766; assembly: GCF_040636055.1. Classification (NCBI taxonomy): domain Bacteria; kingdom Bacillati; phylum Actinomycetota; class Actinomycetes; order Micromonosporales; family Micromonosporaceae; genus Micromonospora; species Micromonospora sp. NPDC006766. The sequence continues at coordinate 356,594 of NZ_JBEYIX010000002.1, read as the reverse complement.
AGGAGCGGGTCAAGGGCTACTCGCTGGGCATGAAGCAGCGGCTGGCGGTGGCGTCGGCGCTGTTGAAGCAGCCGGAGCTGCTGATCCTCGACGAGCCGGCGAACGGCCTGGACCCGGCCGGCATCCGGGAGATGCGGGACCTGATGCGGTCGCTCTCCGAGGCCGGGGTGACGGTGCTGCTCTCCAGCCACATCCTGGCCGAGATCCAGCTCATCTGCGACCACGTGACGATCATCAGCCAGGGCCGGCGGGTGGCGTACGGCCGGGTGGACGAGGTGCTGGCCGGCTTCGACCAGCACGAGTGGCAGGTCCGGGTGGCCGAGCCGGAGCGGGCCGTGGAGTTGCTCGGGCAGGCCGGTCTGTCGGTCACCGCCCACCCCGACCACCTGCTGGTCACCGGGGTCGACGAGCCGGAGCTGATCAGCCGCACGCTGGGCGAGCAGGGCCTCTGGGTACGCGAGCTGATTCCGCTCCGCCCCGACCTGGAGAGCGTCTTCCTGGAGCTGACCGGCACCACCCCACACCCGAACGTGCCCCGCCAGCTGGGCGGGCCGAACGACGTGGTGATCGACCTCGACGTGCGCGACAACCGGGAGGTGGACGCGTGAACCTGGTCCGAGCTGAGCTGGAGCGGCTGACCGCCCGCCGCTTCGTGCAACTGATGGTGGTGCTGCTGCTGGTCGCCTTCGCGGTGACCGCGGCGACCACGCTGGCCGGGTCGCACCGACCCAACGAGTTTGAGCTGCGCGGCGCCCGGGAGCAGGCCGCCGCGCAGATACGTGAGATGGAGGCGGCACACGACCGGTGCCTCCGGATCAAGGCGGGGCAGGAGACGCCGAGCGAGACCGACTACATACCGGCGGACTGCGCCGAGATCGACCCGCGCCAGATGGAGCGGCTGCCCGTCGCGGCGGATTTCCTCAACGGAGTGTTCACCTTCTCCGTCGAGGCCCGGCCGCTGCTCTACTTCCTCATCGCGTTCCTGGTGCTCTTCGGGTTCCTGGTCGGCGCCTCCTACATCGGCGCCGACCTGAACTCGGGTGGGGTGGTCAACCTGCTGCTGTGGCGGCCGCGCCGCTGGGCGGTGCTCGGCGCCAAGCTGGGTACGCTGCTGGGCGCGCTGCTGGCGTTCTCCGCGGTGGCATCGGCGGCGTACCTCGCGGTGTTCTGGTTGATCGGCCAAACGGCGGGGCATCCCGGATATCTGGACGGGGCGTTCTGGGCGTCGCTGGGCGCCGTCTACGGGCGGGGGCTGGTGCTGGTGCTGCTCGCCGGGGCGGTCGGCTTCGCCATCGCCACGCTGGGTCGACACACCGCGGCGGCGCTGGGCACGGTGGCCGCGTACCTGGTGGTGTGGGAGTTGGGCGCGCGGCTGGTGCTGCACATCCTCGACGCGGCCCGGCCGGACCAGTGGATGCTCTCCAGCTATCTGCTCGCCTGGCTCAACGGCGGGATCCAGTTCTGGGACAACCACGCCTGCCAGGGCGTGTACAACGGCCTCTGCGACGGCTCCTACCACCTCGGCTGGGGATCGGGGCTGATGGTGCTGCTCGGGCTGACGGTCCTGCTGGTGGGGGGCGCCTTCACCGCGTTCCGCCGCCGCGACCTGATCTGAACGCGACCGGGTACGGCCCCGCGCAGCGGGGCCGTACCCGGAGGGTCAGCCGACCGTCGAGCCGAACACCTCGTCGCGGACCGCGTCCAGCGCGGTGCGCAGCGCGCCACGCAGGATCGGCTCCTCGGTCAGCCCGGTGCTGACCACCCGCGGTCGGACCAGCGTGATCGCGGCGACCTCGTGCTGCACCCGCTCGGCCAGCGCCGCCCCGCCCGCCTGGCCGACCTCGCCGGCGAGCACCACCAGCGGCGGGTCGAGCACCACGCAGGTGCTCGCCACGCCAAGGGCCAGCCGGCGGGCCAGCTCGTCCAGCATCGGCCCACCGGCGGTGCCGGCGGCGATCGCGGCGCGCACGGCCTCGTCGACGCGTTCCGCGGCGAACCCGTGCTCGGCGGCCACCGCGCGGACCGCGTCCGCGCCCGCGAGCTGCTGGAACGCCGGCTTGGCTCGCTTCGAGACGTCCCGGGGAATGGGCGCGCCGGGCACCGGCAGGTAGCCGATCTCGCCGGCCGCCCCGCTGCTGCCGTGGTGCAGCCGGCCGCCGAGCACGATGGCCAGACCGATGCCCGCGCCCACCCAGACCAGCACGAAGTCCGACACGTCCTGGGCCGCGCCGGACTGGGCCTCGGCGACGGCGGCCAGGTTGACGTCGTTCTCGAAGAGCACCGGGGTGTGCAGGTCCTCCCGGAGCGCGGCGAGCAGGCCGCGGTGCCAGCGCGGCAGGTTGAACGCGAAGGTGATGTCGCCGGTGCTCGGATCGACCAGGCCCGGAGTGCCCAGCACGATGCGCCGCACGCTCGACAGCTCCGCGCCGGCGCTGCTCGCCGCCTGCACCACGGCGTTGTGCACCACGCCCACCGGGTCGTCGGTGTCCCGAGTGGACTGTTCCACCCGGCCGACGACCGCACCGGTGATGTCGGCGCAGGCCGCCACCACGCGCTCGGCGCCGACGTCCACGCCGACCACGTACGCGCTGCTCGGGCGGACCGCGTAGAGCTGGGCGTTCGGGCCCCGCCCGCCGGCCTGCTCGCCGACCCGGGTGACCAGGCCACGCTCCTCCAGCCGCTCCACCAGCTGCGACGCGGTCACCTTGGACAGCCCGGTCAGCTCGCCGAGCCGAGCCCGGGTGAGCGGCCCGCGTTCGAGCAGCAGCTCCAGCGCCGCGCGGTCGTTGAGCGCGCGTAGCAGGCGGGGGGTGCCGGGCAGCCGGGTCGCACTCATGCCACGTCCTCTATTTTCAGTAAAGTTTGCTAACCGCAAAAAGGCCTGTACAGGGGTGTCCGTCAGCGTATCGGCCACCCCGATCCGGGTTCGTCGGACGACCCGGCAGGGAAAGGGGAGACTCGTGGGGCAGGATCCAGGACTCCGGCGGCTGGCGCTGGGCACACTGCTGGCCGCGTACCCGGGCCCGGTCCCGCCCGACTGGGCGGTGGACCTGCTCGCCGAGGGGCTCGCCGGGCACACCCTGTTCGGCACCAACATCCACGACCCGGCCCAGGTGGCGGCGACCACCGCCGCGCTGCGCGCCGGCCGCCCCGACGCCATCATCGCGATCGACGAGGAGGGCGGCGACGTCACCCGGCTGGCACACGCCACCGGCAGCCCGTACCCCGGCAACGCCGCGCTCGGCGCGGTGGACGACGTGACGCTGACCGGCCAGGTGTACGCGGCGATCGGGGCGGAACTCGGGGCGCTCGGCATCACCCTCGACCTGGCCCCCACCGTCGACGTGAACAGCGCCGACGAGAACCCGGTCATCGGCACCCGCTCGTTCGGCGCCGACCCGGCCCGGGTGGCCGCCCACTCGGCCGCCGCGGTCACCGGCCTCCAGTCGGCCGGGGTGGCCGCCTGCGCCAAGCACTTTCCCGGGCACGGCGCGACCGTCGCCGACTCCCACTACGAACTGCCCACCGTGGACGTGCCCCCGGCGGTGCTCCGCGAGCGCGACCTGCCACCGTTCGCCGCGGTGATCGACGCCGGGGTACGCGCGATCATGACCGCGCACATCCGGGTCCCGGCGCTGACCGGCGAGGGCCCGGCCACGTTCAGCCGGCCGGTCCTGGTCGACCTGCTCCGCGGCGAGTACGGCTTCACCGGCACGGTGATCACCGACGCGCTGGAGATGAAGGGCGCCGCGCTGGCCGCGGGCGGGCTCGCCCCGGCCGCCGTACGCGCGCTGGCCGCCGGGGCGGACCTGCTCTGCATCGGCGCGAAGGTCGACGCCGATCTGGTGGAGCTGGTGGTCGAGGAGATCGTCGGCGCGCTCGGCGACGGCCGGCTGGAGCGGGCCCGGGTCGAGGAGGCGGCCGGGCGGGCCGCCGAGCTGGCCGCCGGGGCCGGGGCCGGCGTGGCCGGGGCCGCCACGCCCGACGGCCTCGGCTACGCCGCGGCGCTGCGCGCGGTACGCGTCGAGGGCGACGTGACCGGCCTGACCACGCCGCTGGTGGTGCAGGTGCACGCCGCCTCCACCATCGCCGAGGGGCGGGTGCCGTGGGGGCTGGGCCCGCACCTCGCCCGGGCCGAGGAGGTCCGGGTGGTCGCCGGCGAGACCGACCCCGACGAGCTACGCCGGCGGGCCGGTGAACGGCCGATCGTGCTGGTCGGCCGCCACCTGCACCGGCTGCCCGGAACGCGGGAGCTGGTCTCGGCGTTGGCCGCCGCGCACCCGGTGACCGTGGTGGAGATGGGCTGGCCGGGTGCCTGGCGTCCGGCCGGGGCCCGCGCGTTCGTCACCACGTACGGCGCCAGCCACGCCAACGGGCGCGCGGCGGCGCAGGTGCTCGGTTTGACCGGCTGAGCCGCCGCCGTCACGGTGCCCGGCCGGCTGCGACGCGGCTGTCTCCCGGTCGGCCCGCCAGCGCACCGGGGCTGGTTCCTCCTCGCTGCCTACAGACCTGATGACGTAAACGACTCAGGCCCACTCGCCCCCGGGCCGATCCATTCACGTCATCAAGTTCATAGCGGCGCGACAGGAACACTCCGACTTCGCCGCCACCTTCTTCAAGACGGCGGCGGGAACCCGAGGCATCGAACCCGCGTCATATCTATTTCCATGCATGTACAACTTTCTCTGGAACGGTAATGGTCATGCCGAATCAGCCGAAGGACCGGCACCAGCACATCGCGCGCAACGTGCCGACCACCACCGCCGGGCGGTTCCCGGCGCAGCCGCCATACCGGGAGGCCCGAAACACTCGGCCGCTCTCGTGGGCCGAACTCAACGCACTGCCAGCCGTCACCCCAAGCCGGCCCGGCGACGACACCCGCCGAGGCACCACCCTCGCGTGATTTCGGCGCGCTCACCGGTCAGCCCACCGAATGGGTCGTGCCGAAGGGCAGCCTCTGAGTCGGGTAGCGTCGTCTGGTCCGAAATTCCGGCCTACGACAGGAGAACCTCCGCGCATGGGCAAGAAGACGATCCAGGTCTCCGACTTCAGCGGCCAGGTGCTCCAGCACGACGACCAGGTGGTCAAGGTCGTCGTGCTGGAGCACCCTGACCTCGTCGCCGGGCCCGTGCAGTTGGATGCCACACCGCTGGAGGTGGAGAGCATCGACGACGCGGCGCTCGACGTGGCCGTGGTGGAGATCCACGACCAGCACGGCGGGGGCGAGCCGCGGCGGGTGGTGCTGACCGCCAGCGAGTTCGACGCCATGGCCACCGACGTGCCGATGGCGCAACTGCTGCGTACCGCCGAGCGGGTCAAGCTGCCGAAGGCGCGGCGGAGCGTCGAGAAGGTCGACTACGGCACCATCGAGCACGCCGGCAAGCCGCATCGGGGCCGGGTGACCGAGGAGGAGGCGCGGCTGGTGCGCGAGCACCTCGACGAGGTCAACAAGCGCCTCGCCGACGCCGGGATACGCCAGGTCGACCCGACCGACCCGGAGCACGCGGCCCGCTACGGCTTCCCCACCGCCGACTGACGTTCCGCCCACGCCGGGTACGCGCCCTGTGCCGCGTACCCGGCCGGCAGTGCCGGGTGGGGTCAGCGCCGCCGCGCCATCTCAAGGGCCCCGAGGACGGCCGCTTCCATGGTGTCCTTGCGCAGACCCAGGCCGGTGAGGACACCGTCGCCGGCCTCGTCCTCGATGAGGGCGAGCAGGATGTGCTCGGTGCCGATGTAGTTGTGGCCGAGCCGCAGCGCCTCCCGGAAGGTGAGCTCCAGGACCTTCTTGCCCCGCGCGTCGTAGGGAATGAGGTCCGGGACCTCGTCGGCCTTCGCCGGTAGGGCCGCGGTGACGACCTCCCGCAGCCGCTCCAGGGGTACGCCCTGGGCCACGATCAGCGCCGCGGCGATCCCGTCCGGCTCGGCGAGCAGGCCGAGGGCCAGGTGTTCCGGGCCGATCTCGGCGTTGCCGGCGGTCCGCGCTTCCTCCTGCGAGGCGATCACCACGTTGCGGGCCCGGGCGGTGAAGCGGCTGAATCCGGCGTTCGGGTCGAGCGCCGCGGCGGCCGTCTCGGCCTTCGCGGCGGACCGCTTCTGGGCGGCCTGCTTGCTGACGCCCATGCTGCGGCCGATCTCCGTCCACGAGGCGCCCGAGCGCCGAGCCTGGTCGACGAAGTGCCCGATCAGGTGGTCGGCGATGTCGTCCAGGTGGTCGGCGACGAGGACGGCGTCGGCGAGTTGGTCCAGCGCGTCGGTGTGCGTCTTCTTGATGCCCTCGATCAGGTCGTCGAGGCGTACCGGGTGGGTCATCTTCAATGGATCCGCCATACGTCAACCATAAGTTGACGGCCCGCGCCCGTCAACCACTAGTTGACGGGCGCGGGCCCCAGCGGGTCAGCACGGGTCAGCTGGTGCGGGCCAGCCGAACGGCGAGAGCGGCGAAGCCGACCGCCTGCAGCGTCGCGCCGGCCACCTCGAACCATTCCGTGCCAGCGACCAGGCCGGTCACGTGCAGCACCGGCCAGGCGCAGATCCCGGCCGCGGCCCAGATCGGTACGGTCCGGGCGCGCAGCAGGGCGATGCCGAGCAGCAGCGTGCCGAGGAGGTTTCCGGCCACGAAGAGCAGCAGGAACGGGATCGCGGCCTCGGAGCCGGCGTCCAACACCGCGGCGTAGTCGCCGGTGGGGCCGCCGCGCTCGGCCATGGCCAGGGTGACGAAGCCCCCCATCACGACACCGAAGTACGCCACGTACCCGCCGATCATGAGGGATCCGCCGATGAGGCCGAGCCGGTTCGCCCGCTGCCGGGTGAACCCCATGGCGCCGAGCGTGGCCGGGATGATGAGCAGGCAGCCGAGCAGGGCCGCGATGGTGCTCACCCGCAGGGGCGTCGGATGCGCGGCGGAGAGCGCGAGGCTGTCCGCGCCAGTCTCGTCGCTGCCGCCGTTGCCGGTGGCGACGGCGTAGGCGGCGTTGGCGACCACGAACCCCCACGGCGCGAGCACCATCGCGAGGGCGGTGCCGATGCGGCGCGGCGTGTCGATCGGGGCGAGCGTGACGTCGCGGTCGAGGGTGGCGGTCATGACGTGGCCACCGCCGGCCGCCGCAGGCCCGGCCAGATCAGCGCCAGGGCGACGACGGTGACCGCGAGGCCGACGCCGATGATCACCTGGTTCGCGGTGGAAATGCTGTCGTCGGCGAAGGCCGGCAGCGCGGCGAGCCCGGACAGGATCCGGGTGACGATCACCGCCACCAGGCCGCCGCGCCGTCCGCGCCAGGCGAACCAGGAACCGGCGAGGGTGATCGCGCCGAGCAGGGTGATGACCACCGCCGCGGCGAGCGGCGGCTGGCCCTCCCCGCCCACGCCGAAGAACCCGGTGGCCAGGTCAGCGAGGCCGAGCAGGCCGGCGAGTACGAGACCGACTATGAACGTAGGGGTATGTCTCACGGTTGCCTCCTGAGTGGATGTTTTGCCAACAGTCTTGGCCCGCTGACCGGTCGAGGGCATCGGGGCGGGCTCGGGAGTCGGGGTGCGGGGAGGCACGGAGACGATCTCCGTGCTGGCACGTACCCGTTGGCGTGGTGGTGGGCTTACGGTGGAGGCCATGACCCTGCCGCGGCTGGCCGCGTACGCGACGACGGCGCTCGCCGTCCTGCTCGTCGGCGCGGGGAGCTGGCTGCTGGCCCTCGGCAGCGATGCCGCCCAGGTGGGCTACTTCGCGAGCGCCTGCCTGCTCGCCACCGCCTCGGTGGTCCTGGGCATGCTGATCGCGTCGAAGCGCCCGACCAATGTGATCGGTCCGCTGCTCACCTTCTTCGGGCTGCTCGCGATCTGGGTCGCCCTGGCCGACGTCTACGCGTACGCCGTCGCGCACCACCCGGGGCGGCTTCCGGTGTCGTCGCTCCTGGTCACCACCGGCCAGGGCGCCTGGATGTTCAACTACGTGCCGGCGGCGCTGCTCATGCTGCTCTTCCCCGACGGGCGGCTGCTGCCCGGCCGGCGCTGGCGGGCGGTGGCCGCCAGCCTCGTGATCGTGCCGGGGGCGTTCATCGTGCTCGCCGGCCTCGACCCCGCCCCGTTCCCGCCGCCGTACGCGGACGTCGACCACGCGTTCGGCACTCCGTCCCCGGCGCTGGCGCGGGTGCTGACACCGATCGCGGTCGCCCTGCTGCTCGGGCTGCTCGCCCTGCTCGTCGCGTCCGCATCGGCGATGGTGGTGCGCTACCGGCGGGCCACCGACCCGGTGCGCCGGGCGCAGGTGAAGTGGTTCGCTCGGCGCGTTCTTCCTGCCCGCGACGTTGCTGCTGTGCTGGCTGAGCTACCTGCTGCTCGACCGGCCGGACCTGGCCCTGGTCGGGGTCGTCGCGACCCTGATCGCCGTCCCGGCGGCGACCGCGATCGGCATCCTCCGCCACGACCTGTACGACGTGGACAAGGCGCTGAGCGCCGCGGTCACGTACGGGCTGGTCACCGCCGCACTGCTGGCGTTCTACACGGTCGCCATGTTCGTCGCCGGCGTGGTGGCCGGGCGTTCCTCACCCGTGGCCGCGGCCGGTGCCACCGCGGTCTGCGCACTCGCGCTGTCCCCGTTGCGCGTCCACGCCACGCAGATTGTCGAGGGGTGCCTTCAGTCCGTACAGGCGACTGCCCCGCAGGTCAGCGCCGTCGAGATGGCAGGCGTCCAATGCCAAGCCGTCGACGCCGCAGGACCGCAGCGCGATACCAGGAGGCCGGCAGGTAGACCAGGTGGCGTTGGTGAGGGTGCAGTCGGTGAAGGCGACCGAGCCGGCGGCGATGACGCGCTGGAAGGTGGCGTAGTCGAAGCGGCAGCCGTCGAACCGAACGTCCTTGAGGCGGACGTCGGTGAGCCTGGTGCCGGTGAACCGGGAGCCGGTGATCGCGCACCGGTCCTCACGTCGCCGATCGTGGTGGTGCGCATATTTTCTCAACCTGGGTAAGCGTTGGGTGGGCACGGCGGCCGCTCGGCGACGCGGACAAGCGACCCGTGGATGCCGTACCGGTGAATCTGACGCTCGTGGCCACGCCGTTACGCGCGACGTCGCTAGGGCAGCAACACACGCCCCCACAGGCAAAGGGTTGATGATCGACATGCCGACACCCGCGCCCGAAACCCTCGCCGACGCGGTCTCACGACTCTGGAGCACCCGGCCATCGGCGAAGACACGAAAAAGGCCCCGACCTGGCGTGAAACACCAGGCCAGGGCCTTACTCGTTGGTGCGCCGCCAGGGACTCGAACCCCGAACCCGCGGATTAAGAGGCTAGACCCGGCAGTATCGGGCAGTATCGCCCGGTTCCACACATCCGGCGGCCTACCCTGCCGGCATGACGAACACCGCCGGTAATGACCGTGCGGTCAGCGGGCCGATCCCAGGTCCTGGCGCTGCGGATGCCGGCCCGGCCCGAGGTCCGCTAACAAACACCTCTCGATGTGATGCCGGCATTGTGGCACCGGGTGGGGCGGCACAAGCACGCCCAATTGCTGCGATCCACGAGCGCCGAAGGCGGCAACCCTAGCCGTCGCGCGCCCGTCACCCATGCGCGAGCAGGCCGAACGCGGTGATTCCGGCTCGGCGTTATCGCGCTGCCGGGGAACCAACGAGGGCCAGTTGACGACTACCTCACCAGCCGCTGCCCAACTCAAGGCAGCGGTCGTACCAGGAGGGTCCGGCGCTGTTGCGCCCACATCGAGGAGTGCGCGTTGTCATTGGACAGTAATACAAGGGTCGACCAGACCCGTAAGGCTGCGGCGCGACCCGCACCGCAGGGTGTCTGGGCGCTGCTGCGGCCGCTGGTCCTTCGGCTGCACTTCTACGCAGGCGTACTAATCGCTCCATTCCTGCTGGTCGCGGCGGTCAGCGGAGGCCTGTACGCCCTCAGCCCGCAACTGGAACGCGTGATCTACGCTGACCTGCTCGAAGCGCCGACCGCTTCCTCTCCCGGCCAGGTGTCGCTGGCCGACCAGGTGACCGCCGCGGAGCGGGTGACCACCGTGAACGGTCTGGTCGCGGTCCGGCCCGCCCCGGAGGGTGGGACGACGCGCGTGCTGTTCGACGACGGCACCATGGCCGAGTCCTACCGGCACGCGGTCTTCGTCGACCCTGCCACCGGCAAGGTGCTGGGCCAGGAGATCGTCTATGGCACCAGCGGCGCCATGCCAGTGCGATCCTGGATCAGCGACCTGCACCGGACGCTGCACCTGGGTGAGACCGGCCGGCTCTACAGCGAGCTTGCCGCCTCCTGGCTCTGGGTGGTGGCCCTGGGCGGGTTGGCCCTCTGGGTGACCCGCGCGCGTGCCCGCCGGTCGGGGCGCGCCGTGCTGGTGCCGGAGCGGGGTGCGCGGGGCCGGGCCAAGACCCGTTCCTGGCATGCTGTCCTGGGCGTTTGGCTCTTGCTCGGCTTCCTGGCTCTGTCGGCTACCGGCCTGACCTGGTCGCGCCTGGCCGGGGAAAACGTCACCGACCTGCGGGCACGCATGGGCTGGTCCACCCCGAGCCTGACCACCACGACCGCAGCCCCCGCGACCGGCGGCCACGCTGACCACGGCGGGTCCGGCGGCACGGCTGTAGTGAACGTTGCGGACATCGACGCGGTGCTCGCCGCTGCCCGCGCGGCCGACATCGCCTCGGACCAGGTCGAGATCGGGCTGCCCAAACCGGGGGCCACCTGGACTGTCACCGAGGTACATCGCGCCTACCCCACCGCCGTGGACGCCGCTGCCGTCGACCCGGCCACGCTGACCGTCACCGACACCGTCCGCTTTGCCGACTACCCCTTCATGGCCAAGCTCACCCGCTGGGGCGTCGACATCCACATGGGTGTCTTGTTTGGGCTGCCGAACCAGATCGCACTCGCCGGACTCGCGGTGGGCCTGGTCACGATGGTGGTACTCGGTTACCGCATGTGGTGGCAGCGGCGCCCCACCACCGCCGCCCGCTGGCGCCCTGGCCCGGCGATCCGCCCCGGTGGCCTGCGCGTACTGCCCTGGCCCGCGCTGGTGGCCGTGGCGGTGGTTGTGGTCGGGATCGGGTTCTTCCTGCCCGTGCTGGGGGTCAGCCTGCTGGCCTTCCTGCTTGTCGACATCACCCTAGCCGCCTACCGACGCCGCACCTCCCGGGCCGGCTGACCCGCTACGCAGTGTCGCGGCAAGCGGGACAAGCGGATCCTATGACCTCCCGGTCCTGATTGAGCGCAGAATGAAGATGGGGTCCGTCCCGGCAGGGGATTGCCACCCGGGACGGACCCCACGGTTCCGCCCGTCCTGCCGGGGGTACGGGAGTCGGATGATGGATGATTAACCGATGGCGTCGGTTGCGATCGCTGTGGCAACCAAGGCAGTTGAGGGCCTCGGTGAGGGCGGCAGAGCGGCGCTTCCTGCACTGGTACGTCGGGTGTGGCGTCGATTCAACGACCGTCCTGGCGCCCAGAATGTCCTTGCTGGAGCTGAAGCTGATCCCGAGGACAGCGCGCGAATCCAGGCGCTACGGGAGGAGCTCGCGCGGCTAGCCCTGCATTCCCATACGTGGCTGATTCTCAGCACCATTCCAGTGGGTCGATGTCGAGGAGTTCGAGGAGGCGGAGTTGTAAGGGCGTGGGGTGAGGGATGGTGGGTGGGTTGCGGCCGGTCGCGGGGATGATCTTCATGGTGGCGAGGGCTTGCAGGATGAGCCGGGTGGTCGGGACGGCGGGGCGGCCGGCGTAGAGACCGGCGACGGTGCCCGACCCGACGATCTTGTCCAGGTGCGGTGCGATCGCGTCCAACGCCCGGCCGACACCCGGTCATCGTTGAGTTGCTGCGGCCGGATCCCGAACACTTCCTCAACCGCGTACACCCCGGCCCACTGCTACACCCGTACAGGGTGACTCGATGATGGTCGCGGTCCCGGCCACCGGATTCTGTTCATGCATCGTGATCACGTCGCCGGCTGCCAGACGTCGCCACCGCTGCAGGCTCAGCGGAGCCAGGCGGACCACCGCTCTTCCAGCAGGCTGAAGATCCGGCTGTGCCTCGACCCAGAGCCGTGCGACGTACAGGTCCGGGTCGCCCGCCGCCGTCACATCGCCGATGTCCCACAGAGGTCGGAGGCGCCCGTCGCCGGGAACGGGCGTCTGCCTGCCGCCGGGGACGTCCGGATCTACGAGCTGAAGGTCCGCGCGGACCACACCGTGAAGGACTTCAGCCCGGCGCCAGTGACACCACCGCTCGGTCCGGGACAGCCGCATCAGCCTGGCCGCCTCCGCGAGGAAATCCCAGAAAACGGTCTCGGTGCGGCACGCGTCGCCGAGTTCCACGAGGATGTCCAGCGCGATTTCCCACTCATCATGGTCGAGGTACTCGGTCGCATCGGCCACCGTCGTGCCGGCCTCACCCGTCGTGGCTGCGGGCACGTGACAGGCAGCTCGGCGAAGAAGCTCGGGGACATCCACGGCATGAATCTTCCCGCATGAATCCACAGGACGCCGCGCCCCGAGAAGAGGCCAGAGGCAAGGTCTGCCATGGAACCCAACGGACGGAGCCACCTCGCGGCCGGCACCCTTGCTGCCGGTCGCGCGCCGCCCCACGTTTGGGTGGCTTGTGTCCACGATCACGGCACCGCGTCCACGGTTTGCCGGAACCGTCCAACCGCTCCCGAGCACCCAGCGAGCACCCGACCAATGGAGGGGACATGAAAAAGGCCCCGACCCGGCGCGAAACGCCAGGTCAGGGCCTAATTGCTGGTGCGCCGCCAGGGACTCGAACCCCGAACCCGCGGATTAAGAGTCCGCTGCTCTGCCAGTTGAGCTAGCGGCGCTCGCTGGCAACGGGGAGAAACGTTAACACGCCCGTGCCGGGGCCTGCCGGGAGCACCCCGCGCCCGTTACAGCCGGATCGGTCGGCCACTGCCGGACCAGCGGCGGCTGTACCTCACGCCAGTGTGCCGGCTACGTCGGATCCAGACGTGGACAGCTCGCTTCACCAGCAAATTCGACCATGAACCGATCATGCGGTTCGATGCGACAGTCTTGGCATGACCGATGGACCCGTACTGAGCGACGACGCGCAGTTGCTGCGCGCCGTGTCGCGAGGGGACCAGAGCGCACTACGGGTCCTCTACGAACGGCATGCGGCCTGGCTGTACGCGCGGCTGCTGGGTCGCTGCGGCGACGAGGATGTGGTGGCGGACGTGCTACAGGACACCTTCGTCGCCGTCTGGCGTGGCGCCGCCCGGTGGCGGGGGGACGGCGAGGTGGCGGCCTGGATCTAGGGCATCGGCGCACGTCAGCTGGTATCGCGGTTGCGGGGTAGCCGGGCGCCGGTGCCGCTTCCCGACGATGAGATCGACTCGTTCTCCGGCCGCGTCGCCTCGGCGGAAGAGGCGGCCGCCGACATCATCGCCGTCTACCTTGCCTCCGCGGTCGTCGCCGCCTACGGCGGATCGATCCTGGGCGTGGTCGTCGGCCGCTGGCTGCGCTGGCCGGGCGCTTCGCTGGTGGTGGCCGTGCTGCTGGTCGCGGTGACCATCCCGGGCAGCGGAATCGTCGAAGCATTCCGGCCCTATCGGGAGATCATGCCGTGGACGTACTGGTACGGCGGCGACAACGGGGCGGGCGCGGACTACTACTTCGAGGGCAACCCGCGCTGGTGGCTGGTCTACACCGTCGGCCTGTGCGTCATGGGTGTCATCGCCGCGCTGCTGCACGATCGTGTGCTGCCCCGCCGCAAGCTGTTCGTGATCGCCGGAGTCGTGGCCGTACTCTCGCTCGGGGCCAGCATCGCCGCGATGACCACCGGCCCGCAGGAGATGCGGACCTCCCCGCCGGTTCTGCACCCGGAACAGATCAAATAGCGAAGCCGCGCGTATCGGGTTCCGCAAGAAGCAACAGAGCCGGTCGAAGAATCGACCGGCTCTCACGCTGCTACGGTTCGCGTAAGGGAACCTGTGGTGCGCCGCCAGGGACTCGAACCCCGAACCCGCGGATTAAGAGTCCGCTGCTCTGCCAGTTGAGCTAGCGGCGCTCGTCGGCAACGGGGAGAACACTAGCACGCTCCCCGACCCGGGTTCCAATCCGATCCCAGGCTCCCCTCTTCGGTCGAGCTTTACGCCTGAAACAGGCACAAAACCGCCCATTATGCCGGCCAAGGGCCCGAGGCAATGGCGGTGTTACGGCACGATGTGCGCCAGGCAGGCGAGGACAGGGGTGGGGATGGGCAGGTTCGGGCGGGCCGGGGCGGTCATGAGCGCTCTGGTACTCACGGCGTCGCTGGCACTGACCGGATGCGGTGACGACCAGAAGAAGCCGACGTTTGTGCCCGGCGGGCAGTCGGCCGACCCGGCCGCCACCGGGTCGACCACCGGCTCCGCCACCAGCCCCGCGGAGACGAGCGGGCCGACCCAGGCGGACGCGCCGCCGTTGGAGGTGAGCCCGGCGGACGGCTCGACCGGCCGGCCCGCCAGCACCGAGATCAGCGCGAAACTGCCGGACGGCGCGACCGTGTCGGAGGTCGTCCTCACCGCCGCGAACGGCAAGACGGTCTCGGGTCGGATGCGCCGCGACGGCTCGTCGTGGGTGCCGTCCGCGCCGTTGAAGTACGCCACCCGCTACACCGCCACGGTCACCGCCACCGGCACGGACGGCCAGACCCACCAGGGCACCAGCGCCTTCACCACGATGGCCAAGCCGAAGTCGATGATCGGTTCGGGGCTGTACCTGTTCGACGACGCGACGTACGGCGTGGCGATGCCGGTGGTGGTCGAGTTCTCGCCGGGCATCCCGAAGAAGGACCGGGCCGCGGTGCAGAGGCGGATGTTCGTGCAGACCGATCCGCCGCAGCCGGGAGCCTGGTTCTGGTTCGACAACGGCACGCAGGCGTACTACCGGGCGCCGGAGTACTGGCAGCCGGGCACGACGATCAGCGTACGGCTGGCGCTGGCCGGGATCCCGCTGAGCAACGGCCGCTACGGCAACGTCGACCGGAGCGCGACCGCCAAGATCGGCCGCAAGCTTGAGATGAAGGTCGACAACGCGAACAAGCAAATGCGCGTGTACGAGAACGACGCGCTGGTCAAGACGATGCCGGTGAGCCTGGGCAAGAAGAGCACCCCCTCGTCCAGCGGCAACCTGGTGGTGATGGAGAAGAAGGAGTCGACGGTCTTCGACACCCGGGACGAGCCGGACCCACGGAACCGGTACGTCACGGACATCAAGTACGCCCAGCGACTGACCTGGGGCGGCGAGTTCATCCACGCGGCCCCCTGGTCGGAGGGGGTGCAGGGCCGGCAGAACGTCTCACACGGCTGCGTGAACGTCTCGATGGCGAACGCGCGCTGGTTGTTCGGCCGGACCCTGGTCGGTGATCCGGTCACCGTCAAGGGCACCGAGCGGGGCGTGGCGCCGGGCAACGGCTGGACGGCATGGGACATGAGCTGGTCGCAGTTCGTCGCAGGCAGCGCGCTGCCGGTCCCCGACGGCGGGGCCGAGCCGGCCTTCTAAGCTGGGGATACGAGACCGCTCGCGAGGTGCCGCACCGTATCGGAATCGTTACTCTGCGATCAGGTGTTTCGATTCACTTCCGGCAACGGGTATCCATACTCGCGCGTCTGTAGAGACGAGGGGCCCGGGATCACGATTGTGGGGGAATCATGCGAGCTAGCCAGGACGAGCTGATCCGCTTCGGCGCCGCCCGACGCCGTGGGCGCCGTCGGGTGTTCGCGGCCGCAGTGCTCGCCGCCGCGATGGCGCTGACCGCCTGCACCGGCGGCAAGGGCGGCGACAAGCCGTCCAACTGGCAGAGCCCCAGCGAGAGCCCGCCGAAGGCGACGGCCACCATCACCGAGCCCAAGGCCGACGCCGAGAACGTGCCGGCCGCCACCGCCATCTCCTTCACCACGCAGGAGGCGACGGAGACCACGGTCGAGCTGAAGGACTCCGCCGGCAAGGCCGTCAAAGGCAAGCTCGCGGCCGACGGGAAGAGCTGGCTCCCGGCCGGCGCTCTGGACTACGGCCAGACGTACACCGCGACGGTGACCGCGACCGGCGACGACGGTAAGCCGGCGACGGCGACCAGCACCTTCACCACCATGGCCAAGCCCGCCAAGCTGGTCAACATCAGCAGTTTCCTCGGCGACAACCAGGTTGTCGGCGTGGGTATGCCGCTGATCGTCAGGTTCGGCCGGGCGATTCCGGAGGACCGCCGGGCCGATCTGCAGCGCCGGATGACGGTGACCGCGAAGCCGGCCCAGGAGGGCATCTGGCACTGGGTGAGCCCGACCGAGGTGCACTACCGGCCGAAGGAGTTCTGGAAGGCCAACAGCACGGTGAGCTACCGGGTGCAGGCGGGCGGGCTGCCGCTCGGCGGCGGCTGGTACGGCGGCCCCGACCTGACCGTCGACATCAAGATCGGCCCGTCTCTCGTCATGACGGTCGAGAACAGCAGCAAGCGGATGACGGTCACCAAGAACGGCAAGGTGATCAAGACGATCCCGGTAAGCCTCGGCAAGCCGTCCACCCCGTCGTCCAGCGGCACGATGTTGGTGATCGAGAAGAAGCGCCACACGGTCTTCGACACGTTCGACGAGCTGGGCCCCAAGGACGGCTACCGCGCGGAGATCGACTACGCCCAGCGGCTCACCTGGGGCGGCGAGTTCATCCACGCGGCCCCCTGGTCTGAGGGGGTGCAGGGGCGGCAGAACGTCTCGCACGGCTGCGTGAACGTCTCGATGGCGAACGGTGCCTGGCTGTTCGCCAACACTCGGATCGGCGACCCGATCACCGTCAAGGGCACCGAGACCAAGCTCAAGAACGGCAACGGTTGGACTGACTGGAACATGAGCTGGGACGAGTACGTCAAGGGCAGCGCCCTGCCATACGAGCCGCCGACGCAGCCGGACGAGGATCTCAGCCCGGACCCGGACACCACCGACGAGCCCAGCACCGAGCCGACCAACTGACCAGCGTTCCCTGGAGCGGGCTGTCTCCTGTTGAGCGATATGCCTCTGGGTCATGTTTCTGACCCAGAGGCATATCGCTTTTCACGTCCACCGCCATGGAGCTGATCGGCGTCGTCCTGATCGAGTTCCCCTACCTGTCCCCTACGACGCGTCAGGCCCCCTCGTTTGAGGGGGCCTGACTGATGGGGTGACTGATGGGAATTGAACCCACGACACCCGGGACCACAACCCGGTGCTCTGCCAACTGAGCTACAGCCACCATGCTCTCCGTGCCGGTCGACCCGGCCCGGGTGCGGACTAATAATAGCCACACCCGAGCTGGCCCCGTCCACCGGGTTCCGGCTCGGCCCCGGCGGCGGCTCAGAGCTGGGCGGCGATGGCCTTGGCGCTGTCGACGTCCGGGCCGGGCAGCGGGACGAAGATGGTGCGCCGGTAGTACTCCAGCTCGCGGATGCTCTCCCGGATGTCGGCGAGGGCCCGGTGGGCCAGCCCCTTCTGCGGCTGCCCGAAGTACACCCGCGGGTACCAGCGCCGGCACAGTTCCTTGATCGAGGAGACGTCGATCATCCGGTAGTGCAGGTGCGCGTCGAGGCGGGGCATGTCCCGGGCGATGAAGCCCCGGTCGGTGGCGATCGAGTTGCCGCACAGCGGCGCGCTGCGGGGGTCCTTGACGTACGTGCGGACGTAGTCGAGCACCATGTCCTCGGCCTCGGCGAGGGTGACCGTGGAGCGGCGTACCTCCTCGGTGAGGCCGGACTTGCCGTGCATGGTCCGGACGATCTCCGGCATCCCGTCCAGCGCCGCCTCGTCGGCGTGGATGACCACGTCCACGCCCTCACCGAGCACGTTCAGGTCGGGGTCGGTGACGAGCGCGGCCACCTCGATCAGGGCGTCCCGGCCCAGGTCCAACCCGGTCATCTCACAATCGATCCAGACGAGAAGATCAGCCACCGGACCAGACTACGCGTCGCCGAACCGCCCGCGACTGGAGCACCCGACGGAGGCGGACCGTCGTTGTTCTTGCGTGCCCGCCGAACCAGTCGCGTCACCCGCCGCAACCGACGACGATCCGGGCGGTCGTACAGCTCGTCGGCTGGTCACGGTGGTGGCACTGGCGGCGGTGCTACCGGCGCTGTATCACCCCAGCCTGGGTCACGACTTCTTCGACCTGAAGATCTACATGCGGGCGATGGACTGGTGGGCGGCCGGCCACCCGCTCTACGACTACGTCCAGCCGGATCGGGTGCAGGGGGCGCTCTACTTCACCTATCCGCCGTTCGCGGCGCTGTTGCTGCGGCCGTTCGCCCTGCTGCCGCTCGGCGCCACGGTGGCGATCTTCACAGTGCTGACCGCACTCGGCGTGGTGGTGACGACCCATTGGCTGGTGAAGCCCGTGGTGGAGCGGCACGACCTGCCCCGGCTGTTCACCGTCACGGTCGCCGTGCTGCTGGTCTTCGCGGCGGAGAGCACCCGGGAGACGATCACCTTCGGCCAGGTCAACATGCTGCTGGTGGTGCTGATCCTGGCGGACCTGCTCTTCGTCGTACCAGGGGGGCGGCGCTGGGCCGGGGTGGGGGTGGGGCTGGCGACGGCGCTCAAGCTCTTTCCCGGCATCTTCATCCTTTATCTGCTGGTCACCCGGCGGTGGCGGGCGGCGGTGCTCGCCTCGGCGACCGCGGCGCTGGCCACCCTGCTGGCCGCGGCGGCCGCACCGGCCGACTCGTGGCGGTTCTGGACGCGCGAGTTGTGGGCGACGGACCGGGTGGGCCGCACCGACTACACCGGCAACCAGTCGTTGTTCGGCCTGCTCAGCCGGCTCACCGCTCCGGACCGGCCGAGCCAGCTGCCCTGGCTGCTGCTGGTCGGGGTGGTCGTCGGATACGGGCTGTGGCGGGCCGCGCGCGTCGCCCGGGCCGGCGACGCCCTCGCCGGCCTCACCCTGACCGGCCTGGTCGGCGGGCTGTTCAGCCCGATCACCTGGACCCATCACGTCTACTGGTTCATCCCGGCGGTGGTGGTGCTGGTCGGCGCCGGGCTGGACGAGCGGCGGAACACGGTGGAGGGCGCGCGGCGGCGGCGCAGGCTGTTCACGCTGGCTGCCGGCACCGGCTTCGTGAGCATCTACGGGGTGGTCACGTTCCTGGACTGGGGGGCCGCCCCGACGCGTACCGGCAACGTCGGCGAGTTCGTCGCCCGCAACGCGTACGTGCTGCTCAGTCTCCTGCTGCTGGTGGCGCTGCCGGCGCGACGACCGGCTGAGAATCACTCCTGAACCTGCGCTGAGCGGGATCGTCCACCGGCCGGGGTGTCTCGGGCGTCGAGGCGGGCGGCCAGGACCACGCCGCATGGACCGGCAGGTCCGCGAGGGTCTCCGGGCGTCGACTGAGCACCGGTCCGATCGCCGGTCGGGCCCGCTCGGCGGGTGCCGATCCGACGGAAACCAGTTGCCGCTCGGGCAGGCTGCGCGTGGCCGCACGGGTGCCCAGCCCGCTGAGCGAGGTGACCCCGAGCCGCCCGGCGAGCACCGGGACCTGGTCGGGCTCCACCACGAAGACCACCTCGCGCGGGCGGATCGGGCGCAGCAGCAGCACCACGGCGAGAACCACCAGCAGCACGCCGCCGGCAAGCAGCGCCCCCGCCAGCTCGGGCAACCAGCCGGCCCGCAGCTCGGCGCGCACGTCCAGGGTCAGGTCGGCGCGACCGTCCGGTCGCATCACCACCAGGCTGAGCGAACGGCCGGCGAACTCGGCCGGGGTCCAGTCCAGCGCCCCGGCCCCCTCGCGTACCCAGAAGCTCTGCCCGGCGGGAACGGCGGTGGTGGTGGTGGTGGTGGTGGCCGGGCCGGCGGGCTCCAGGCGGACCGGCAGCGGGCCACGGGCCAGCGCGACCCGGCGCACGGTGGCGTGCGGGACGTCGTGCAGCCAGCGTCCGACCTGGTCGGTCGGGGCGAGGCCGAGGAAGGCCGGGCCGTCGGGGGTGCGCGCGGTCAGCCGTAGGTGGGCCTGCCCGGTGCGGGCGAAGGGGGCCTCCGCGCGGAGCAGGTCGTCCACGTCGGTGACCACAATGGCCTGACCGGGGGTGCGAACCGTCTCGAAACGGGCGCCGAAGCCGCCGTTGGGGTCGCTGTGCCGGGCGGCGGTCCAGAGTGCGGCCCCCATCAGCAGTGCCGGAATGCCCATTGCCAACAGCAGGATGCCGGCGATCGTTCGCACGAACCGCATTCGTGTCGTTCCCTTCGGTAGCCAACTACTCGGCCGACCTTACCGACGCGAACCGGACGATCGCCGGATATCCCCGGCAAGCACCCGAAGTGCCACAGAAAGCGCGCCGGCCCGACGGAAGATCCGTCGGGCCGGCGAACAGCGGTGGGTCAGGACTTCGACGCGGGCTCCCGACGGGTACGCAGGAAGGCGACCCCACCCAACGCCAGACCGGCCAGGCCGGCGACCAGACCGGCCACGCCGAGGGCCGTGCCCGCGCCGCCGCCGGAGTCGTCGCCACCACCCGTGGCGACCGGGGAGACCTCCTCCGCGACCGCTTCCGTGGACGTCGACGCGGCGGTCAGGGCGAGCACCGGGGCCGGGTTCGCCGGCTCCTCGCCGCCGGGGGTCGATTCCTCGATCCAGCGAACCACGTTGCCGTCGGAATAGGTCTGGAGCGCCTTGAACACCATCTGGTCGGCCTGCGGCAGCGGGCCCATCGAGACCGGGAACTCCTGGAACTCGCCCGGCTTGATCCCGTTGTTCGCGGAGGCGGTCCAGGTCAGCTTGGCGACCGCCTCGGTGAGCTGGCTGCCGTGCACCTCCAGCGGCGGGTCGACCTTGCGCTTCTGCACCTGCACCGTCCAGCCGGGCACCGGCATCGTGGAAACCGAGCCGACCGGGGCGTTCTCCGGCAGTACCACCTCGACCTTGACCGTGGACGCCGTGTCGCTCTCGTTCGGCACCCGCAAGGCGAAGCGGCCGTAGCCGCCCTGGGTGGCCTCCTGCGGGTTGATCGTGACGTGCGCCGAGGCCGGTCCGGCGAGGCCGAGCACCGCCGTGGCGACGGCCGCGAGGGTGAGCGTGGCGACGGCGGCGGGACGCCGGAGACGGATCATGGATCTGGTGCCTTCCGTTACTTGATCGGCACGGTGGCGGTCACCGTGGCCTGGTCGATCTCGGTCGTGCGGAGGGTGAAGCGGACCTCCCACTGCCCCGCCGCCGGGAGGTTGACCTCTCCGTAGGCGTGGTTGTCGGTGAACGGCAGCAGCGGGACGTCGATCGGCTCGATCCCGGCCGACGGCAGCGCGGCGGTGACCTTCCACTCCTTCACCGGCTGCGGCCGGTTGTCGGAGGTGTACGCGTAGAGGTGCATGGAGTTGCTGCCACGCTGGGCCGGGTCCAGCTCCACCTGCAACGAATACAGCGGGCTGGTCAGCGTGGCGGAGAAGTAGGTGTCGGACGAGCCGGCGACGTTGGCGGCGGTACGGGCCGGGGTGGTCTGCACCAGGGTCGCCGTGACCCCGAGCACCACCGCGGTGATCGCCAGCTCGGCCACCACCACCCGCCGCATCGACCCGGGACGGCCCGCGGCGGCGCGCCGCCGCACCAGGGACCGAGAATACGCCGCCACCGCGATGACCAGCACGAACAGGCCGATCTTGGCGAGCAGCAGGCGCCCGTACGTGGTGTCGACCAGGGCCGCCGGGGTAGCCACCTCGATCAGCGCCTGCACGGTGCCGCCGAGCAGCAGCGCGGCGACCGCCAGGGTGGCCCAGCGGGACCAGATCGGCAGGATGGCATCCAGCTCCCGCTCGTCGGCCCGGGGCAGCAGGAAGGCCGCGAGCATCACCAGGCCGCCCAGCCAGACGGCCATGCTGCCCAGGTGCACCGCGTCCACCACCACCGAGACCGCCGGGGCGGGCGAGGCGGCCGGGTGGCCGGCCAGCGGCCAGGTGAACAACGTCGCCCCGGCGAGGATGGCCAGGATGATCCCGTCGGTACGGCTGACCGCCCCGGCAAGAAGCGGCCGCAGCAGGAACGTCGCCGCGGCGAGCAGGCCGAGCCGGACCAGGTGCCCGATGCCGTACGTGCTGCCCAGCACGTCACCGAAGGCGGAGCCGGTCACGTCGAACAGGCCGCCCCCGACGGTGTAGGGCACCTGCAGCCACAGCTCGGCGAGGGTGGCGAAGACCAGCAGGCCCAGCCCCGACCAGGCCAGCCGGGCCGGGGCCCGCCGGGACAGCCGGCGCGGCCAGAGCGCGGCCAGCACCAGGGCCGCGCCGACGAGCAGCAGCAGGCCCAGGTAGCCGACGAACTTGAGCACCTTGACCGCGTTCTCGACCACCGGGTTGGCGCGGTTGTCCGTACCGGAGTCGGTCGGCGGGGTGGAGGGCGCACCCACCGAGTAGGTGAACGCGCCGGAGACCGGGTGGCTGTCGGCGGAGATCACCCGGTAGCTCACCAGGTAGGTGCCGCGGGCGCCGGACGAGTCGACCGGGATGGTCACCACCGCGCCGCTGAACGTCGGCTCGCCCCGGTCGGCTCGGGAACCGTCGGGAGCGATCACCCGGATCTTGTCGGGGACCTGGCGTACCCCCTCGCTGAAGGTCAGCACCACCTCCGACGGCGCGCTGGACACCACCGATGCGGTGGTGGGGCTGGTGCTCACCAGCACCGCGTGGGCGCTGGCCGGGGTGGCCGGGGCGAGCAGCAGGGCGACGAGGGTGACCAGCAGGCCGGCGAGCGTCGCCCACCGGGTGGCCGGGCGGCGGTCGGCGGCGGCCACGGGCCGGCGGGGTACGGCAGCAGTCATGACCGACATGCTTCCTGACACATGCGGCGATCGGCGAGCCCGGCTCATCCGCGGCCCGCGCCGGGGGCAACCGGCAGCCACCGCGCCTGGCGTCGCGCCAGCCGCGCCACACTGATGTCGTCGCAGGTCATGAGGGGGTAGTCGGGAGGCGGTGGGAAATAGTTCCCGACGTGGGCGGGGCCATAGAAAGGGCCGAAGGGCCCTGCCGGACGCAGGTACGCCGCGTAACCTCGTCTGTCGTGATCCCCGTCCCGCGCGACACCTCCACCGGCCCCGCTCCCGTGGGGCACGACGCTGGGCGGGTTCCGGCGCCGGACCTCGCGCTGGCCGGTTGACGGAACTTTTCTCGGAGCCGGGACGACTAATGATCATGACTGCAGCGAGCACCAGCACCGGGGCCGGCCGTTGGCACGCCCTCCGGCCCTGGCTCGGCGTCGCCGTCCGACTCGGGCTGGCCGCCGTCTGGCTGTTCGCCGGCGCCACCAAGGTCGGCGACCTGCCCGCCTCCGGCCGGGCGGTCAACGCCTACCAGGTGATGCCGTACGACCTGGCGACCGTGATCGGCGCCGCGCTGCCCTTCGTGGAGCTGGCGCTCGGCGTACTCCTGCTCGCCGGCCTGGCCACCCGGCTGGTCGCCGGCGTCTCCGCGGCGCTGCTGGTGGTCTTCATCGCCGGCATCGCCTCGGCCTGGGCCCGCGGCCTGGCCATCGACTGCGGGTGCTTCGGCAGCGGCGGCCAACTCGCCGCCGGCCAGGCCCCGACCTATCTTCCGGAGATTCTCCGGGATCTGGGATTCCTGGCGCTGGCCGGGTTCCTGCTGATCTGGCCCCGCACCCCGTTCGCGCTGGACGGTTGGCTGGCGGGCGAACCACCCGTGGAGGACGAGGATGAGTAGTCGCAAGGGGCGGAAGAACGCGTCCCGCGTGGTCCGGGAGCAGATCGCCCGGGAGAAGCGGCGTACCAGGACGATCTGGACCTCGATCGGCGTGGTGGCGCTGCTGGTGATCGCCGGGCTGATCGGCTGGACCGTCTGGCACAGCCAGCAGTCAAAGACCTACACCGCCCCGGCGGGCGCCAACCACGAGGGCACCGGCATCGTCATCGGCCAGGGCCCGGTCACCGTCGACCTCTACGAGGACTACCTCTGCCCGGCCTGCAAGAACTTCCAGGACACCAACGGCTCGACCATCACTGAGCTGATCAACACGAACAAGGTGCGGGTGGTCTTCCACCCGGTCGCCTACCTCAACCGCTTCTCCAGCACCCAGTACTCCACCCGGTCCTCGGCCGCCGCCGGCTGCGCCGCCGAGGGCGCGCGGTTCAAGGAGTTCACCGATGCGCTCTTCGCGAAGCAGCCGCCGGAGAACAGCGCCGGGCTGAGCGATGCCGAGCTGATCGACATCGGCGCGAGCGTCGGGGTGAACCGGGACGCGATGAGCTCCTGCGTGAAGGACGGCACGTTCAAGTCGTGGACCGCGCACGTCACCGACGACGCCAGCCGGGCGGGCGTCACCGGGACCCCCACCATCAAGGTCAACGGCAGGGAACTCCAGGACACGGAGAAAAGCCCCGAGGGGATCAAGGCGGCGGTGGCGGCGGCCGGCAAGTGATCCGGGTGCCACTGCGGCGGGCGGGGCTGCTGGTCACCGCCGCGCTCGCCGCGCTTCTCGTCCCCGCCACGCCGGCCGCGGCGCACGCCGCGGACGCCCCCGACGGCACCGACTACCGGGCCGAGGTCACCGCGATCAGCCCCGCCCGGCCCGGTCTCACCGCCCGGATGATCGAGGCGGGGGCCCGGCTGGAGCTGACCAACCGCACCGGACGGGACATCGAGGTGTACGGCTACTCCGGTGAGCCGTACCTGCGGATCGGGCCCGGCGGGGTGTACGAGAACAGCCGCTCCCCCGCCACGTACCTGAACCGCACCATCGCCGGCGACACCCAGTTGCCGCCGGAGGCCGACCCGGCGGCGGCACCGAACTGGCGGCGGATCTCCGACGGGCCGTCGGCCCGCTGGCACGACCAGCGGACGCTCTGGCTGGAGTCGACGCCACCGGCGCAGGTCGGCTCCGACCCGATTCGGCAGCAGCGGATCCGCGACTGGGTGGTGCCGCTGCGCGCCGGCGACGAAACGATCGAGGTACGCGGCACCCTGGACTGGGTGCCGCCGCCGGACGCGTACCCCTGGTGGGTGGCCGCCACGCTCGGTTTCCTGCTCATCGGCGCGGCCGGGCCGCTCCCGGCCGGCACCGCGGCCGGCGTACGCGCGCTGCGCGCGGTCGGCGCACTGCTCGCCCTCGGTGGGGCGGCCACGGTGGCGCTCACCGTGGGCCGGGCACTGGACGCCGGCGCCGAAGGCGTGGGCGGGGTGCTGCTCGGGCTGGTCGGCGGGCAGCTGTGGACGCTGCTCACCGGGCTCGGCGCGCTGGCCGCCGGCGGGTACGCGCTGGCCCGCCGGGCAGCCGCCGATTTCGCGCTCGCCCTGGCCGGGGCCGCCCTGGTCCTCTTCGCCGGGGCGACGAACCTGGCCGTGCTGTCCCGCTCGGTGGCCCCGGTAGCCGCCCCAGCGCCCCTGGCCCGTCTCCTGGTGGTGCTGGCCCTGGCCACCGGCGCCGGCGCCCTAGCCGCCGGCCTCCTCCGCCTCCACGCGGCCGCCCGCGCCGCCCGCCCCCGCCCGCCTCGACCCACCTCCGCGCTACCGGCCGCGCGCGATCAAGCGCGAAGTGTGGCGCGGGGGTCGAAGCCGTAGGGGAGTTCTAGGCGATGGGCCCTCAGGAGGGGCTCGTTGGTGAGGATGTCGGGGGTGGGGGCGTCGGCGACGATCCGGCCCGCGTCCAGGATCACCGAACGGTCACACAGCTCCGCCGCGTACGGCAGGTCGTGGGTGACCATCAGCAGCGTCACCGGCAGGGCCCGCAGGATCTCGGCCAGCTCCCGCCGGGCCGCCGGGTCGAGGTTGGACGACGGCTCGTCGAGCACCAGGATCTCCGGATGCATGGCCAGCACGGTGGCCACCGCCACCCGGCGACGCTGACCGAACGAGAGGTGGTGCGGCGCCCGGTCCCGGTGCTCGCTCATCCCCACCGCAGCGAGTGCCTCGTCGACCCGGGCCGCCAACTCCGCCCCGCGCAGCCCCAGGTTCGCCGGCCCGAACGCCACGTCCTCGGCGACGGTGGGCAGGAAAAGCTGATCGTCCGGGTCCTGGAAGACGATGCCGACCCGGCGGCGGATCTCCGCGAGGGTGCTCCGGTCCCGGCTGATCGTCAACCCGCCGACGCTGACCGTGCCCTCGGTCGGGGTGAGGATGCCGTTGAGGTGCAGCACCAGCGTGGTCTTGCCGGCGCCGTTCGGCCCCAGCAGCGCGACCCGGTCCCCGCGCGGCACGGTCAGGTCCACCCCGTGCAGGGCGACATGACCGTCCGGATACGCGTACCGGACGCCGCGTACGTCCAGGGAGGCAGGCATGGGCACGTCTCCGATCATGTCAGGACGACCGCGACGGCGGCGATAGCGGCCGCGGCCAGCGGGACGGTCGCGCCGACCGCCCACTGCCCGGCGGTGGCCGTCCCCGCCCCCTGCCACACCGCCGGCATCCGCCCGGAGTAGCCGCGGGAGACCATCGCCAGATAGACCCGCTCGCCGCGCTCGAAGGCACGCAGGAAGAGCGCACCCACCCCGGCGGCGAAGCCGCGCAGCTGCCAGAGGAACCGCGGGTCGTCACCCCGGGACACCCGGGCCACCCGCATCCGCCGGGCCTCGCCCACCAGCACGTCCAGGTAGCGCAGCATGAAGGTGGCGATCTGGGTGAGGATCTGCGGGCAGCGCAGCCGGTCCAGGCCGACGATCAGGTCCCGCGTCGTCGTGGTCGCCGCCAGCAGAAGCGACGCCAGTACGCCGAGGGTGCCCTTGGCCAGGATGTTCCACGCGCCGTGCAGGCCGTCCACGGACAGGCTCAGCCCGGCCACCTCGACCCGCTCCCCCGCGCCGAGGAACGGCAGCGCGAACGCGAAGAGCACGAACGGCAGCTCGATCAGCGCCCGGCTGAGCAGCCAGCGGGGCCCGACCCGGGCCGCCGCCGCCACGGCGGCGACCAGCAGGGCGTACCCGCCGAAGGCCCAGTACGCCACCCGGGGAGTGGCGACCACGATGACGGTGAAGAGCACCATCGCGGCGATCTTCACCTCGGGCGGGAGGCGGTGCACCGGGGAGGTGGACTCGCGGTAGAGCACGTGCGCGTGCCCGGCGCCCACGACGGCGTACCTCCTCAGCCGGCCTGGTTGGCGCGGGCCGGTTCCGGTGCCGCGCCGGCATCGCCGGTGCGATCGGCGGACGCGGCGGTGCCACGGCGGCGGGTCAGCCAGAACAGGCCGCCGGCCAGGGCGAAGGTGACCAGCACGCCGATCACGCCGGACAGGCCGGTAGAAAGGAAGCCGTTAGACACGCCCCGGACGCCGTAGTCGGCCAGCGGGCCGCCCAGCTCGTGCTCCTTCGCCTGCTGGGCCGGGCAACTGCCGCCGGTGATTTCGTCGTCGGCGTTGACCGTGCAGCCCTTCAACAGGGACGCGTCGAGCCCGTCCGGGTGCGACGAGGCGTAGTTGCTGACCACGCCGGCGAGCAACAGGGCGACCAGCAGGCCGCCGAGGAGGAAGGGCCAGGAACGCTTGCTCATCGGGCACCTCCGGCGACCGGGACGGCGGGCACCGGCGTGGCCGGCTTCAGGGCACGCAGCGCGTACACGAGATCGGGGCGGACCTTGGCGACGGTGACCACGGTGGTCGCGGTGATCAGGCCCTCGCCGATGCCGATCAGCAGGTGGACGCCGGCCATCGTGCCGGCCAGCCCGGCCAGGTTGCCGCCCAGGTCGGTGGTGCCGCCCAGCCAGTACTGCAGGACGAAGCCCTGACTGGCGACCACCACGCTGACCAGCGCGGAGACGAAGGCGGTGACGCCCAGGCCGACCCGGGTACGCGGCAGCACCCGCAGCAGCAGCGCGATCAGCAGGTACGCGGCGGCGGTGCCGAGGAGCGCCATGTTGGTGATGTTGAGGCCGAGCATGGCCACCCCGCCGTCGCCGAAGACCAGCGCCTGCACGACCAGGACCACGGCCACGCAGAGCGCCCCCACCCACGGGCCGACCAGCAGCGCGGCGAGGGCGCCACCGAGCAGGTGGCCGCTGACCCCCGCGGTGAAGATCGGGAAGTTGAGCATCTGCACGGCGAAGATGAACGCGGCGACCAGGCCGGCCATCGGCGCCAGCCGGTCGTCGAGGTCACGACGCCCGCGCAGCACGCAGAAGGCGAGCGCGGCGAGCGCCAAGGCCGCGAAGATCGCGGCGACGGGACCGTCGATGATCCCGTTCGAGATGTGCATCGCCAGGGTTTCCACGCGACCTCCCGGGGCGCGGCGGGACGATCCACGCCGACACCGGTGAGCTTATTTGTGGCCGAGCGCTGTTGCCAATCCCTTGCAACAAGCCATGGTGATCATCACGCGGCGGCGCGTCGCCACCGGTCCGGTCGGCGCGTCGCCACCGCCTCCGGGCGGCAGTGTGGCGGTATCGTCTCCGCCATGACCGACCGCCTCAGCCCCGGCGACCCCGCCCCCGAGTTCAGCCTCCCGACCGACAGCGGCGGCACGCTCACCCTGGCCGACCTGCGCGGCCGCAAGGTCATCCTGTACGCGTACCCGGCCGCCATGACGCCCGGCTGCACCAAGCAGGCGTGTGACTTCCGCGACTCGCTCGCCTCGCTCCAGGCCGCCGGCTACGAGGTGGTCGGCATCTCCCCCGACAAGCCGGAGAAGCTGGCCAAGTTCCGCGACCGGGACGCCATCACCTTCCCCCTGGTCGGCGACACCGACAAGGCGGTGCTGACCGCGTACGGCGCGTACGGCGAGAAGCAGCTCTACGGCAAGACCGTGACCGGGGTGATCCGCTCGACCTTCGTCATCGACGAGGACGGAAAGATCGAACGGGCGCTCTACAACGTCAAGGCCACCGGGCACGTCGCCAAGCTCCGCCGCGACCTCGGCCTGGACTGAACTTGTCACACCCGGCCGCTACGGTCCGTGAATGGTTCGGTACAAATACACGCCGGAGATGTCGACGGACGCGGCGGCGCGGGCCCGCAGCGTGACCGAGGTCATGCGGCTGCTCGGGGTACGCATCAGCGGTGGATCGCACGCCCACATCAGCCGGCAGCTCAAACGCTTCGGCATCGACACATCGCACTTCACCGGCAACGCACACAACAAGGGCGGACGAGGGATACGCATGCCCGTGACGGCGTTGCTGGCCAGGCAGCCGGAGGACAGTCGTCGGGTTCCAGGGCGGCGGTTGAAACGTGCGCTCGCCGCGATCGGGCTGCCCGAGGAGTGCGAGGCCTGTGGGATCGGCGCCACCTGGCAAGGTGCGGCGCTGACCCTGCAGGTCGATCACATCAACGGTGATTTCCTCGACAACCGCCCGCAGAACCTGCGGCTGCTCTGCCCGAACTGTCACAGCCAGACCGCCACCTACGCCGGCAACCGCCGCCCGGCTGTGGTGGCTCCGGATGTGGTCTACGATCCGAAGGCTGTGACACCAACTGGCTTCCCGATTGGCAGACGCCTGCGGCGCCGGCCAGAATGGCCGTGGAAGACGACGGTGTTCACCGTGAAGGGGCCGTAGCCCAACTCGGCAGGAGGCATGCGGTTTAGGTCCGCACCAGTGCGGGTTCGAATCCCGTCGGCCCTACATTTATCTGGCGCGCCGCGTCAGGTGGTGTCGTGAAGGTCACGAAGGTGGGTTCGCGCCGCGCCATTCGCGCAGGATGGCCGGCGTGAACCTGCGCTTCGTCCTCGACCCCGTGCTCACCGCCGAGCTGCGCGAGCAGATCGTCGCCCTCTGGCTGGACGTCACCAACGCCGGCGGCGCGGTGGGCTTCGTCGCCCCGGTGACCGCCGCCGAGGTCCGGCCCGTCGCCGAGGCGGGCTTCGCGGGCATCACCGACGGTCCGGACCGGCTGCTGGCGGCGTACGAGGGGGACCGCCTCGTCGGCATTCTGGCCATCTGCGACAACCGGTTCCACCTGACGACCCACTGGCGGACGCTCAAGCGGGTGATGGTGCACCCGGACACGCAGGGCCGCGGGTACGGCGCGGCACTGATGCGCGAGGCCGAGCGGATCGGCCGGGAGTTGGGCCTGGCGGCGCTGCACGTGACCGTGCGGGACGGCCTGGGCCTGGGCGAATTCTACGGCCGGCTCGGGTACCGCGAGGTGGGCCGGCTGCCGGCCGCGCTGCGCCTCGCCCCCGGCGACGACCGGGACGAGGTCTTCATGTGGCTCGACCTGGCGGACGGCGCGGCGGCCTGACCGTGGCCGGTCGGGCCGGTGTCAGGATGCGGGCCGTGAGTCGTCTGCGTCATCAGGTCTGTATGACACCGGCAGCACACCCTCAGCAGCCGGCGCGTACCACGTCGGCGGCGGTCGGTGGGGCGACGACCGCCACCGATGTGGCGGGCGAAACAGTCGGCGGGCTAATCGAGGCGCCCGGCCGAGGGCTCGGCCGGGCGGACGGCGAGCGGCTGGGCGTCGCCGACCGCGACGCGGTGGCGGTGGCGGTGGCGGTTCCGCCGTACATCCGGACGGTGCTGTGTTGCACCTGGCCGGGGAGCATCCGGAGGCCGGTGGCGGTGGCGCGGTGGCCGTACTCGTCGGTGACCCGGATGGTGTACGGCCCGGGGCCGGCGCCGGCGTCGATCAGCCAGTAGTTGTAGTCCTGCCGGACGGCCGCGCGCCAGGTGCCGCCCTGCCGTACCTCCACGGTGCGCAGCGGGTTGCCGTGGTCGCCGATGAGGACGGCGAACCACCACTGCGAGGCGCCCTCCTTCATGCGGAAGGTGAGCGGGCCGGGCAGGGGCGGGTTCACCACCGCGCGGTAGCTGACCTTGACGATGCCCTGCACGGGGTCGGCGATCCGCGCGAACGCCTGGGCGGAGAGGTCGAGGTGGCCGGGTTCGCACTCGGGGCACTGGTCCATGATGAGGACCCGGACGGTGCCCTTCGGGCCGGTGACGTCGAGGTAGCCGCCGCAGGCCGCGCCGGAGGTGTACTCGTCGGGGCCGAGGGCGACGTAGAGCCGGTTGGCGGGCGCGGTTGGTCGCGAGCAGTTGCCGCCGGCCCCGTTGGAGTCGTAGAAGGTCGCCTTGCCGGTGTGCACGGTGTCGCCGAGCGGCGGTCCGGTGAGCGCCCCGGGCAGCGCGGCGCAGGCGGGGGCGGCGCCACCGCGTACGGCGAGGGCCACGCCGAGCAGGGCGGCGAGCGCGCCGACCGTGCCGGCGGCGAGCCAGCGGCGGGGGCGGGGGGCGGCGCGGCGGCGGCCCGGTCCGGGCCGAGCGGGCCGGCCACCGTCCACAGCGGAGGGCGGCGGGTCGCTGAAAGCGCTACCTTCGGTCACGCCGGTCGATGCTGCCGGAGGCGAGGGCGCCGGACAAGCGCGGGAGAGGGCATGTTCCGGTCGGCTGGCCGGAGCCGACCGATCGGACGAGGGTCGCCGTGTCGGTGGCCGAGTCAGTAGCATCGCGCACATGTCAGATGGACCGCAGCTCGCCGACTACGACATGGGCCGTTCGACGTCCGAAGTGGAATCCGACGACACGGAGCAACCGTCCGCCCCGGCTCCGCGTCGCCGCCGCGGCCGGCGTATCGCCCTGATCGTGTCGCTGGTGGTGGTGTTGCTCGTCGGTGGTGGCCTCATCGCGGGCGGCCTGTATTACCGCTCGGTCGAGTCCTCCATCGACCGCGTTGACGCCTTCACGGACGTGCCCGAGGAGTCGCGTCCGGAGGTCGTGGCCAAGGGCGCGATGAACTTCATGATCCTGGGCAGTGACTCCCGCGACCCGGAGAGCACCGGCGGCTCCCGCAGCGACACCATCATCCTGGTTCACCTGCCCAAGGACCGGGAGAGCGCGCAGCTCATCTCGATCCCGCGGGACACCTGGATCCCCATTCCGCTCTCCAAGGAGGGCCGGGGCGGTCGCGACGCCAAAATCAACGCGGCGTACGCGTGGGGCGGCCCGCCGCTGATGGTGCAGACCGTGGAAAAGTTCACCGGCGTACGCATCGATCACGTGGCGATGGTCGACTTCGCCGGGTTCAAGGAGATCGTCGATGCCCTGGGCGGGATCGAGATCGACGTTGAGCAGAGCTTTACCTCGACCCACTCGCTTAACAAGAACGGCCGACGGGAGTTCCGTAAGGGCCGGCAGACCATGGACGGGGCGGCCGCGCTGGACTATGCGCGCGAGCGCTACTCCTTCGCGGACGGCGACTTCGCGCGGATCAGGCACCAGCAGCAGGTGATCAAGGCGATCCTGGACAAGGCGGCCTCGGGTGGCACCCTGAGCAGTCCCACGAAGCTGAACTCGTTCGTTCGAGCCACCGCGAGCTCGGTGGCGGTCGACAAGTCGATGTCGCTTGTGGACTTGGCGATGGAGCTACGCCATCTGCGCGGCGGCAACCTCGCCTTCTCCACCTGCCCGGTGAAGGGAACGGGCCGGGTCGGCACCGAGAGCGTGGTGTTCGCCGACATGGCGAAGGCCAAGGTGCTCTTCGACGCGGTGCGCCGCGACTCCGTCCCGGAGATTCTTTCCGCCGGAAAGTAGGGTCTTGGTCTGCCGTGCCGGCTCTGGCGGCGCGGCCGGCCTGATCGTATCCTGCGATCGCCCGAGGCCTGCCTCTTACGGCCCTCGGGCGGTCACGGGGGAGGATCAACCATGTCAGGGCAATCGGCGACGAAAGATCCAGCTAAGTCCACTGTGCAGCCCGACGAAGCCGTGCGGCAGCCCGCGGCGTCTTCGGCGGAAGAGGCGGGCGACGAGGACATAGTCGCCGTACTTCCGGCCGGACGGTTGGCCACTGAGCGGCCGGGCACCACCGCCATGCGTTCCGGTCTGGACACGACAGCCGTGCTCCCATACGCCGGCTCGCGGGCCTCGAAGCGGACGCGCGGGTTGCGGGCCTGGATGGTGACGGCCCCCATCGATGTCGTTGCGCTGCTCGCCCCGCTGCTGATGACCCAGAGCTACTGGCGGGGGACGCTGGTCAACGCCGGCCTCACGGTGGCCCTCTTCACGACCGGCGGCCTCTACCGGGCCCGTCGGCACCTCAGTTTCCTGGACGAGTTGCCGAGCCTCTGTGGGCGGCTGCTCGCCTCCGCCGCGGTGGTGGCCATCATCGCGGCTGAACGTCACGATTCGGTGCCGTACGTGAGCGGGTTCATGCAGGACGTCGCGCTCTCCGCCGGCCTGGTGGTCCTCGGTCGTGCGGTCAACAGGAAGCTCATCCTCATCGCGCGAAAGCGCCGCTGGGTGGAGCACAACGCCATCATCATCGGCAGCGGTCCGATCGGCGTGGAGCTCGCCCGGCTGCTACGGCGTTATCCCCGGTACGGCCTGCGCTTCGTCGGCTGCGTCGACGCCCGGTCGCGGCAGGGCGTCGGCTCGGCTCCATTGATCGGCACCCTCGACGACCTCGAACAACTCGCTGGCCTGCTGGAGTGCGACGTCCTGGTCATCGCCGACCCGGATTGTCCGGAGCCGACGCTCATGGAGTTCCTGCTCCGCCCCGCCACCTCGAGCTGCGACCTCTGGGCGGTCCCCCGCCTCTGGGGATCCCGGTCCCACGGCCGCTACCCGGACCATGTCGGCGCGATCCCGATCGTCCAGATCGGAGATCTCACCTTTTCCGGCCCGCGGTGGGCGATCAAGCGCGCGTCGGACGTGCTCTTCGCCGCCGTGGCTCTGGTCGTGCTGAGCCCGCTGCTTCTGCTCTGCGCGATCGCCACCTTCCTCGAAGGCGGGCGGGGCATCTTTTTCTATCAGGAACGCATCGGCCGATACGGCAAGCCGTTCAAGGTGATCAAGTTTCGGTCGATGCGCCCGGCTGACGAGCACGAGTCGCAGACGAACTGGTCCATCGCGCACGACCTGCGGGTCGGGCCGATCGGGCGGTTCATGCGCCGGGCGTCCCTGGACGAGCTGCCGCAGCTCTGGAACATCCTGCGTGGGGAGATGAGCGTGGTCGGACCTCGGCCGGAGCGACCCTATTTTGTGGAGAAGTTCTCCGCAGAATATCCGCGGTACGCGATGCGCCACCGGGTGCCGGTGGGGCTGACCGGGCTCGCGCAGGTCAGTGGGCTGCGGGGTGACACGCCCATTGCCGACCGGGCGCGGTTCGACAACTACTACGTCGAGAACTGGTCGCTTTGGCTCGACATCAAGATTGTGCTGCGTACCGTTGCGGAGGTGATTCGCGGTGGTGGTCGTTGACCGAACCCGCCCGGCGTCCTGGTCAGTGCCACGGCGGCGAGGTCCTCGCAGGCGGTAGGCCGCTGGGGCTTACCGGAGGTCCCCCCGGTTCATCCCCATCGTCGAGGGAGGGCGGCCTGCGCGCCATCTGGGGTGCCGATCCTGGACACTTGCTGGTACGACCTGCATGCGTCGTCCGGTGGCGCCTGAAGCGCCCTCGGCGGCGGCGAGCACGTGAGGCTTTTCGCTAGGATCCACCGACGGACAGAACAGAGAAGGCGCAGATGCACCAGCTGGATCGTTACCAGTTCATCAGGATGTTGGCGTCGTCGCCGGTCGGCACCGTCTGGTCCGGGCTGGACGATCGCGGCCTGCCCGTGACGGTCGCCCAGTTCGACGCCACGCTGGCCGGTGACCCACGCTGGCGGGAGGCCTTCACCAATGCCGCTGCCACCGCTCGATACGAGCAGCCGAGCGCCGGCGAGGCGGCTTCCGACTTCGCCGCACCAACCCCGTTCGTGGCCTGGCCAAATGCTGTCGGCATCGGCCCCGCGGCCCGCATCTTCCAGTTGCTCGGCGTGGAGTTGACCGCCACCCCCGCGACTGAGGAGGGTGCTCCGTCGGAGTCGGCGCCGGCCGGCAGGACGCCGCAGCCGGCGGCCGGTCCCCAGCAGGATCCCGGCCCGGGAGGCGGTGGCAGCCCGGCGCCGACCAGCGGTGCGCCCGCCTCCGGGGTGCCGGGGTCCGGCCCGCCCCCATCGGTCTCGGCCCCGCCGTACGCCGTGACGATGCCGTTCAGCGAACTGCCGCCCTCGATGGTTCGTCCCGTGCAGCCCGCCCCGGACGATGCCGACGTGTCAAATCCCGGCGTGCCACGGATCACCCCGTCGCCGCCGCGGCAACGTCGCACCGGGCTCTGGATCGGAATCGGCGCGCTCGTCCTGGTACTCCTAGCCGGCGGCGGCTCCCTGCTCGCGCTCAACGGCCTCGGCGGCACCCCGTCGGCTCCGGCGGCCACCTCCGCCGGCGACGCCACGGCCCTGCCGACCGCGGAGGTGGTCACCGGCCAGCCTGCCAGCCCGGGCGCCGAGCCGCCCAAGGAGGGCACCTGGCCGGCCGCCTGGTCACGCTTCCAGGAGAACGACGACGTGCAGACCCTGACCGAACTGGAGGGGATCAGCTTCCCGGTCAAGGTTCCGCAGAACTGGCAGTGCACCGTCAGCGGCCTCACCCAGACCTCCGCGCGCTATTACTGCGGGCTGGGGGCGGCGGGCAAGTCGAGCATCGGCGGCGAGCTCATCGTCAGGGAATGCCCGATGGACTGCCCGCAGGAGCAGCAGGCCGCCATGCGCAAGGCCGAGGAGGCCTGGGGCCTGCAGTGGGTCCGGAGCGGCCGCTACTCCTGCTACGCCGAGAGCAGTTCCCTCGACATCGACGGTGAGCAACGGTACGGGCTGGTGGTGGTCGCGTACTGGCGCGGCGACACCGCCGGCAAAATCAACCGCCAGGTGGTGTTCCGGATGACTGCGCCGGTCGACGGCGCGAACCAGCTGCGCCGGGTCGCGAACTACCTGCGTGACACGTTGATCTTCTGAGCGTCCTCGCTGGTTGCCGTGGGCACGGCCGGGTCGGGCAGGTCCGGCCCGTCCGGTCGGCCCTCATCCATGCCGGGTACGGACGCGGCACCGGGCCGGACCGGCGAGGCCGGTCCGGTGAGCGCGATCGTCAGCAGCGGCAGCCACGTGGCGTAGCCGGCGAGGGTGGTCGACAGGTGGGACGCTTCCAGCCACGAGACGTGTGCGAGCCCGACGAGGAAGAGCAGCGCCGCCGTGCCGCCGTTGGCCGCGAGCAACGTGGATCGCCGCCAGGCCACCCAGCACAGCAGCGCGAACGGGAGCAGGGCCAGCAGACCACCGATGACGAGCAGCTGGACCACCGCGTTGTGCCCGTGGCTGAACTGGCCGCCAAGTTCGGCGGCGAGCGCCGGTTCCTGCTGAAAGATCTTCGGCCCCCACCCGATGAGCGGGCTCTCGGACCACCGGTGGAGCAAGGCCGCCCAGATCCGGCCCCGCTTGCTGAAGCTTTCCGGGTCGGTGGTGACCACCGGGACCACGACCACGAGCAGGGCACCGGCCGCGAGCACTGCGGAAACCGGCCAACTGCGGCCCCGCAGCAGGCGCACCAGCAGGTACGACAGCAGGATGGCGCCGACGGCGAGCTGGCTGGTCCGCGACCCGGTCCAGAGCAGCGCGGCCAGGATCAGGGTGAGACACGTCCAGCGGAGCAGCGGGGGACGTAGCTGGAAGACGAACGCGACGCTGAGGGCCAGCGCGAGGCCGAGCACGTTCGAATGCAGGTACGGGCCGGCGAGCAGACCGCCGAGCAGAACGGACTTCTCCCCGGCCGCCTCGCCGGAGAGCAGCGCCAGGTCGGGACGTACCGCGGCGAAGAGCATCGAGCCGAGGGCGGTCAACCCGCCGAGGACGCCGATGACCCCGAGCACCTCCTCGCGGGGACGCTGTGCCCAGATCGCGACCGCGGCCAGCGGGAAGGCCGCCGCGACCGGGCCGGGCAGCTGCCCGTTCAGCAGGCCGGCGACCTCGATGGCCAGCGGCGCGGCGAGGCCGACGGCCAGCCACCGCCGGCCGGCCGGGCGCCGCCGCCAGAGCCCGTGCGCGCCGAGCCCGGCCGCCACCAGCAGGAACAGCAGGGTGAGCCCGTTGCCGAGCGCCTCCCCGAGCGCCGGGACCAGGGCCTCCTTCGAGTTGAAGTCGGGCCGTCCGGTGTCGAGCAGCTGCATCACCTGGGGTGCCAGCATCCGGGCCCACGCCAGGACGATCAGCGCGCCCACGCCGACGGTGCCCGGCCCGAGCCGACGGTAGAGCGCCACGGCATGGGCCAGCGCCGCGCTCGCCGACGTGCTGGCGCCGCCGGCGGCCGCCGCCTCGGGCGCGTCGATACCGCCGCCGGTCGCCGCAGCTGGCCGGCGCATCCCTTCCGCCATCCGCGCCACCTTCCTCTGCATCAGACGAACGTCGTCCGGGTAGGGCACCGTGAGCATCCGCAGGGAGCCCAGCGCCGGTACCCGGTCGACCGCGACACCGGCGATGATCATCGCAACGGCGTAACCGGCGACACTCGCGAGGGCGGCACCGACCGCCCCGAGCGGCGCCAGCACCAGCAGCGCCAGGACACCGACGAGGGAGCCCGTCACCAGGGCCGTCGAGGACCACCCGGGACGGTTGTGCGCCAGCAGCGCCGCGCTGTAGACGCTCATGCACGCGTAGCAGAGCGTCCCGGCGCTGAGAATGGCGGTCGGCAGGACGGCTGGCGCGAAGTCGGCGCCGAAGACCAGCGGCACCGCGAACCCGGCCGAGACCGCCAGCAGCACGCAGACGACCGCCGACGCCAGCACCGCCAGCCGGGCGACCTGGTTCGCGGCGCGGGGATCGCCGCTGGCCGGCCGCCCCATCAGCACCGTCCTGGCCGCCGTGGCGATCACCATCGGCAGTTCCGCGACACTCACCGCCACCGCGTAGTAGCCAAGCTCTCGCGCGCCGATGAGCGGTAGCCCGATGATCTGGTCGAGGCGGGCGCTGGAGATCGCCGCCAGCACCCCGGGCAGGCAGGTCAGGGCGTACCGGACGAGCGAGCCGGTCGGCACCGGCCCCGCTGGCGTCGTCTCCGCGGTGGACGGCTCGGCCGGCCTCCAGAGCCGGAGGAACCCGAAGACCAGGCCGGTCAGCACCGAACCGACGAAAATCAGGCTGGCGGCATACGCGTTCAGGTCGAACGCCAGGCAGGCGAAGATCACCACACCGGTCCGGACCAGCGCCGGTACGACCTTGACCAGGTTCAGGCCGCGAATGTCGGAGGCCCCGGTCAGCGCCCCGATGAACAGGTTCGCCAGCACGTGCAGGGGCGCCAGCAGCGCCAGCGTGAGGAACTGGTCGTAGCGGGCGGCGTCGGGGAAGATGACGAGCCCCAGCACCGCCATCAGGCCGACGGCGAGCACGCCGAGCGGCAGCATCGCCACCAGGCTGACCTTCGCCGCGGCCCGCCTCGACAGCCGTCCCTCCCGGACGTGGTAGCTCAGGGCGTCCTGCAACCCGTAGGTGCCGATCCAGCCGCACACCACGATCGGCAGGGTCAGCGCCGCGTACAGGCCACGCCCGTCGGGGCCCAGGGCACGGGAGAGGAAGGGGCTGACCAGCAGGCCGCTGAGGGGGATCAGCAGGTTCGCCACGGAGGCGGAGACCAGTTTCCGTGCCGACATCACGGCCCCTCGTGCGCGACCGCGGCGCCGAGCTGTCCGTGCCGGGCGAGCGAGTCGATCAGCTGATCGGCGAACTGCGCCTCCGAGAAGCGCTCCCGGACCAGGCGCAGCGCCTCGGCGGCCATCCGGTCGAACTCCGCCGGCGTGGCCGCGAGGATCGCGGCGGCCAGCCCGTCCGGCGTGTCGGCCGTGCGGGTCGCGTCCGTCGGGGGAACACCTTCCAACCCGATCGGGGTGCTGAACACCGGCACCGAGTGCGCCAGCAGGGTCAGGGTCTTCAGTTTGACCCCGGCGCCACTCCACAGTGGCACCACAGCGGCCCGAGCGCGGCCGAGGACCGGGCGCAGGTCGGCCGCCCAGCCGGTCACCTCCAGTCCGTCGTATCCGGCCAGCTCGGCGCGGCCCCGATCGGTGAGACCCGAGCCGACCAGTTCGAGGGTGTGTCCGGCCTGACGCAACCTCGGCCAGCCCTCGGCAAGGAAACGGTGCAGGCCGAGCAGGTTCGACCGGTACGAGAAACTGCTGAGCCAGACCAGCCGGCGTTCGACCGGCCGGGGGATGTGCCCTTCGGGCAGCGGGACGCAGCTGGGCAGCGTGAAGTCGGCCGCTCGGCCGTACGCCCGGGCCAGGCGTGCCGCCTCCTCCGCGCTGGTCACCGAGACCGTGGCGCAGTCGGCGAGCACCGTCTGCTCGAACCGTGCCGAGATCCGGGCCAGGTAGCGTGCCCGGAGCTGCTGCGCCACGCCGGTCGTCTCGTCGACGTCCTGCCGGCTGCTCGTGGCGAGCACGTTGGCCTTGTCCCAGTGCCACCGCAGCGGGGTGTCCCGGACGTACGCGCCGGCCGCCTCGCCGATGGCCAGCGCGGCCCCGGTCCGGGCTCGCAGCGCCTCGTGCAGCTCGTGGCTGTAGCGGGTGCGTACCCAGGGCGGCACGCCGTCGAGCAGGGACTCGGGATAACGGCCGAGTGGCCCGAGCCGGTTCAGCCGGTACGGCGTGGCGGTGAAGTCCCGCACGGTGACCCCGGGGAGCAGGGCGCGCAGCTGTGCCACGTCAGCGTCGGTGGTCTCCGGGCGGCGGACCACGAACAACGTGTACGACCGCACCTGGGCCAGTGCGTGCAGCATCATCAGGACGCGGATCGGGTCTCCTCGGTCCTGCGGAAGCGGAAAGAAGGTGACGACGACGGTCAGGTCCATGCGGCCCCGACCTCCCCCGAGGTCGCGGTGGCCTGGTCCGTCACAGGGCCCGTCGCCGCACCGGCACCCCACCCGGCGAGCAGCCGCCGGGCCTGCAACTCGGGGGCGAACTCCTCGCGCAGCCGGCGGGCCAGGGTCTGCGCCCTGCGCTGCCCCTGCGCGGGGTCGCGGATCAGCTGCCGCAACGCGTCTGCCAGCGCCGCCGGGTCGTCGGGCGGGACCTGCCAACCGCCGTCGGGCCCGACCAGTTCGGGGATGCCGGACACGGCGGTGGTCACGACCGGCACTCCCCGGCTGGCGGCCTCCATCAGGAAGACGGGAATGCCGTCGAGGTCGCCGTCGGCTGCCCGGCGGCAGGGCAGCACCGCAGCGTCCGCGCCGGCGAGCGCGGTCGTGGCCACCCGGTGGCTCACCGCACCGTGGAAGGTGACCACGCCGGTGAGGGCCGATGCGCGGGCCTGTTCCGCCAGAACCGCCCGCAGCGGCCCGTCGCCGTAGACGTCGTAGCGGACCGGGACGCCGGCGCGGACCAGCCGGGCGACAGCGTCCAACGCCGTGTCGACGCCCTTCTTCTGCACCAGCCGGGCGACCGTGACCAGACGGACGACGTCGCCCGGCGGGCGTGCCGACGGCTCGAGGATCTCGCCGTCGAACGCGGCCCGCACCACGCTGTGCGGGATCTCCGGCATCGTCGCCCCCCGCTCGGCCAGCTGCGCGGCGGCGGCCTGCGAGATGACGAAGAGATGCCTGAGCAGCCGGAGCCGCCGATCCATGGCGGGGCCGTTGCGGTCCAGCAGGAAGTCCGCGGCGTGCGCCATCGCGGTCACCGGCACACCGGTCCGCCGGCCGACCAGCGCGGCAACCGCGGTCGGCAGGTTGACGAAGTGGGTGTGCAGCACATTGGGGCCGAAGGCGGCCACCGGGCCAGACAGTCGGGCCGCGTGGGCGGCGGCCAGTACCGCGCGCGGCAGGTAGGACACCCCGAGCGCGCGGACCCCGGCCAGCGTGTGGCACGGATGGCGCAGCAGGGCGCCGAGCGCCTGCCGCAGCTCGGCGCCCCGGCTGCCGCCCTGGCCGGCCACGAAGACCTGGACGGTGGCGCCGGCTGCCCGGACCGCCTCGATCTCCGAGGTGATGAAGGTTTCGCTGTAGTTCGGGTCGCGCAGCAGGATGTACGCCACGCGCAGCGGGCGAGCGGGAGCCTCCACCGTCACCAACCTCCTCGCTGCGGCGAGCCAGCGGCCCGAGCGACCTCGTGGAAGAAGGCGGCGTGGGCCACCGCGCACTCGGCGTCCGAGAGGATACCTGCGGTGCGGGCCGCACCGGTCGCCAGCTCCAGCCGCAGTTCACGCGAGCCGGCCAGCTTGCGCATCGCCGCGGCGAGGGCCTCCGGCCGCCCCGGCGGTACGAGCAGGCCGTTGACGCCGCTGCGAATCCACTCGCTTGGCCCGCCGCCCTCGGTGGCGATGAGCGGCTTGGCGTTCGCCAGCCCCTGCAGCACGGTCTGGCCGAGCGGCTCCGGCTTGATCGACGCGTGCACCAGCACGTCGACCGAGTCGATGAAGCCGGCCACGTCGTCGACGTGCCCGAGGAAGGTGACCTGCTCCGCGACGCCCAGCTCGGCGGCGAGGGCATGCAACTCCTGCGCGTACGCCGTCTCCTCGAACAGCGGCGCCCCGGCCAGGTAGCCGCGGACCTCGGTGCCCCGGAAGCTGTCGGCGAAGGCGCGCAGGAACACGTGCTGGCCCTTCCAGCGTTGCAGGCGCCCGACCATCCCGATCGCCCGGACCTCGGGCCGGACGGCGGGCTCGGTGACCCGGTTGTGCAGGCCGCTGGGGCTCTGCAGAACGGTACGGGGCAGGCCGGCTGGCAGCCGGTCGCTGGCCGAGTCGAGGGTGGCGTGCGAGTTGGCGATCACCCCATCGGCGTGCAGAAGCGCCAGCCGGGTAAAGGCGGCATACCCGAATCGCCCCAGGCTCTCGGGGGTGACCAGGTCCCGGAGGTGGATCACCAGGCGCGCCGGGCGCCCCCGGTTGGCCAGGGCAGAGATGATCGCGGCGGCGGCGGTGTTCGCGTGGATCAGTTCGGCCTGGTCGAACAGCGGGCTGCGCCGCAGGGCGTGGGCGGCCGCCCGCAGCGTCGCCAGGTAGCGCGCCGCGAGCAGCGGGCTGCGGCTGCGGGTGCCGCCGATAGGGAGCCGGGGCAGTCGCTGTTCGACGGTCACCCCGTGCCCGGGCAACGCGTCGAAGGCGGCCCCGCCCGGCGGGCAGCACAACCCGGCGTGCCAGGGCGGCGCGGCGGCGAGCAGGCGAGCCAGCGCCAGCTCGGCGCCGCCCCGGTGCCCGGTGTGGCTGACATGCAGGACCCGGGTAGGTGGTGCCTCGCCACCGGGCCGATCAGCGGCACTCATCGTCGATCCATGCCGTCATCTCGGCGGCGAACCGGGCAGGGGAGAAGCCGCGGGCGTGCGCGGCGATCCGCGTCGTCGACAGCTCGCCGAGCCGCCGCAGCAGGGGCGAGTAGTCCGCCGTTGCCGTCGAGTCCACCAGGAAGCCGGTCTCCCCGTCGACCACTGTCTCCAGCAGACCCCCACGGCTCAGGCCGACCACCGGCGTGCCGCACGCCTGAGCTTCGACCGGGATGATGCCGAAGTCCTCGTGGACGGGGAAGAGCAGCGCCCAGGCCCCCCAGTAGAGACGCCGGAGCCGCTCCCGGTCCGGCCGCACCTCGAACGAGACCGGGACACCGGCGCGCTCGGCGAGCTGGCGCAGCCGCTGTTCCTCGGGCCCGGACCCGGCCAGCACGAGGGGCAGCCCGGCCGCCTCCGCGATTGCCACGATCAGGTCGAAGTTCTTGTACGGGATCCAGCGTCCCACCCCGAGTAAATAATCTCGGGGCTGCACCCGGTCGGCCATGGGGGCCGCGGCGAACCAGTCCACGTCCACGGGCGGGTTGATGACGACGGCGTCACGCCGCCAGTAGCGCCGGATGCGGGCCTGCACCTCCCGCGAGTTCGCGGCGTAGCTGCGTACGTGGTCGCTGAGCCGGACGTCGACGCCCTGCAGGATCCGCCGCGGCATGCTCAGCAGGGGGCTCGATCCCCGGCCGTCGAAGGCGGGGCTCCAGATGTACCGGGCGGGAGCATGCACGTAGCTCAGGTGCGTGGTGGTCTCCGGCGGCCCGAGCTTGACGGTGTGCGCGAAGGCGTGGCTGGAGGAGATGACCACGTCGAAGCGTTGCCTGCTAAGGGTCCGCCAGACCAGCGGCATCAGCGGCAGCGCGGCGGCCTTGTGGTGCCGCAGCGGCGTCCGGGCCAGCCACGACTCGCGCAGCCCGGCGTCGGTGGCGTCCCGGTCCTTCCAGAGAACGAACCGCTCGCCGTGCGGGACGAGGTCGGCGATGTGCCGGAACACCTGCTCCGATCCGCCGGTCGCGCCGAACCATTCGTGCACCAGGGCCACCGCGCGGCCGGTCAGCGTGGCCGGCGTACCCATGGCAGCCGGTACCGACGGCGGTCGGGGGTTCGGCGGCGCGGCGGACCTCGGGAGGGCTTGCTCCGACATGACGATCCATCCATCCCCATTACGACCAGCATGCCGGCGATCGGTGGCGTTGCCACCCGGAGCCGGGCCGGAAGGCCCGCAGCATATCCCGCGCGGCCAGCCGGCGGTCGCCCGGCTGGCAAACGGTTTCGGTCCGCTACTCTCCTGCCGAACCAACAGCAGTCGTTCGATGGGGTGGACATGAAGGACATCGCCGACCGGCCGGAGGTCATACCCGACGGCATCCGTCCGGCCGGCCCGCCGCCGCGGCCTACGTCGGGTCGGCGGGCTGATCGCGCGCCGGCCGGCGACCCGCGCCCCGCCTCCATGCCGTGGCGGCAGCTCACGGCAGCCAGGCCGCTGCTGTTCGCCGCCCTCGTCGGTCTCGTAGTGCTGGGGATCCATCTCGCGGCGCTGGCGGCCGACGCGCACCCGCGGTCGGGGCGGACGGAATACGGGCTGCACAGCGCCGCCATGATCGTGGCCGCGACGGCGGTGGCCGCCGTCTGGTGGGCCCGCCGCACCGGCCGAACCTGGGACGCCGACCTGCTGCCGGCGCTGTTCGCCGGTCTCGCCGGGCTGACGATGCTGATCGCACTACACGGGACGCCGTTCGACGTCTATGGCCTCCAGGGCGACCAGTCGTTCCGCACCGCGATGGTCACCCGTTTCGCTGACACCTGGCAGATCGTCGACTACACCTACCGTGACCTGCCCGGCTACTACGCCCCGGGCTACTTCTGGCTCCTGGGCAGGGCCGCCGCCGTAGCGGGTGTGGCGCCCTGGCACATGCTCAAGTTCGGCGCGATCGCGGTCGCCTTCGCCGTACCGCTGGTGTCCTATCTGTGCTGGCGGCGTCTGGTGACGCCCCGGACCGCCGCGCTCATCTCGGCCGTGCCGCTGATCGTTCCGGACCTGTACGAGAGCTACGGCTGGGTGGTCCAGTTGGCCATCATCCCGTGGTGGCTGGAAGCCGTCCACGGGCTGACCAGGCCGGGCCTGCGTCGTCGGAATCCGGTCCTGTTGGGCCTGATCGGGGCGGCGCTGTTCTGCGTTTACTACTACTACTTCTTCGTCTTTGTGCTGGTCTTCGCGATGTTCCTCGCGGTACGGCGGTGCCGTGGTGAGCTCAGCTGGCAGGAGACCCGCCGCAGCCTCGCCGTCCTCGGCATCGCCGCCCTCGGCTCGGCGATCTTCTGGGCGCCGCTGGCCTGGAACTTCCTGACAGCACCGCACTTCGAGTCCCTGAACAACCGGT
This sequence comes from Micromonospora sp. NPDC006766, assembly GCF_040636055.1. NCBI lineage: Bacteria > Bacillati > Actinomycetota > Actinomycetes > Micromonosporales > Micromonosporaceae > Micromonospora > Micromonospora sp. NPDC006766. The sequence continues at coordinate 312,292 of NZ_JBEYIX010000002.1, read as the reverse complement.
GGATCACCCTCAACTCCGGTGACCTGGCCCTGCCCATGCTCGAACCGTCCGTCGTGGGCGCCCTCTGCCTGCTCGGCCTCGTCTACCTGCTCCTCACCGCCCGGGAGGCCCTGTCCCGGTCGCTGCTGCTCGTGCTCGTCGCGCTGTACCTGTGGCACGCCCTGGGCTTCCTCTTCCTGGCGCTGGACATACCGCTGATGTCGTTCCGGATGAAGACCCTGGTGCCGCTGGTGCTGTTGGCCGCGGCGGCGCTAGGGCTCGTACGGGGCGCCCGATGGACCCTCGACCGTCTGCCGGCGCCCAGGATCTGGCCGGTCGTCGCGGTCGGCGCGGGGCTGCTCGCGCTCATGGTCGGCGACGGCTTCGTCAACCGGGTGGTTGACGACCCGCGGATCCACGCGGCACACAACGAGACCCTGCCCGACGGCACGCTGCCGCCCTTCCACGACGACGACAAGCAGCCAGCCCTCCCGGCGGCGACGCGGGTGGACGCCCTCATCGAGGCCACCTACCGGGGAGCCGGCCACCCGGTCGTGCTGTCGGACCGCACCCATCTGTTCGCCTTCCAGCCCTACTACGGGTTCGTCCAGTGGAACGCCAACTATTCGCACCCCGCCGCTCAGTACCACCGGCGGCTGGAGTTCCTCGAAGAGGCCGCCCGGGCCGCCTCACCGGCGGATTTCGCCGCGCAGACCGGTGACAACCCCTACGACCGGATCGACGCCATCGTGCTGCGGGCGGACGGGGACAACCTCGTCTACCGCACCTACGACGACGACTTCCCGTTCGGTTCCAAGGCCAGGACGATCACCATTCCCGGTCGACTGGTCACCTTGGAGTACTTCGACGTGACCCGAATCGACGGCTACGTCGTCGCCGTACGACGTGCGGTCGGGTCCTGAGCGGGGCGACGTCACGGTGCGGCACCGGGGCACTGCCGTACGCTCCGGTGACCGGGCACCGCCTGGCGGCGGCCGTCAGGCCACATGGGATGGTCGTCGCTGTCAGGGCTGATCGCCTATGGTTGACCCATGTCCGAGGACGTCGCGCTGCTGCTACGCCGCGCCGGCTTCGGCCCGACATCGGCGGAACTGGGGGCGGCGGTCAAGGCCGGCTACGCCGACACGGTGCTGGCGTTGACCGCCCCACCGGGGCCTGACATCGGTGCCACGACCGCCTCGATTCCGCACCTCGGCTCCGACCCGTACGCGGTCACGCCGAATCCGACGCCGGCGCAACGAGCGGCGGCGGACCGGGTCCGGCAGGAACAGGCCGACAAGTTGACCCGGTGGTGGCTGGATCGGATGACCGTCGCCAACCATCAGGCGGTGGAGAAGCTTATCTTCTTCTGGCATGGGCACTGGGCGACGTCGATCCGCAAGGTCAAGAGCCCGCAGCTGATGCTGGCCCAGCACCGCACCCTCCGCTCCGCCCAAAATTTCGCCGACATGGCCCGCCGTATGGTCGTCGACCCGGCCCTCGTTCACTGGCTCGACGGGCAGCTCAACACCCGGGAGGCCCCCAACGAGAACCTCGCCCGGGAGCTCTGCGAGCTGTTCCTGCTGGGCATCGGCCACTACACCGAGGCCGATGTCAAGGCCGCCGGCCGGGCGTTGACCGGTTGGCGGCTCGACCTGCGGGCGGAGCGCATGGTCCTCGACCCTGCGGCGCACGATTCCGGCAGCAAGACCATCCTCGGCGCGCAGGCCGACTTCACCGCCCGCGGTCTGGTCGACCTGCTGCTGCGGCAGCCCGTGTGCGCCGAGTTCATCGCCGCCCGGCTGTGGTTCCGCTACGCCTCCTCCACCGAGCCGATCCCGCCGGCGACCCGGGACCAGATGGTCACGGCATTCCCCGCTCCGATGGCGATGCTGCGGGCGCTGTTCACCGACGACGCGTTCCGCGCCACCGCCGGCACGATGGTGAAGCAACCGATCGAATGGATGGTCGGGGCCATGCGCCAGTTGAAGCTGCGACCGGCGAACATCCCCGGAGAGGTGTTGCTCCAACTCTGTGACGGGCTGGGTGGGTTGGGGCAGCGTCCCTTCGCCCCGCCGAGCGTAGGTGGCTGGCCCGCCGGGGCCACCTGGCTCGTGTCGTCCTCGGCCCGGCTCAAGCTCAGCCTCGCCGGCAAGCTGGCCAGTCAGCTTGAGCCCGGCCACCTCACCCCGGAGGACGTCGCGAGCATGCTCTGCGTCGATCGTTGGACCAACCGGACGTACGCCGTTCTGCGCGAGGTGCGGAGCAACTCGCGGATGTTGCTGACCCTGGGCCTGGTCAGCCCCGAATACGCGGTGACGTGAGATGGACGCCCTCACCCGACGTCGGTTCCTGCTCGCCTCCGGGGTAGCCGGCGCGGCCGCACTGGCCGCCGGGGGCGGCGCGCTCGCCCTCTCGGAGCTGTTGGGCGCCGCCGATCGTGCCGGCGACCCACTCGGCGACACCGTCGTTCTGGTAACCCTCTACGGCGGCAACGATGGTTTGAACACCGTCATCCCGTACGCCGACCCGGCCTACCACGCCACCCGCCCGGAGTTGGCGTACCCGGCCGAGCGGGTCCTGCCGCTCAACGAGGCGCTGGGCCTGAACCCCGTGTTGACGGGGTTGAAGCGGCTGTGGGACGACCAGCGTCTGGCCGTCATCCTGGGCGTCGGCTACCCCCGACCCGACCGCAGCCACTTCCGGTCCATGGACATCTGGCAGACCGGCTCCCCCGACGCCCCGGCCACCACCGGCTGGGTGGGGCGCTGGCTGGACGACACGGGGGCGCCCGTCGGCACGGCGGTGAGCTTCGAGCCGGTGCTGCCGCCGCTGCTGGTGGGCCGCCGGCGGATCGGCTCCTGCGTCAGCTATCACGGGCTGGACTTGCCGCCCTGGATCGACGAGCGCTTGGTGGCGGCGCTCGGGCGTATCGAGCCGGGCGAGCCGGAGATGCAGGCCAGGGCCGCGTCGGCGTACGCCGACCTGCTCGAGATGGGTCGGGTCATCCACGGCGACCACCAGGTGACGCCCAGCCCGGGGGCCGCCGCGGAGCCGGACGTCCCGGCGACCGGCACGGGTGGTGAGAATGCGCTCGCTGCTCAACTCGCCCTGGTGGCCCGCTGCGTGGAGGTGGGGGCCCCGACCCGGGTCTACTCGGTCAGCCTGGGCGGCTTCGACACACATGCCGACGAACTGGCCACGCAGGAGTTGCTCCTGCGGCAGCTCGACGAGGCCCTTTCGTCGTTCGCCGCCCGGATGGCCCGGTCGGCGGCCGGGCGCCGGATCACGGTCGTCGTCTACAGCGAGTTCGGCCGTCGCCTACGCGCCAACGCATCGGACGGCACCGACCACGGCACGGCCGGGCCGGTGCTGGTCCTAGGCGGGCGCGTGGTGGGCGGGCTCTACAGTGAGCAGCCCAGCCTGACGGACCTAGACCAGGGGGACCTCAGGGCGACGGCCGACTTCCGGGACGTCTTCGGCTCGGTCCTCGGGTCGGTGCTGGGCGCCGACCCGGGCCGCTACTTCGAGGGGTACGAGCCCCGCCCGCTGTCCTTCCTCCGCACCGGCTGAGGGCTCACCCCAGGCCGTCGGCACCGCCGCGCCCGCGGTCTCTGATGACCGGTGGTCAGGTCTGCGATGTTGCGCTCTGAAAGTTTTCATGCATAGAGTTCCGCCATGAATGAAAGCGGTGCGGCCCCCACCGACCGCCTGCTCGACCTCTTCCACGGCGTGCGGCTCACCCCCACCCAGCGCCGGATCGCGCACTGCCTGGTGCAGCACGCGGGCGCGGCGGCGTACCTGTCCGCGGCAGAGGTCGCCGAGCTGGCCGGGGTCAGCCAGCCGTCGGTGACCCGGTTCGCGATGGCGCTCGGGCACGACGGCTACCCCGCGCTGCGCCGCCGGCTGCGGGAGCTGTCCGCCACCGGCGACGCCGATCCGGCCGACGGCGGGAACGCCCTCCAACGGGCGGTCCGCGCCGAGCTGGGCAACCTCGACCGGCTCGCCGCGCAGCTCGCCGACGCCGGCCGGATCGCCGAGGTCGGGAAGCTGCTCGCGGCCAGCCGTCCGCTGCCGGTGCTCGGGCTGCGCGCCGCCGCGCCGCTGGCCGCGTACTTCGCGTACTTCGCCGCGAAGGTGCACCCGGACGTGCGGGTGCTCGACGACGGCGGCAGCCTCCTCGCCGACCGGCTGGAGCAGGCCGCCGCCGCCGGAGCGAACGCGCTGCTCGCGTTCGTGCTGCCCCGCTACCCCCGGGAGACCCTGGAAACGCTGCGCGAGGCCCGCGACGCCGGGCTCACCGTCGTGGCGATCACCGACTCGCCGGTCAGCCCCGCCACCGAGTACGCCGAGGTGGTGCTTCCCGCCGCCGTCGGCGCCGACCTGGTCTTCGACCTGCACACCGCCCCGATGACCCTGGCCATGGTGGTGTTGCAGGCGATCTGCGACGCCGCCCCGGCCGAGACCCAGGCCCGACTCGAGGCGTTCGAGTCGTCCGCCGCCCGCCGTCAGTTGTTCCTCAGCTGAGAGGAGTAGGACATGCACCAGCCCGTCCGCGCCGCCCGCGGCACCGCACGCACCGCGAAGGGGTGGCCGCAGGAGGCCGCGCTGCGGATGCTGATGAACAACCTCGACCCGGAGGTGGCCGAGCGCCCCGAGGACCTGGTGGTCTACGGCGGCACCGGGAAGGCCGCCCGGGACTGGCCGTCGTACCACGCGCTGGTGCGGACGCTGACCGAGCTGCGCGACGACGAGACGATGCTGGTGCAGTCCGGCCGCCCGGTCGGCGTCCTGCGCACCCACGAGTGGGCGCCCCGGGTGCTGCTGGCCAACTCCAACCTGGTCGGCGACTGGGCCACCTGGCCGGAGTTCCGCCGCCTCGAACAGCTCGGCCTGACCATGTACGGGCAGATGACCGCCGGCTCGTGGATCTACATCGGCACTCAGGGCATCCTGCAGGGCACCTACGAGACGTTCGCCGCCGTGGCCGCGAAGCGCTTCAACGGAAGCCTCGCCGGCACGCTGACGCTGACCGCCGGGTGCGGCGGGATGGGCGGGGCGCAGCCCCTCGCGGTCACCATGAACGGCGGCGCCTGCCTGATCGTGGACGTCGACCGCAGCCGGCTGGAGCGCCGGGCGCACGACCGCTACCTGGACGAGATCGCCGACTCCCTCGACGACGCCGTCGAGCGGGTGCTCGCCGCGAAGCGGGACCGCCGGGCGCTCTCCGTCGGTGTGGTGGGCAACGCGGCGACCGTCTTCCCGGAGCTGCTGCGCCGGGGCGTCGCCATCGACATCGTCACCGACCAGACCAGCGCGCACGACCCGCTGTCGTACCTGCCGGAGGGGGTGGAGCTGGCCGACGCCCGGGACTACGCGAAGGCGAAGCCGGCCGAGTTCACCGACCGGGCCCGGGCATCGATGGCCAAGCACGTCGAGGCGATGGTCGGCTTCCTGGACGCGGGGGCGGAGGTCTTCGACTACGGCAACTCGATCCGGGGTGAGGCGAAGCTCGGCGGCTACGAGCGGGCGTTCGACTTCCCCGGCTTCGTGCCGGCGTACATCCGGCCGCTGTTCTGCGAGGGCAAGGGGCCGTTCCGCTGGGCGGCGCTCTCCGGTGACCCGGCCGACATCGCCGCCACCGACCGGGCCATCCTCGACCTGTTCCCCGAGAACGAGTCCCTCGCCCGGTGGATCCGGTTGGCCGGCGAGCGGGTCGCGTTCCAGGGTCTGCCGGCGCGGATCTGCTGGCTCGGCTACGGCGAGCGGGACAAGGCCGGGGTGCGGTTCAACGAGATGGTCGCCTCGGGTGAGCTGAGCGCGCCGGTGGTGATCGGCCGGGACCACCTGGACTGCGGCAGCGTGGCCAGCCCCTACCGGGAGACTGAGGCGATGGCCGACGGCTCCGACGCGATCGCCGACTGGCCGCTGCTGAACGCGCTGGTCAACACCGCCAGCGGCGCGTCGTGGGTGTCCCTCCACCACGGCGGCGGGGTGGGCATCGGCCGGTCCATCCACGCCGGCCAGGTCTGCGTCGCCGACGGCAGCGCCCTGGCCGGGCAGAAGATCGAGCGGGTGCTCACCAACGACCCGGCGATGGGCGTCATCCGGCACGTGGACGCCGGCTACGACGACGCCCGCGAGGTCGCCGCCCGCACCAACGTCCGCATCCCGATGGAAGGAGGGGCCCCTTGTTAACGCATTCGGTAGAGGAAGGGCCCCTTCTTAACAGGTTCCGGGAGCTGTGGGACGAGATCGCGCCGGTCGGGCGGGACGCGGGCAGCGGCGGCTACCTGCGGTACGCGTTCACCGAGCCGGAGCTCACGCTGCGGGAGTGGTTCCGGGAGCAGGCCGACCAACGCGGCATGCCGGTGCACGGCGACGGCAACGGGAACATGTTCGCCTGGTGGGGTGACCCGGATGCCGGCGACGCGGTGCTGACCGGCAGCCACTTCGACTCGGTGCCGCACGGCGGCGCGTACGACGGGCCGCTCGGCATCGTCAGCGCGTTCCTCGCCGTGGACGAGCTGCGGGCGGCCGGGGTCGCCCCGGTCCGGCCGGTGGCGGTGGCCGCGTTCGTGGAGGAGGAGGGCGCCCGGTTCGGCGTACCCTGCCTGGGGTCGCGGCTGCTCACCGGGGAGATCGCGGTGGACCGCGCGGCCGGGCTGCGCGACGCGGCCGGGGTGAGTTTCGCCGAGGCGCTGGGTGACCGGCCGGCGGGCGCCGACCCGAAGCTGCTCGGCCGCTTCGCGGCCTTCGTGGAGCTGCACGTCGAGCAGGGTCGCGCGCTGGTCGACCTCGCCGCGCCGGTCGCGGTGGCCAGCGCGATCTGGCCGCACGGCCGCTGGCGTTTCGACTTCCACGGCGAGGGCAACCACGCGGGTACGACCCGGATGGCCGACCGCCGCGACCCGATGCTCACGTACGCGTTCACGGTGCTCGCGGCGAACAAGGAGGCCCGGCTGCGCGACGCGCACGCCACCATCGGCCGGGTGTCGGTGGCGCCGAACGCCACCAACGCGATCCCGGCGCAGGTCACCGGCTGGCTGGACGCCCGGGCGGCCGAGTCGGAGACGCTGCACGGCCTGGTCGAGGCGGTGCGGGCCAAGGCGACCGAGCGGGCGCGGCGGGACGGCACCGAGCTGACCTGCACGCAGGAGTCGGCGACCCCGCTTGTCGCGTTCGACGGCGGGCTGGCCGACCGGCTGGCGATGCTGTTGGCGGCGCCGGTGCTGCCCACCGGGGCGGGACACGACGCGGGGGTGCTGGCCGCGCACCTGCCCACCGCGATGCTGTTCGTGCGGAACCCGACCGGGGTGTCGCACTCCCCGGCCGAGTCCGCCACCGACGCCGACTGCGCGGCCGGGGTGACCGCCCTGGCCCGGGTGCTGAAGGAGCTGGCATGCCGCTGACCCGCTGGCTGGCCGAGTACGCCTGGCTGCCCGAGCACGCCGAACCCACGCCGGACGTGCTGATCGAGGCCGAGGGTGGCCGGATCACCGCCGTCACCCCGCTGGTCGGCGGCGGCGCGCCCGCCGTCGGGGTCGAGGTGTTGCGCGACGCGGTACGGCTGCCCGGGCTCACCCTGCCCGGCCTGGCCAACGCCCACTCGCACGCCTTCCACCGGGCGCTGCGCGGGCGTACCCACGGCGGGCGGGGTGACTTCTGGACCTGGCGGGACGTCATGTACACGGTGGCCGCCCGGCTCGACCCGGACTCGTACCTGGCCCTGGCCCGGGCCGCGTACGCGGAGATGGCGCTCGCCGGGATCACCTGCGTCGGCGAGTTCCACTACCTGCACCATGGGCCGGACGGCACCCCGTACGCCGACCCGAACGTGATGTCGGCGGCGCTGGTGGAGGCGGCCGCGCACGCCGGCATCCGGATCACGCTGCTGGACACCGCGTACCTGACCGCGACCGTGGCCGGGGACCCGCTGGTCGGGCCGCAGCGGCGGTTCGGCGACGGTGACGCGCTGCGCTGGGCGGAGCGGGTGAGCGGGTTCGCCCCGGACGACGACCATGCCCGGGTCGGCGCGGCGATCCACTCGGTGCGGGCGGTGCCGGCCGAGCAGCTCGCCACGGTGGCCGGCTGGGCGGACCGCCAGGGCCGGCCGCTGCACGTGCACCTGTCCGAGCAGCCGGCCGAGAACGACGCCTGCCGGGCCGTGCACGGCCGCACCCCGACCCGGCTGCTGGCCGACCACGGGGTGCTCGGCCGGCACACCACCGCGGTGCACGCCACCCACCCGACCAGCGCCGACGTCACCCTGCTCGGGGACAGCCGGACCGGGGTCTGCCTCTGCCCCACCACCGAGCGGGACCTCGCCGACGGGATCGGGCCGGCCCGCCGGATGGCCGAGGCGGGCAGCCCGCTCAGCCTCGGCAGCGACAGCCACGCGGTGGTGGACCTGTTCGAGGAGGCCCGCGCGGTGGAGCTGGACGAGCGGCTGCGTACCCGCAAGCGGGGGCACTTCACCGCCGCCGAGTTGGTCACCGCCGCCACCGCCGCCGGGCACGCCGCGCTGGGCTGGGGCGACGCCGGCCAGCTCGCCGTCGGGATGCGCGCCGACCTGGTCACCGTACGCCTGGACAGCGCCCGGACGGCCGGGGTGCCGCCGGTCGGGGCGTTCTTCGCGGCCGGCGCGGCCGACGTCACGCATGTGGTGGTCGACGGGCGCACGATCGTGGCCGACGGCCGGCACCTGACCGTCGACGTGCCGACCGAGCTGGCGCACGCCATCCAGGCGGTGACGGCCCCGTGAGCAGCCTGCTGGTGGACAACATCGGGGAGCTGGTCACCAACTCCCCGGGCGGGGACGGGCCGCTGGGCCTTCGGCGCGACGCCGCCCTGCTGGTCGAGGACGGCGTGGTCGCCTGGATCGGCCCGGCGCGGGACGCCCCCGCCGCCGACCGCCGGATCGACGCCGAACAGGCGGCGGTGCTGCCCGGCTTCGTGGACAGCCACGCCCACCTGGTCTTCGCCGGGGACCGGGCCGCCGAGTTCGCCGCCCGGATGGCCGGCGAGCCGTACACCGGGGGCGGCATCCGCACCACCGTCGGCGCCACCCGCGCCGCCTCCGACGATGAGCTGCGGGCCACCGTGCGCCGGCTGCACGCCGAGGCGCTGCGGCAGGGCACCACCACCATCGAGATCAAGAGCGGGTACGGGCTCACCGTCGCCGACGAGGCCCGCTCGCTGCGGATCGCCGCCGAGTTCACCGAGGACACCACGTTCCTCGGGGCGCACGTCGTGCCCGCCGAGTACGCCGACCGCCCCGACGACTACGTCGGCCTGGTGTGCGGGCCGATGCTGGCCGCCGCCGCCCCGTACGCCCGCTGGGTCGACGTGTTCTGCGAGCGGGGCGCCTTCGACGCGGACCACACCCGGGCGATCCTCGCCGCCGGGCAGGCGGCCGGGCTGGGCGTACGGCTGCACGCCAACCAGCTCGGCCCCGGGCCGGGCGTTCAGCTCGGGGTGGAACTCGGCGCGGCCAGCGTCGACCACTGCACCCACCTGGCCGACGCCGACGTCGACGCCCTGGCCGGGTCGGCGACCGTCGCCACGCTGCTGCCCGGCGCGGAATTCTCCACCCGGTCGCCGTACCCGGACGCCCGTCGGCTGCTCGACGCCGGCGTGACCGTGGCCCTGGCGACCGACTGCAACCCCGGGTCGTCGTACACGTCGTCGATGCCGTTCTGCATCGCGCTCGCCGTACGCGAGATGCGGATGACCCCGGCGGAGGCGGTGTGGGCCGCGACCGCCGGCGGCGCGGCGGCGCTGCGCCGTGACGACGTCGGCCGGCTGGCGCCGGGGGCCCAGGCCGACCTGATGATCCTCGACGCCCCGTCCCACCTGCACCTGGCCTACCGGCCGGGGGTTCCCTTGATCCGCCAGGTTCTGCACAACGGAGTGCCCTCATGACCGTCACCATCCAGCCCACCGGGATTTCCCCCGCCGACGTGCTCGCCGTCGCCCGCGGCACCGCCAAGGTCGTCCTCGACCCGACCGCGGTGGACGCGATGGCGACCAGCCGATCCATCGTGGACGGAATCGAGGCCGCCGGCCGGCCCGTCTACGGCGTCTCCACCGGCTTCGGGGCCCTCGCCAACACCTTCGTCGCGCCCGAGCGCCGGGCCGAGCTGCAGCACGCGCTGATCCGCTCGCACGCCGCCGGGGTGGGCGCGCCCATGCCGCGCGAGGTGGTCCGGGCGATGATGCTGCTGCGGGTACGCTCGCTCGCCCTGGGCCGCTCCGGGGTCCGGCCGCTGGTCGCCGAGGCCCTGGTGGACCTGCTCAACCACGAGGTCACCCCGTGGGTGCCGGAGCACGGCTCGCTCGGCGCCTCCGGCGACCTGGCCCCCCTGGCGCACTGCGCGCTGGTGCTGCTCGGCGAGGGCTGGGTGCTCGGCCCGGCCGGCGAGCGGATCCCCGGCGGCGAGGCGCTGCGCCGGGTCGGGCTGACCCCGATCGAGCTGGCCGCCAAGGAGGGGCTGGCACTGATCAACGGCACCGACGGGATGCTCGGCATGCTGCTGCTGGCCATCCACGACGCCCGGCACCTGTTCGCCATGGCCGATGTGACCGCCGCCCTGGCGATCGAGGCGATGCTCGGCTCGGAACGGCCGTTCCTGCCCGAGCTGCACGCCATCCGACCGCACCCCGGCCAGGCGGCCTCGGCGGCGAACATCCACAAGCTGCTGCAAAACTCGGCGGTGATGGACTCGCACCGCCACGACCTCACGCACGCGGTGCAGGACGCGTACTCGATGCGCTGCGCGCCGCAGGTGGCCGGCGCGGCCCGGGACACCCTCGACTTCGTCGAGACGGTGGCCGGGCGGGAGCTGCGGTCCGTGGTCGACAACCCGGTGGTGCTGCCGGACGGGCGGGTCGAGTCGACCGGCAACTTCCACGGCGCGCCGCTCGGCTTCGCCGCCGACTACCTGGCCATCGCCGCCGCCGAGGTGGGCGCGATCGCGGAACGCCGGGTGGATCGGCTGCTCGACGTCACCCGGTCCCGGGACCTGCCCGCGTTCCTCTCCCCCGACGCGGGGGTCAACTCCGGGCTGATGATCGCCCAGTACACGGCGGCCGGGATCGTCGCGGAAAACCGGCGGCTGGCCGCGCCCGCGTCGGTGGACTCCCTGCCCACCAGCGGCATGCAGGAGGACCACGTCTCGATGGGCTGGGCGGCGACCAAGAAGCTGCGCACCGTGCTGGACAACCTGAGCAGCATCCTCGCGGTGGAACTGCTGGCCGGCGTACGCGGGCTCCAGCTCCGGGCCCCACTGGACCCGTCGCCGGCCGGCCGGGCCGCGCTGGCCGCCCTCGCCGGGGCGGTGGGCGAGCCCGGGCCGGACGTGTTCCTCGCCCCGCTGATGGAGGCCGCCCGGGAGACGGTGCGCGGCCCGGAGCTGCGCGCGGCGATCGAACGGGAGATCGGCCCGCTCGGCTGAGCCGGGCGCTGCGGCAGGCCTCGCTTCGGGCGCTTCGGCGTTCCACACTGGAAGGCATGACACCGACGCCCCGGCCGGTGGACAAGCCGGCTCCCGTCGCCCGGGTCTGGCTGCTCTGGCCGGCCGTCATCGGATACGCCCTGATCGCGGCCGTCGCCCGTCCGCTCACCGGACCGGCGGCGGCCGCCGTGCTGCTGCCCGGCGCGGTGCTCCTCGTCGTGGGCCTGCGGCGCGTGCCCGACCGGCTACGGCGGGTCGGGCCACGCGCCGCCGTCACCTGGCTCGGTCTCGGGGTGCTGTTCTGCCTCTGGGAGCTGGGTGCGCTGTTATCTGGCAACGACGAGGCACACCCGACGTTCAGCATCCTGACCGACCCGCTGCTGGACACCTATCTCGGTCGGGTGGTCGGCTATCTGCTGTGGCTCGGCACCGGTGCCTGGCTGGTGACCCGGTGACCGCGCGCGCCGTGATCACCGCTGGTTTCGTGGCGATCCTGCTGGTGATGCTGGCCGTGGACGTGGCCGGACGGCGGCGCGTCGGGCTGGCCCGCGCCCCGCTGGGCGAGGCGCTGACCGCCGCGCTCCGCACCACCGCCGGCCGGGCCGTGGTGCTGGCCGTCTGGCTCTGGCTCGGCTGGCACTTCCTGGCCCGGTGAGGCGGACCGCGTCAACCTTCGATGCGCCACTTTGAGGGCGGTCCACTGGACCCCGGCCGGGTCGATGCGCTGCAGCTCGATGGCGTACTCGAGCGTTTTAGTAGTTGGCCCGCTTTCACTGGACGGTGGAGGCAGCGGTATGTCGCTAAGTGCCAAGGCCGCCCACCCGACTTGATGTCAGGCGGCGGACATCTGGGAGGATAATTAAGAGGCTGCCAGGGATCGTTTACGTCCACTGCGGGGCGCAAGCAACAAGGCCTTTACGGCCTCGCCCAGAGCCTGCGCCATTCGAACTGGAACGGCATTCCCGATTTGGCGCTCAATCGATCCGAAGTCTCCGGAGAAGCGGTAGGAATAAGGAAAGGTCTGAAAGGTCGCGGCTTCCCGGAGTGTTAGGCCGCGGTGCTCGGTGGGATGAATGAACGAACCGCAGGCGGGCGTTGCGCATCTGGTGGTCATAGTTGGTGCGGGCTCGTCTAGGCGCACTCGACCATATGAAGCTGTGGCATTCCTCTTGCTGAGGTTGACATGACACTTCAACTGGTGCTCAGGAGGAAGGTCAAAGCGGTTGCCACCTATCGGCACAGCTGAGATGCGGGCCACAACCTTGGGAGAGTGCGCGCGGTGCCTGTTGAGAGAATCATCAGGAGTCATCGCCGAAGCTAAACCAGTCAGCGCCTCCCGCGCCGTCTGTGGCCGGTCAACAAACCACTCGCCAAGAAGATCAGGGAGCGCGGCTGGAATCTGAGCTTTGCGTCCCCGGATCGCAATCATGATGAGCCTACGTCGTCGCTGTGGTACCCCTACCGAAGCGGCATCAAGCCTGAATGAACTCAAAGAGTAGCCGAGTTCTGATATCGACTTCTTGATACGGCTAAACCTGACGTCGCGTTCGAGCCCCGGGACGTTTTCTAGCATGATGGCAGCCGGCCGAAATGCTCGAACGAAGCGCACGATGTCTAGGACTAGATCATTGCGGTCGTTGCCGCTGTCAGAGTCGTCGCCACGAGCGAGGGTCGAAAACCCTTGGCATGGGGGGCACGCCTTTAACAGGGTGAGTTCACCGACTGCAAGCTCGCTTTCCCGCCGAAGCTTGCTAGCGGGCAGAGATCGAATGTCACACTGCCAAAGCCTCGTCTCAGGGTGATTCAATCGATATGAGGCAGCAGCAGCTGGATCAACTTCTACGGCACCGAGGACATCGTAGCCAGCAGCTCGCAGACCCTGCGTAGCACCGCCAGCACCAGCAAACAAGTCGATGCATGTCAGGCGGCCCACGGGGGCATGCTACATGATCTTTGCTCTACAGACGACCGCGACTTTCCGTAGTCGACAAGTCTACGATGGGGTGGCGCCAGGTCCGTCCGTGGGTCACGATGCTCATCTACGTCCACACGGGAGGGCTCGTGCAAGACATGGAGCAACCAGACTACCCAGCCGCTGCGGAACTCGCATCTCAGCCAAGCGGGCTCACGGCAGTACAGGTGCCGGCTGCTCGGCCTCCGGGCGATGTCGCGCCTGCGGCTCCCAAGTACACGATGAGGATCAGCCGCCTGACGATAGACAAGCTGGGCATCAAACTCTACGACAGGGTCACGGCTGTCCTAGCGGAGCTGATCGCCAACTCCTATGACGCGGATGCCGAGACCGTAGAGATCACTCTGCCGTGGGGTGCGTTCCTCAGTTCTGCTGCCGCCAGGTCGGGCCCCGCTGAGGTCGACCCTGCACCAGGCACCTTGGCTTTTGCTGAGAGCGTGGATCTGGACGATCGGGTCGGTTCAGATCAACTGGCGCTAGTCCCGTTTGAGCAGACTCAGGCAGTGTCGCAACGTTACGAAATCACCATCTCGGATGATGGTCATGGGATGACGGACGAGGAACTTAACCGCCACTATCTGTCGGTTGGAGCAGATCGACGGAAGCGCACAGGCAGCGATAAGTCGCGTTGGAAGCTGCGCCCTGTGATGGGCCGGAAGGGCATCGGTAAGCTCGCGCCGTTTGGCATCTGTGAAACCGTTGAGGTTATAACCGCCGGAGGTGAGCAGACCGCCAACGGCTGGCGCGTATCTCACATAGTCCTGCGTTTAGCGGATATCATTGCCGACACCGATGAAGAGTACAACCCGGAGCCAGGCCCACTTGATGGAACCTTCGCGGATTCGTCAGGGACGGTTATCAAGCTACGCGACTTCTTCCGTAAGAAGGTACCGAGCCGCGAAGAGTTGGACCGGCAGCTGTCGGCTCGGTTTGGCATCTCGCGCGACGACTGGGTGGTGACCGTTCATGACTCGCTTGGAAGCGGCGACCCCTTCCAGCTCGGAAGCCTAAAGATTGACTACCTAGAAGACACGCATATCGACCTTTCGGAACGTCCTGTTCGTTTCGGGGATACCTACCTTCCTGTTACTGGGTTCGTCGCCTTCTCCCGGAAACCGTACAAGGATCCGGCCATGGCCGGAGTTCGAGTTTACGCGCGGGGAAAGATTGTCGCCCAAACGCGAGACTTCGATATCGGCGCAGGGTTCACAGGTGAATACAAGATGCGGTCGTATCTTGTGGGCGAGCTCCATGCGGAATGGCTAGATGAGGAAGACGACCTCGTACGGTCTGACCGTCAGGACATTCTATGGTCGTCGGATCAGGGCGAGGCTCTTAAGAATTGGGGACAGAGACTCATTAAAGACCTCGGCAAACGAGCCGAGAAGGCGGTTCGCGACCAAAAATGGAAGGACTTTGAGAAGAAGTCTCAGCTCAAGCAACGTTTGGATAGAGCGGCCCCAAGCGAGCCGGAACTGAGAGAGTCAGTTACGGAGGCCGCGAAGCTTCTGGTGAAAGACGTAGATCCTGAGGCACTAGACGACCAGGACCATGTGGACCAGATTGCGAATCTTGCGATGTCCATTGGGCCCCACCGTACGCTGCTAGGGACACTTCGAGAGGTAGCCGAAACCACCGCTACGACGATCGACGCCGTAATGGCACTCTTTCACCGAGCCCGTTTGGCGGAGATGTATTCGCTGGGGCAGGTTGCCGAGGAGCGGCTCGAGGTCATTTCAAAACTCGAAGAGCTGATCTCAGATGGCACGACGCTGGAGCGCCCGCTGCAGGAGCTTATCGAGCAGGCACCATGGCTGCTCTCCCCTGAGTGGACTCCGCTGGGCATGAACGAGTCCCTGAAACGAGTCCGAGCAAGCTTCGAGGCTTGGTATGCAAAGAACTACGGTCAAACCATAACAACCTCGGCAATCGAGAACCCGAAGAGAGAGCCCGACTTCGTCATGCTGAATGACGCTGGTCAGCTCTGGATCGTCGAAATTAAGAGACTCCAATATCGGCTCACCGACTACGAATATGGCCGCGGAATCGATTATCTCCAAGCTCTTAGCAACTTCCTGGATTCCAACCCCGAGCTCGGCAATCAGTTCCCTATTCGGAGGCTGACGTTTGTGGTCGATCACATTGATCGACTAGGCTCAGTAGCGCTTTCCTCGCTGAGATCCGACTCCCGTGTCGCTCATCAGACTTGGCATGGCCTGCTCGACCTGACCAAGCGTGCCCACAAGGACTTCCTTGCAAAAGTCGCCGCAATAAGGGTGGGATCTTCTGCTGATGGTCGACGGGGCCCCACCTCCGGAAACTCGGAGGACTCCGCCGGTCAAGGCCTGCTGGACTTCAGTTCCACTGTAGAGGCCCCGAGTTGAGACGAGCGGTGTGCCTCCAACCTGACGGGGCTCCAAGGTCCGTCGGCCACATCCGGGCATGGAGCGATGCCACGAGCAGCCAATTGAGCAGCCAAGCCGGCGGGCTTGGGCGGACGATTGCGGACTAGTGCGCTACGTCAGGTATCGGTAGCAGCCGGGGAAAGCCCGGAAATTACTTCCCCTTGGTGATGAGCGGCGCGGAGGTATGCAGAGGTGTTACTGTCGACTTCTCCGGCTTTTCACCAAATAGGGCTGGGCCACACACCGATTTTACGGCTCCTCAACCGTGCGCGAGGTTAGGAACTGGTCCGCGACCATCCGCCAGTCCAGCTCTGCTGTCAGTGGTGTCGTACTGACGCCTGTGCCCTGAAGCAGCCGCAGATGTCGGTCGTAGCTCGGGTGATTGGCAAGCTGCGCCTTGACGTTCGGAAAGGCGTGAACCGGGATGCCAGCGCCGAGGGTTTCGTTGAGGATGCCGAGTGCGAGCGTGTCATTGATGCCCTGGGCCCACTTGTTGATGATGTTGAACGTCGCCGGTACGACGGCAACGGCGGTCGCCGGAGGGTGCGGCTCGGGGTCGCCGGGCATTCGCCACTCGACTCGGACCGGGTAGCCGGTCTGCAGTGCCAGCGCCTCGCGATCGATCCAGGTCGCGGCGGTCGGCGTGGCGGTGAGGCAGACGGTCCAGCCGTCTTCCTGCAGCAGCTCGATCAGTTCGCCGATGCGGAGCACCGGCGGTGCGGCGCAGACGACCAGGGCCAGTACGCCTCGCTGACTCATGCCAGCAGCCCGGCCCGTTCCGCGAGTGGCCGTAGCCCCGGCGTTGCCGCTCGTCGCTCCTTCGCCAACAGGTCGAGCAGGAGCGTGCGGGCTTGAACGTTGGTGTGCACGGCCTCGGCGGCTACCCGCTCGGCTTCCAAGAGGTGCAGCACTGATACGGACCTGTCGCCGGCCGACATCAGCGCCGCTGCCGCAAGGTCGACGTGTACCTGTGCCCTTCGGCCAACCAGCACCGTCGGCAGCCGCGAGGTGTCGAGATGGGTTCCGATCTCCAGGGCTTGGTCCGGATTGCCTGCGCGAACCGCCGTGGAGACGGCGTGGATAACGACATTCGTCGGGCCGAAGCCGGTCCACAGCCGGTTACGGTCACCGCCCAGCGTCGACGCCAGCCCTTCGGCCCGCGCCAGGAACTGAGCTGCCTCCTTCGGGTTGCCCTGCCGAGCCGTCATCACTGCGGCCAGCAGCACCAATGCTCCGTGAGCGGAAAGAAGGTCAGGATCGGTAGCAGGGCCAGTCGCGGCCAAGCGGTCAAGGCTGCTCCGCACGACGTGCTCGGCTTCGCTCTCGCGCCCCGGCAGTCGCATGAGACCACAAGCTGCCTGGTAGGCCGCGACGGCAGTCAGCGCCTGGTCGTCGGCGAGTCTGGCGGCGGTGCAGGATCGGTCTGCGGTGAGCAGGGCGGCGTCGCCGTCGCCGACTTTGGCGGCGAGCTTCGACGCCGCGATGTACGTGGCGGCGAGCAGCCGAAAAGCAGTGCTGCGATGTAGCCCCGTCGACCGGCTGGATAGGTCCGTTGCCTGGCTGAGCACGTCCGGCAGCAGCCGAGCAGCAGACGTGTAACTTGCCCGCTGGTAGAGATTGTGGACCCGACCCACTGATCGCCGCACCTCGGCATACGACTGAGCCGGCCGATTGGAAGCCGCCAAGTAGTTGGTGAGAAACGTGCGGAGGCCGCTCAGAAGTTCAGGGCGAGCAGCAGCGGACGCGGGATCCCGGTTGTCATCTCTCATGGCCTGCCCTCGATGCGCTGCCACCGACACGTCGACGAGCATGGCGTCGAGCTGTTCGAGCGTAACCCCCAACGCGGAGGCGATTCGGGTTCGATGCCATGGCTGCGGATCGGTCTCGGCGTTCTCCCAGCGCACCACGGTCGACCGCTCCACCCCGAGGAGCTCGGCCAGGCGCTCCTGGCTATACCCGAGGGCTTTGCGTCGCTGACAGAGCCGGTGTCGCTTCAGGGCCACGTCCGATCTCCCTCCGTCCTACCGCCACTCTAGTAACAACCCGTAGATAAGGCGGATACGCAGACGCCTCATTTCTGCCTCATGCAGGCTTCTTCGGCGCTGTAGTTGCTGGTCAACTCCTCACGAAAGCTGGGCGCATGGCCCGGGGCGGGTGCCGGGCTCCGGTCAACCCGCGTTCCCCGTCGCGGATTCGCCGTCCCCGCCCGCCCCGGTGCCGCTCCCACGCATCACACCGCCGGAGGCGCCCACCGATGTCTGTCGTACTCGCCGATTTTCCCGTCCTCACCCCGGTCACCGACGAAGACTGGGCCCTCGCCGCTAAGGCAGTTCGGGTCCACGCGCCAGAGCCCTGGCCGCAGGGTCTGCTCTGTCGCAGTGAGCGTGTCCCGTACCCGTGTCGGCTGGCCCGCTGGGGCCACGCCACCCTCGAAGCAGCGGGCCTGACTGAGGAGCAGGCCGAGGCGGGCGGCACCCGATGACCGAGGCGCAGATGCGGGAGGCGGTCGCCCGCTGGTTGAGTCTGGTGGCGGCGGATGCGGAGTTGTCCGCGTACCTGATCGGGGTGGACTGGGATCGGTTGAAGGCGCATCTGGCGCGGTCGCTGGCCAGCGGGACCGGTGGTGAGCCGGAGGTGCCGTGTCTGGGCTGGTCGGAGGGGCAGCATCGGCGGGCGGTCGACTACCTGACGGGGGTCCTGAGGCCGTATCGGAAGCCGAGCGTCGCCGACTTTTGGGAGTTCGTGGAGGACCGCTACCGGGGCCTGCTGCCGGAGCAGGCGGCTCCGCTGCTGTACGCCGCCCTGCACCAGCTCACCAGCGAAGACGACGACCGCCCGAACAGGTGGGCGTTGCTGGCGGTGCTCGGCCGTGCGTACCGTCGCTATGGTCTGCGCCCCGACCACACCGCGGTCATCGACGACGCGTTGCAGGTCAGGGTGCCGTGGGAGAAGGTCGAGCGGGCCGCCGTTCGGGCGGGTGACGGCCCGGCCTGGTGGCCGGTGGAGGTGCTCGACCACGACCTGGCCGCCGACGGGGTCGCGGTGCTGACGGTACGGCCGTGGCGGCGGCTGCTCTACCAGCCGGGTCAGGCGGTGCCGGTGTGCACGCCGCGCCGGCCCGGCCGGTGGCGCTGGTACTGCCCGGCGAACACGCCACGCCCCGACGGCACCGTCGAGCTGCACGTCCGCGCAGTCTCTGGCGGCGTCGTCTCCACCAGCCTGGTCCACGAGGTACGCCCCGGAGAGCTGCTCTATCTCGGCCCGCCCACCGACACCGGGCTGAACCTGGTCGACGGGCAGGATCTGCTGTTGGTGGCCGGCGGCACCGGCCTGGCGCCGCTACGCGCCCTGATCGAGCAGATCGCCGCCAACCCCGCCGGCCGGCGGGTGACCCTGATCGTCGGGGCCCGCTCGATAGAGGTGTTGTATGACGCGGTCACCCTCGACAAGCTGCGCCACGACTGGCTGACGATCGTGCCGACCTTCTCCCACGACCAGGTCGACGAACCGGGAGAGTGGGGCGACGCGCTCACCGTCGCCCTCAAACACCGGCGCGACCAGGCGGTGTACGTGTGCGGTCCGCCGGCGATGCTGGCCGGGTCGCGGCTGCGGCTGCTCACCGCCGGGGTGCCCGCCGACCGGATCCACCTGCCGGATCGGATCCCGTGGCGATGACCGTCTACCGCAGCCGCAACGCCCTACGCGGCCCACTCACCCCCGACGGCATCGCCGCGCTCACCCTGCCCGCCACCCGACTCGGCCGACGCGGCTACCAGACCGACGACGTCGACGCCCTACTGCACCGCCTCGCCTACGAGCTGCATCGGCGCACCGAGGAGCGGGACAGGGCACGCGACGAAAGCCAGCGCATCAAAAACGCCCTGCGCAGCTGGCAGTCCGATCGGGCGCGACGCGACGGTCCAGGCCGCCACGAGTAGACGTTCCCTGACCAGCGCCAGCGCCCGTCCGGCGGGTCAGGCCGCCGGTGGGAGCACCTTGGCGACCAGCTTGGCCAGCTCGCGCAGTGCCTTGCCCCGGTGGCTGACCGCGTCCTTCTCCTGCGGGGTCAGCTCCGCGTTGGTCCGCTCCTGCCCCTCGCCGAGGAAGATCGGGTCGTACCCGAAGCCGCCGTCGCCGCGCGGCGCGCGCAGCAGCCGGCCGGCCTGGCGGCCGTCGACCAGGTGCTCCTTGCCGCCGGGCAGCACCAGCGCGACCGTGCAGACGAAGGAGGCGGCCCGGTGCTCGTCGGGCAGGTCGGCGATCTGGTCCAGCACGAGCTGAAGGTTGGCCTGGTCGTCGCCGTGCCGGCCCGACCAGCGGGCGCTGAACACGCCCGGCATGCCGTTGAGCGCGTCCACGGCCAGGCCGGAGTCGTCGGCGATGGTCGGCAGGCCGGTACGCCGGCAGCCCTCCCGGGCCTTGATCAGCGCGTTCTCGCCGAAGGTCAGGCCGGTCTCCGGCAGCTCCGGGTACGTCTCGACGTCGTCGAGGCCGAGCAGGGCGATTCGGTGCGCGCCGAGCGCGCCGTCGAGGATCCGCTGCAGCTCGACGAGCTTTTTCTGATTACGGGTGGCGAGGAGCATCTTGTTCATGAAAGCGCCTTCCGCTGCGCGTCGGCCAGTTCCAGGCAGCCCATGACGCCCAGGTCCAGCAGGGCGTCGAGCTGCTCACGGGCGAAGATGCCGGCCTCGCCCGTCCCCTGCACCTCGACGAAGTCGCCGGTGCCGGTGCAGACCACGTTCATGTCGACCTCGGCGGTCACGTCCTCGGCGTAGCAGAGGTCCAGCCGGGGCTGGCCCTCGATGATGCCGACGCTGACCGCGGCCACCGAGCGGTGCATCACCTTCTCCACCTTGCCGGCGAGGGCCTTACGCTCGGCGAGCCAGGTCACCGCGTCGTGCAGTGCCACGTACGCGCCGGTGATCGCCGCGGTGCGGGTGCCGCCGTCGGCCTGGAGCACGTCGCAGTCGAGCACGATGGAGTTTTCGCCGAGGGCCTTGAGGTCCACGCAGGCGCGCAGGCTGCGGCCGATCAGCCGGGAGATCTCGTGGGTGCGCCCGCCGACCTTCCCCTTGACGCTTTCCCGGTCCGAGCGGGTGTTCGTGGCCCGGGGCAGCATCGCGTACTCGGCGGTGACCCAGCCGAGCCCGGAGCCCTTACGCCAGCGGGGCACCCCCTCGGTCACGCTCGCCGTGCACAGCACCCGGGTCGCCCCGAACTCGACGAGGACCGAGCCTTCCGGATGGGTGCTCCAGCCTCTGGTCAGGGTCACCGGTCGGAGTTGGTCGGGCTGCCGCCCGTCAGGTCGCGCCATGCCTGCACCCTATGTGGTGCGGTGATCGCACCATCCCCGGGTGCCCGGACCGCGTCGGGCCGGCCGGAGCTTCGCGTACCCCCGTTCGGCGACAGGCCGCGACAGGGTGACGGTTGGTGACGACCGCGCCGACCGCGCCGGGTACCCGCGCCTGACTTTGCTCTGCAGCCATGGACGCATCAGCTACCGACTGTCACTGACAGCCTCGCGATCAACCGGAAGATCGACTAGAAGTCGCAGCTCAACTGCGTGCTGCGTGGATGGCTGCAGAGCAAAGGCGCGCGCGAGCATCCGTCGACCGAGCCGAGGAAGTGCACGCAGCGTCACAGGAACAGCCCCGCACGGAAGGTGACGGGTCTGCGGCTGCCCGGCGAGCTTGCCGGGCGGCGGTCAGATGTCGTAGCCGGCGCCGGGGCGGACCACTTCCAGCGGGCCGGCGTAGGCCCCGGCCGCCGCCTCGACGGTGTGCGCCTCGCTGCCCCACGCGGTGACCAGGTGGGTGAGCAGCAGCCGGCCGACCCCGGCCTTGGTCGCCGCCTCGCCGGCCTCCCGGCCGGTCAGGTGCAGGTCGGGTGGGTTCTCCACGCCGTCGAGGTAGCTGGCCTCGCAGAGGAACACGTCGGCACCCTGGGCGAGGCGCAGCAGCGCGTCGCAGGGCGCGGTGTCCGACGAGTAGCAGAACACCCGGCCGTCGTGCTCCAGCCGCACGCCGTACGTCTCGACGGGGTGGTTCATCCGGTCGACGGTGACGGTGAACGGGCCGATCGGAAAGGTGCCCGGTTGCAGGCCGTAGAACTGGTAGACGTCCTCGACGGTGCCGTGTCCCTCGCCGTAGGCGGTGGCCAGCCGGTCCGGGGCGCCGGGAGGCGCGTACATCGGCAGCGGCGGGTAGGGGCCCTCCGGGGCGTAGCGGCGCACCACCACGTACGTCACCGCGTCGAGCATGTGATCGCAGTGCAGGTGGGTGAGGAGGATGGCGTCGGGGGCGTGCAGCCCGGCGTAGCGCTGGAGGGTGGACAGCGCCCCCGAACCGAAGTCGATCAGGAGCCGGAAGCCCTCCGCCTCCAGCAGGTATGCGGAGCAGGGGGACTCGGGGCCGGGGAAGCTGCCCGCGCAGCCGAGGACGGTTAGTCGCATCCGGTTGCCCCGATGTCACTTTTTGTAGTCAACGCGCCGGCGGTCGCCCCGCCGATGATCTCTACCGACGCGTGCGCCACGCTGCGCAGCCTACGCGGTGGCCCGGTCGGCAAGAATCGCCTAACGGAAGTTGTCATCAACGCGACACCCGCACACGTCTGCTCCCAAGCCGCGAAACGGTCGGGGGCGGCCGGCGTGTGCCGCAGGCCGCCCCCGGATCCGCGGGCCGTCAGGCCCAGAGCTGTCCCTCCAGGGCGTCCTCGGCGTCCGCGAGGGTGCCGCCGTACGCCCCGGTCGAGAGGTATTTCCAGCCCCCGTCGGCGACCACGAAGGCGACGTCGGCCCGGCGGCCGTCCCGCACCGCCTCGTGCGCCACGGCGAGGGCGGCGTGCAGGATCGCGCCGGTGGAGAAGCCGGCGAAGATCCCCTCCACCTCGACCAGCTGCCGGGTACGCAGCACCGCGTCGCGGGTGCCGACCGAGAAGCGTCGGGAGAGCACCCCGGCGTCGTAGAGCTCGGGGACGTAACCCTCGTCGATGTTGCGCAGGCCGTAGACCAGCTCACCGTAGCGGGGCTCCGCGGCGACGACCTGGATGCCGTCGACCTTCTCTCGCAGGTAGCGCCCGGTGCCCATCAGGGTGCCGGTCGTGCCCAGGCCGGCCACGAAGTGAGTGATCGTGGGCAGGTCGTGCAGCAGCTCCGGCCCGGTCGTCTCGTAGTGCGCCCGGGCGTTCGCCTCGTTGCCGTACTGGTAGAGCATCACCCAGTCGGGGTGCTCCACCGCGATCTGCTTCGCGGTGGCCACGGCCTGGTTCGAGCCGCCGGCCGCCGGCGAGAAGATAATCTCCGCACCGTACATCCGCAGCAGCTGGACCCGCTCGGTGGAGACATTCTCGGGCATCACGCAGACCACCCGGTAGCCGCGCAGCTTGGCCACCATGGCCAACGAGATGCCGGTGTTGCCGCTGGTCGGCTCCAGGATCGTGTCGCCCGGCCGGAGCCGGCCGGCCGCCTCGGCCGCCCGGACCATGTGCAGGGCGGCCCGGTCCTTGATGCTGCCGGTCGGGTTCCGGTCCTCCAACTTCGCCCAGAGCCGCACCGGCGGAGCCCCGTCGGGCACCGTCGGTGAGAGCCGAGGCAGCCCGACCAGAGGCGTGCCACCGCACGCCTCGAGCAGGCTGTCGTACCGCGCCATGACGCCCGCCCTCAGCGGGTCGGCGCGCCGCCGGCCACGGCGGGCAGGATGGTGACGCTGTCACCGTCGTTGAGCTTGGCGTCGAGCGCGCCCAGGAAACGAACGTCCTCGTCGTTGACGTAGACGTTGACGAACCGGTGCAGCGCGCCGGCGTCGGTGACCAGCCGGGCCTTCAGGCCGGCGTGCCGGGAGTCCAAGTCGGCGAGCAGGTCGGTCAGCGTATCGCCGGTGCCCTCGACGACCTTGGCGCCGCCGGTGTAGCTACGCAGGATGGTGGGAATGCGAACCTCAATGGCCATGGTGTGCTCCTTGTTCGGGTCGTGCCAGGTGACGGGAAGAGAAAGGATGCGCCGGCGCTGTAAGGATCAGCGGCCGGAACACTCGTAGTCGACCGTCGCCGGGCTCTGCCCGAACATGTAGGACTGGACGGCGTGCGGGTCCACGGCGGCATCCACGATGATCCGGACCGGCTCCTCGGTGACCACGCCGTCGACGATGCGGAAGGAACGGATCTCCTCCGTGTCGGGCTCACGGGTCGAGACGAGCAGGTAGTGCGCTCCCGGCTCACCGGCGAAGGCGACGTCCGTGCGGGACGGGTAGGCCTCCGTCGCGGTGTGCGAGTGGTAGATGACGACCGGCTCCTCGTCGCGGTCGTCCATCTCCCGCCACACCCGCAGCTGCTCCATCGAGTCGAACTCGTAGAACGTCATCGAACGGGCGGCGTTGTCCATCGGGATGTGCCGGGTCGGGGTGTCGCTGCCGACGGGGCCGGCGACCACGCCGCACGCCTCGTCCGGGTGGTCCCGACGCGCGTGGGCCACGATCGCGTCGATGATCGACCGGTCGATGCTCAGCACGCCGACCAGCCTAGCGCCCCCGATTGGGGGCGGCGAGGTGGCGACCGTCACGGCTCAGTCGATCAGGGCGTTGAGCAGGGACTCCTGCAGATATCCCAGGTACGCGTATACCGACAGTTGGAACACCCTGGACGAGGCCGGGTCCGCGGCGACCGCCTCGTCGAGCTCCTCGCCCACGTCGGTGCCGTCCTTGATCTCCAGCCGGACCCCCATCGCCAGCCGGGCGTCGTTGAGCGCGCGCAGCCACGCCTCGGCCGCCTCGGCGTCCAACTGCACCTCGCCGCCGACCTCACCGTCGGGCAACGCGGCGAGGATCGCACCGGCCTGGTCGATCTTGGCGGTCTTGAGGTCCCCCTCGGTGTAGCGGCGGAACTCGCCAGTGCTCGCCGCGTCGTCCGGATAGACCTCCGGGAAGAGCCGGCCGACCACCGGATCGCCGTGGTCGAAGCCGTCGGTGAGCAGGCCGACCACCTCGGAGGCGACCTTGCGCAGCACCCGCACCTCGTCCACGGCGAGGCTGGCCACGTACCGGTCGCCCCAGCGACGAAACATGCTCACGATCTGTCCACCGTCGCCCAGAGCCCGTACGCGTGCAGTTGCGACGCGTCGTGCTCCATCCGCTCGCGGGGCCCGCTGGAGACCACGGC
The DNA here is from genome assembly GCF_040636055.1 of Micromonospora sp. NPDC006766. Lineage (NCBI taxonomy): Bacteria > Bacillati > Actinomycetota > Actinomycetes > Micromonosporales > Micromonosporaceae > Micromonospora > Micromonospora sp. NPDC006766. Next base: position 287,330 of record NZ_JBEYIX010000002.1, on the reverse strand, counting down.
CTTACCTTTGTGGTGCACGTCCAGCATGAGCTGCTCGGCCTTCTCCCGGCTGTATCCGAAAAGCTTCTGGAACACCCAGGTCACGTAGGTCATGAGGTTGATCGGATCGTCCCAGACGATCGTCACCCATGGCCGGTCGGAAGCCGGCACCTCATCGGTGTCCGGCGTCTCGACCGGTGCAACCTGTGGAGTCGCCATACCCCCCATCGTGCCACCGGATCCGGGCGACCGATGAACCGGAACACCCGGTCGGCCCGGTTCACCCGCCCGGGCCGCCGCAGGCGACCCGGGCGACCGGCCGGCCACGCCGACCTCAGGCGAGCAGAATGCCGTGGTCGACAGCATCGGCGAGCACCCCGTCCAGCGAGTGCCGCACCGCTTCGAAGCGCCGGGACACCTCACGGGTCAGCTCCAGCTCGACCTCGCGCAGCGCCCGCTGGGCCCAGGAACGCGCGCCGTTCGGGTCGTCGTTGCCGGGGAGACGCCACTGCTGCCAGCAGCCCCCGGACAGGGCCACCCCGACCGGGGGCAGCGCCTCGACACGGACCGCACCGGGGAAGGTGGCCAGCGCGTCGAGAGCGCCGCCGCCGGCCAGCTCGGCCACCCCGGCCGTGCTCGTGACCAGAAGCACCTTGTCCAACTCCCGGTCGGCCGGCTGTTCGACGAGGCCCCACCGGACGGCCCGGATGATCCGGGCACGCACCCCCTCGGCCAGGGGCGCGCCGAAGACCCACGCCGCCGCGTCGTCGACGATGCCCCGAACCGCCTCGTCGCACCGTGCGGTGGCGAGCAGCGACAGCGCCTCCATCTCCTGGTCGAGCAGCTGCGGCAGGCCCGCGCAGCCGACCCCGAAGACGATCTCCTGGACCACCCGGAGATGGATGCTGGCCAGTTCCAGCGCGAGATGCTGGCGGATCCGCTGGGCGCAGGTGCGGGCCTGACGGTCCAGTCGTTCGGCGAGGCCAGCGGGGTCGAGCTCCGGCGCGACGGTCACCCGGCCGTGTGCGCCGGGCGGCTCCGGCGGGCGGGCGCTGGCCCGGCGCAGCCCCTCGTCCACCGACCAGTCGACCAGGCCGCGGAGCAGGGCCGGGTGGTCGGCCTGCCCGGCCAGATGCCAGCGGGCGGCGGCGAGGTCGGGCACCGCGGAGAGCAGGGCGGCGCGGTGTGCCGCGACGGCGACCCGCACCGAGTCGAGGGGATGTCCCGCCGCCGGCGGCGTCAACGGCCCGGCTGGGCCGGACGCCCCCGTGTCGTCCGTCGTCGGGCCGTCCGCCGCGGTCGCCCGGCCGGCGATGCCCGGGGTCACCGCGAAGACCACCTCGACCTGGGACCGGGCCGCCTCCGCCAGCAGGCTCAGTTCGGCCGCGGTGAACGCCTGGTCGGCGGAGATCACGAAGAGCAGGGCGCCGGCCCGGCCCACCACATCGAGCAGCACCCGGGCGGCGGCCACCCCGAGCGTGCCGGTGTCCGGCGTGTCGAGCAGGGCGAAGCGGCGCAACAGCGGGTTGGGCAGGCTCAGCTCCACCCGGCGAGGTGGGCGGGCGAGCGCCGGACCGGCGGCGAGCAGGTCGGCGCCGTAGGAGTGTGACTGGCGGTAGCCCGGCACGTACGCGGCGCGGGTCGGCTCCTTGGCATAATTGACGACCAGGTAGCTGCCGACGGGCACGGTCAGCATCCCCGGCGCCACCCCGAGCAGGCCGGCGAGCAGTTCCCGACGGCCGGCGCCGGCCGGACCGGTGACAACGACGGCCAACGGATCGTCGGGGCCGGGCTCTGCCGCCTCGCGACAGGCGGCCAGCGGCGTGCACCGCGACGACTCGGCCGGCCCGCTGCGGTCGGGCACGCCGACCGAGGGCAGAGAATCCGGCTTCACGAGCAGGCCTCCCGTCGGGCGACCGGATGGTCGGCCGGTCACGTGGGAATCCGGCCATCATGTCCGGACGTGGGAAGAGTACGTGTGTCGGACACCCGACACCCAGCACTTTAATACTTACGGGTAATGACCAGGTTACTCAACTTCGCTGCGTGACGCTCCATGCGCTGACGGATTACCGTCGATATGCTTCTCCGATGAGTCGGTGGGACTTCGTCGGCCGAACGGATGAACTCAATCGCCTGCTGTCGACGGTCGGCGGCCCCGAGGGGCGCGGGTTGTTCTTCAGCGGCAAGGCCGGCGTCGGCAAGAGCCGCCTGCTTCGTGAGGGGTTGACCCACTTCCTCACCGACCAGTACGCGATCTGGTCCGTCTCGGCCAGCGCCACCACCGCCGCCCTGCCGTTCGGCGGCCTGGTCCAGGTGCTCCCCGCCGAGCAGCCGCAGGGGCTCTCCCCCGCCGGCATCCTCCGCTGGGCCGTGGACGTGCTCCAGGAACAGGCCGCCGGCCGGCAGATCATGCTGGCCATCGACGACGCGCACCTGCTCGACCCACCCTCGGCGGCGCTGGTCAACCTGATCGCCCGCGCCGAGAACGCCACCGTGATCGGGACCCTGCGCGACGGCGAGCAGATCCCGCTGCCGATCCGTGCCCTGTGGAACGACGACCTGGTCGACCTGGTCGAGCTGGGCCCGATGAGCCCGAGCGAGACCACCGGGCTGCTCGCCGCGATCCTGGGCGGCCCGGTCGACGCGAAGTCGTCGCAGCGGCTGTTCCGACTCTCCTCTGGCAACGCGCTGCTGCTGCGCGAGCTGGTGTTTGCCGCCAAGGGAAGCAACGAGTTCAGCCGTACGTACGGAATCTGGAAGTGGACCGGCCGGCTTGAGTTGGCACCGAGCATCACCGACCTGATCGACACCCGCATCGGCCAGCTCACCCCCGGCGTGCGGTCGGTGGTCGAGCTGGTCGCCTTCGGCGAGCCGCTCGGCCTGCAACTGTTGGAGAAGGTGGTCGACCGGAGCGACGTGGAAATGGCCGAGGAACGCGGCCTGATCAGCATGGTGCCCGACGACCGGCGGCTGGACGTCCGGCTGGCCCACCCGCTCTACGGCGAGGTGATGCGCCGGCAGTGCCCGGTCAGCCGTACCCGGCGGCTGCAGGCCACCCTGGCCGGGCTGCTGGAGCAGGTCGGCGCCCGCCGCCGCGACGACCTCCTGCGGGTCGCGGTGTGGCGGCACGACTCGGGTACGGCGCAGGACCCGGCGCTGCTGCTCGGCGCGGCCGCTCAGGCCTTCGGCCGGTACGACGTGCCGCTGGCGACCCGGTTGGCGCGGGCGGCGTTGGAGGGTGACGCCGGGTCCGACGCGGCGGAGCTGCTCGCCACCATCCTGATGTTCGGCGACCGGCCCGAGGAGGCGATCGACGTGCTCGACTCGGTCGCCGCAAAGATCCACGACGCCGGGCGGCGCAGCCGCTGGCTGACGGTCCGCGGCATGGTCAGCTACTGGGGGCTCAGCCAGGAGTCCACGGTGGAGGAGATCGCCGCGAGCGGCGACGGGCTGACCGACTCCGCCGACCAGGCCCGGGTCCGCGCCTTCGAGGCGATCATGCGGCTGCACCGGCTGGACACCGGCACCGCGCTGCGGCTCGCTCAGGCGGTGCTGGACCGGCCGGCCTCGCCGATGGCCGCCCGGGAGCTGGCCCGGTGCACGATCGCCCACCTGCAGGCCGCGCAGGGCCAGTACCGGCACAGCGCCACCGCGATCGCCCGGGTGCAGGCGGAGGCGGCGCGCTGGCGGAGCGACATGCCATACCTGCAACTCGCGATGGAGCTGGCCCGGGGCACCCGGCTGGCGCTCTCCAGCGACCTGGCCGGCATCGACGCGATCGTGGCCGACGAGTTCGCCGATCTGGCCGGCGCGGGAGACTTCCGGCTCGGCACCGGCTACCTGTCCATACTCCAGGCGTACGCGGCGCGGCTGCGCGGGCGCGGCGACGAGGCGCTCAAGACCAGCCTCGGGGCCTGCGCGGTGCTCGCCACCAGTCGGGTCTTCGCCGGGCTGGCACACGCCGAGCGCGCCCAGGTGGCGGCCCTACGCGGCGACGCGGCGCACGCCGCGGAGGCGATGGCCGAGGCGGACCGCACCCACGCGCCCGGCATGGCGGTGCTGTACCCGTGGATCGAGCAGGCCCGGGGCGCGGTGCACGCCGCCGCAGGTGACCTGCCGGCGGCCACCAGGCATCTCTGCGCGCTGGCCGACCGGCTCCGCGAGGACGGGCTCGCCGGCCACGAGTTGCTGGTCCTGTTCGATCTGGTGCGGCTCGGGCAGGCCGGCGCCCCGATCGGGCCGGCCGGCCACGACGGCGGCCGGCGCAGCGTGGCGCAGCGTGTCGCCGAGCTGTCCGAGCGGGTCGACGGGCCGCTGCCGCCGCTGGTCTCCCGGTACGCCCGCGCCGCGGTCGAGGGCTGCCCCACCGGCCTGCTCGCCGTCGCCGACGGCTTCGCCGCCCGGGACCTGACCGTGTACGCCGCCGAGGCGACCGCGATGGCCCTGCACCTGATGCGGGGTCGCGCCGCCGCCACCGGCCCGGCCCGGGAACGGCTCGCCGCCCTGCTCCGCCGCTGCGACCAGGTCGACACGCCGGCGCTGCGGCTGCTCCGGCCGGCGCTGAGCGAACGCGAGTTGGAGGTCGCCCGGCTCGCCGCCGAGGGCGCCACCAGCCGGGCCATCGCCGAACGGCTCTACCTGTCGGCGCGTACGGTGGAAAACCACCTCCAGCGGGTCTACAGCAAGCTCGGGGTGGCCAGCCGGGCCGAGCTGCGGGACGCGCTGTGGTCGCTGCCGGGCCAGGACGGCACCGACCCCGCCTGAACTTCTAGGCTGGAGCCGTGAACACCCTTCGCCCCGCGCTGTTGACCGACCACTACGAGCTGACCATGGTCAGCGCCGCGCTGCGGGACGGCACCGCCGACCGCCGCTGCGCCTTCGAGGTGTTCACCCGCCGGCTGCCGGCGGGCCGACGGTACGGCGTGGTGGCCGGGACCGGCCGGCTGATCGAGCTGATCCGGGAGTTCCGGTTCGACGCCGACGAGGTCGACTTCCTGCGCCGCACCGGCGTGGTGGACGACCGGGCCGCCGAATGGCTGACCAACTACCGCTTCACCGGTGACATCGACGGGTACGCCGAGGGCGAGCTCTTCTTCCCCAACTCCCCGATCCTCACCGTCTCCGGCAGTTTCGTTGAGTGCGTGGTGCTGGAGACGCTGGTGCTGTCGGTGCTCAACCACGACTGCGCGGTCGCCGCGGCGGCCGCCCGGATGGTGACCGCGGCCCGGGGTCGGACGCTGATCGAGATGGGCTCCCGGCGGGCGCACGAGGCGGCGGCGGTGGCCGCGGCCCGGGCGGCGTACCTGGCCGGTTTCGGGTTCACCTCCAACCTGGCCGCGGGCCAGCGGTACGGCATTCCGACCGCCGGCACCGCCGCGCACGCCTTCACCCTGCTGCACGACGACGAGCGGGCGGCGTTCGCCTCGCAGGTCGCCACGCTGGGCAAGGACACCACGCTGCTGGTCGACACGTACGACATCACCGAGGGCATCCGCAACGCGATCGCGGTGGCCGGGCCGGAGCTGCGGGCGGTCCGGATCGACTCGGGTGACCTGGCGGTGATCGCCCAGCAGTGCCGGGAGCTGCTCGACTCGCTCGGCGCCACCGAAACGAAGATCATCGTCTCGGGCGACCTCGACGAGTACGCGATCGCCGCGCTCGCCGCCGAGCCGGTCGACATGTACGGCGCCGGCACCGCCGTGGTGACCGGCTCCGGCGCGCCGACCGCCGGCCTGGTCTACAAGCTGGTCGAGGTGGACGGGCGCGCGGTGGTCAAGCGCTCGGAGCACAAGGCCACCATCGGCGGCCGGAAAGTGGCGGTACGCCGGCACAAGCCCAGCGGCACCGCCACCGAGGAGATCGTCGTGCCGCAGGGCGTGCCGGACCGGCAGCCCAACGACCGGCTGCTCCAGCGCTCCTTCGTCGTCGACGGCGAGCCGGTGGCGCGGCCCACCCTGCCCGAGTCGCGGGAGCACCTGCGGCAGTGTCTGATCTCCATTCCGTGGGAGGGCCTGAAGCTCTCCGGCGGCGACCCGGCCGTGCCGGTGACCGTCGTACCCGTGAACTGAGAAGGAGCGCCGGCATGAGCAACGCGTTGATCATCGTGGACGTGCAGAACGACTTCTGCGAGGGCGGCTCCCTCGCGGTGGCCGGTGGGGCGGGCGTGGCGGCCGGCATCTCCCGGCTGCTCGCCGCCGAGCCCGGCCGCTGGGCGCAGGTGGTGGCGACGAAGGATTACCACATCGACCCGGGCGCGCACTTCGGCGATCCGCCGAACTTCGTCGACTCCTGGCCCCGCCACTGCGTGGTCGGCACCGCCGGCTCCGAGTTCCATCCCGACCTGGCGACCGACCGGATCGAGGCGATCTTCCACAAGGGCGAGTACGCGGCCGCGTACTCCGGCTTCGAGGGGCATGCCGACGGCGGCGAGCGCCTGGCCGACTGGCTGCGCCGCCACGACGTCGACCGGGTGGAGGTGGTCGGGATCGCGACCGACCACTGCGTGCGGGCGACCGCCCTGGACGCCGCCCGCGAGGGCTTCGACACCACGGTCCTGCTGGACCTCACCGCCGCGGTCGCGCCGCAGACGCTCGACGTGGCGTTGCGCGCGATGCGGGGCGCCGGGGTCACCCTGGTCGGCGCCCCTGTGATCAAAACCGCTTGACCAGGTAATCGCTTGCGGCTGTCGTACCCCGGCCTGAGGATTGCCGCCGGAGGTACGGACCGTCGTGAACTTGAAACCTTACCGGGAGGCGCTCGCCCTGCCCGGTCTCCGGTCGTTGCTGCTGGTGTCGGTGCTGGCCCGCATCCCGCTCACCGCGACCGGGGTGGCGCTCACCTTTCACGTCGTGCTCGACCTCGGCCGGGGGTACGGCGCGGCCGGGCTGGTCGGCGCCGCGTCGACCGTCGGCGCCGCGCTCGGCTCCCCGCTGCTCGGGCGGCTCGTCGACCGGCGCGGGTTGCGCCCGGTGCTCATCCTGACCACGATCGCCGAGGGCATCTTTTGGTCCGCCGCGCCGGCCCTGCCGTACCCGGTGCTGCTGCCGGCCGCGTTCCTGGCCGGGCTGCTGGCCCTGCCGGTCTTCTCGGTGGTCCGCCAGTCGGTCGCCGCGCTGGTGCCGGCCGCGCGGCGCCGCCCGGCGTACGCGCTGGACTCGATGTCGGTGGAGTTGTCGTTCATGGTCGGCCCGGCGCTGGCCGTGGCGCTGGCAACCACGATCAGTCCCCGCATCACCATGTGGGCGGTCGGCGCCGGGATCGTCGCCTCCGGGATCGGTTTCTGGCTGCTCAACCCGCCCACCCGCAGCGCGGACGAACCGGCGGGCCCGCCTCGGAAGGTGCCCCGGCGCGAGTGGCTGACCCCCCGGCTGCTCGCCGTGCTGGCGGTGAGCCTGGCCGCCACCCTGGTGCTCGGCGGCACCGATGTGGCGGTGGTCGCGGTGCTGCGGGCCGGCGGCGAGGTCGGGTGGACCGGTGCCGTGCTGACCGTGTGGGCGGCGGTGTCGCTGGTGGGCGGCTTCGCCTACGGGGCGGTCAGCCGGTCCTTCTCGCCGCTGCTCCTGGTGGCGGCACTCAGCCTCACCACGATCCCGGTCGGGCTGGGCGGGTCGCACTGGTGGCTGCTCTGCCTGGCGCTGCTCCCGGCCGGTGCGCTCTGCGCGCCGACGATCGCCTCGACCGCCGACGCGGTCAGCCGGCTCGCTCCGGCCGGCGTACGCGGTGAGGCGATGGGCCTGCACGGCTCTGCCGTCACGGTCGGCATCGCGCTCGGCGCGCCGCTCGCCGGGGCGGTGATCGACGCCTCGGCACCACCGTGGGGTTTCGCGGTCACCGGCGCGATCGGCGCGTTGGTGGCCCTGGTGGTGCTCCCCGTGGAGCTGCGTCAGCGGCGGGCAGCCGGCGGGCCGTCAGCGGCCGAGGCACCCGCTGATCCTGTTCGTGGCGGCTCTGGCCACAGCGCGGACGAGGCGGCCGGGCCGAATCCGACCGGATCGGCGGTAACAGCTTCGACACGTTAGGCGCGAGCGGGATCGCGCGAGGCGCCTACCCATCGCCACAATGGGAGCGCTTCCACGCCGTCATCGAGGAGTCGCCATGAAGCTCGCCGCGCTACGTCTGGTTGCCGTGGCCCTGTCCGTGGGGCTGATCTCCTGCAGCCCCGTCCCCCCGCCGGAGCCGAAGCCGAAGCCGACCGGACTCAACGCGGGCGAGGCCTGCCCCGAATGGGCCGGCGGCGGCCGGCAGATCGTGTTCGGCAGCGAACTCGACGCCGAGCTGGGCGGGGTCGTCCTCGGCTCCGGGAGCACCGGTGTGGTGCTGGCGCACATGGCCGGCGGTGACGTCTGCCAGTGGCTGCCCTACGGGAAGCAGCTGGCCGACCGGGGATATCGAGTGCTCGCCTTCGACTTCGCCGGGTCCGGGGTCTCGCTGGGCCACGGGGTGCTGTTGGGCCGGCAGGTCGAGGCGGCGGCCGACGCGTTGCGGGCCGACGGCGCGAGCCAGATCGCGCTGGTCGGCGCGTCGATGGGCGGCGCCTCGGTGCTGGCCGCCGCGCCGACCCTCAGCCCGGCGCCGGCCGCGGTCGTCGCCCTCTCACCGCCCACCGCCTACCACGACGCGGACGCCGCCGCGGCAGCCCCGAAGATCACCGTCCCGGTCTTCTACGGCGCGGGGAACATGGATGGGAGCTTCGCGGAGTCGGCGCGGCAGCTCCACGACGCCACTCCGCAGACCACGCAGCGGCAGTTGGTGCTGGCCCCCACCAGTGCGCACGGGGTGTTTCTGCTCAACCCGGAGACCGGCAGCATCGAGATCCGCGACGGGTTGACCACGTTCCTCGACACCTACGCCCCGCCGGCCTGAGCGCCCGCCGCAATCGGGGTGTCCTGCACGAGAAGGGCCCCTTCTCCAGCGGGAGAAGGGGCCCTTCGTCGATGCTCGGTCAGCGCTGGTCGCGGTTGCCGGTGGTGTCCTCCACGTAGCTGGCACCGCCGTTGGCCTCGCTGGTCAGCGGCTTGGCGCCGCCCTCCGGCGGGCCGGCCAGGGTCTGCACCCCGGCGGCCAGCTCCGGGAACTTCAGGTCGAACGCCGGCCGCTCGGAGCGGATACGCGGCATCCGGTCGAAGTTACGCAGTGGCGGCGGCGAGGTGGTGGCCCACTCCAGGGAGTTGCCGTAGCCCCACGGGTCGTCGACCTCGACCACCGGACCGGCCTTGTACGACTTCCAGCAGTTGTAGATGAACGGCAGGGTCGAGATGCCGGTGATGAACGCGCCGATCGTGGAGATCGTGTTCAGCATGGTAAAGCCGTCGCCGGGCAGGTAGTCGGCGTAGCGCCGCGGCATGCCCTCGTTGCCCAGCCAGTGCTGCACCAGGAAGGTGGTGTGGAAACCGACCATGGTGAGCCAGAAGTGAATCTTGCCGAGCCGCTCGTCGAGCATCCGGCCGAACATCTTCGGGAACCAGAAGTAGATGCCGCCGAACACGGCGAACACGATCGTGCCGAAGAGCACGTAGTGGAAGTGCGCCACCACGAAGTACGAGTCGGTCAGGTGGAAGTCGAGCGGCGGGCTGGCGAGCAGCACACCGGTCAGACCACCGAAGAGGAAGGTCACCAGGAAGCCGACGGCGAAGAGCATCGGTGTCTCGAAGGTGATCTGACCCCGCCACATCGTGCCGAGCCAGTTGAAGAACTTCATGCCGGTCGGCACGGCGATCAGGTAGCTGAGGAAGCTGAAGAACGGCAGCAGCACCTGGCCGGTGGCGAACATGTGGTGCGCCCACACGCTCATCGACAGGGCGGCGATGGCGATGGTCGCGGCGACGAGGCCCTTGTAACCGAAGATCGGCTTCCGGGAGAAGACCGGGATGATCTCGGAGATGATGCCGAAGAACGGCAGCGCGATGATGTAGACCTCGGGGTGGCCGAAGAACCAGAACAGGTGCTGGTAGAGCATCGGGCCACCGGTGGCCGGGTCGTACACGTGGGCGCCGATCAGGCGGTCCGCAGCGACCGCCAGCAGCGCGGCGGCCAGCAGCGGGAAGACCAGGATCACCAGCAGGCTGGTGACCAGCATGTTCCAGGTGAAGATCGGCATCCGGAACATGGTCATGCCGGGGGCGCGCAGGGTCAGGATCGTGGTGATCAGGTTGACCGCGCCGAGGATGCTGCCCAGGCCGGAGATGACCAGGCCCATCACCCACATGTTCCCGCCGACGCCCGGCGAGTGATCCGCGGTGCTCAGCGGCGCGTACGCCGTCCAGCCGAAGTCGGCCGCGCCGCCCGGCGCGATGAACCCGGCGGTCGTCAGGGTGGCACCGAACAGGTACAGCCAGTAGGCGAACGCGTTCAGCCGGGGGAACGACACGTCCGGCGCGCCGATCTGCAACGGCACCACGTAGTTCGCGAAGGCGAACACGATCGGCGTCGCGAAGAACAGCAGCATGATCGTGCCGTGCATGGTGAAGAGCTGGTTGAACTGCTCGGGCGACAGGAACTGCAGGCCCGGCCGCGCCAGCTCAGCGCGCATGAGGAGGGCCATGAAGCCCCCGATCATGAAGAACGCGAACGCGGTGACCATATACATGATCCCGATCTGCTTCGCGTCCGTGGTGCGCAGCAGCCGCGCGATGGTCGACCCCTTGACCGGCTCGCGGACCGGCCAGGGCCGGGTCACGACCGGCTTGGGTGCGACGGTGGTCACGAGTGGCCTCCGGTTCTGGGTTGTCCTGCTCGGCGAACGCTGGTCATCTGCGCGGCCGTCATCCGCAAGGAGGATAGTCCCCGGCAGGTGGCAACGCCGCCGGGGGTGGGCGGCTACGATCACCGCCGCCCAGCCGCGCGCGCTAGAGCGGGTCCACCAGGAGCCGGTAGTGCTCCTGGAAGATGCGCCCGCCGCGTCCGCGCAGCAGCGGGTCGCGCAGCGCCGGCGGCACGTCGCGGGTCCGGTTGCGGTCCCGGGTCCGGTCCCGCACCCATCGGGTACGCGGTCGCCGGCGGCTCTCGTACGCGATCAGCGCGGCCTCCACGCTGCCGGCGGCCCGCAACGACTCGGCGAGCACCACGGCGTCCTCCAGGGCCATGGCGGCGCCCTGGGAGAGGGTCGGCGCGGTGGCGTGCGCGGCGTCACCGACGAGCAGCACCCGTCCGTGGTACCAGCGCCCCAGCTCGACCTCCTCGGTGAGCTCGACGTGCACCCGTTCGAGCGCCGCGAGCACCTCGGGAACCGGGCCGCCGTAGGCGCCGAACAGCTCGTGCAGCCGGGCCAGGGGATCGGCCGGCAGCCCGGTACCGGCCTCGTCGGCGTAGCAGTGCAGCCGGCCGACGCCAATCGGCACCACCAGGAAGCCGGCGCGCTCGCCGAGCAGGGCGGTCCATTCCAGGACCCGGGGGCCACCCCGGACCACCGCCCGGTAGACCACCTGACCGCCGGCGCGGGGCGGGCCACCGAGCCCGGCCAGGGTGCGCACCATCGAGCGTGGCCCGTCGGCGCCGACGACCAGGTCGTACTCCCCGCCGGTGCCGTCGGCGAAGCCGACCGCCACGCCGCCGGGCAGCGGTTCGACGGTGCTGATCTCGGCGCCGTGCCGGACCGCGCCGCCGGCCCCGGTGAGCAGCACCCGGTGCAGTTCGGAGCGGGGCAGCGCGCGGCACTCCCCCACCCCGGCCCAGAGGGCGTCGAGGTCGACTTCGCAGAGCGGCACCCCGGCGGCATCGAGGAAGCGCTGGCGATGGATGACCTGGCCGAGCGGGCGCAACGGGCCGTCCAGGTCGAGCCGGCGCAGCGCCCGCGCCGCGTTGCCGGGAAGGTAGAGGCCGACCTCGGTCCGCTCGGCGGGCGGCAGCTTCTCGGTCACGTCGGGCCGGAACCCCGCCAGCCGCAGCGCCCGCGCCACAGCGAGACCGGCGATGCCAGCGCCGACGACGAGGATGCGCAGGGAGGAAGCACCCATCGTGGTGTCACGCCTCCGGAGGGGTTCGGAATGCGTTGGGGGCAAGACACTACTCGCCACGATCGATGTGCGGTAGGCCCCATCGGCTCTGGCGTGTTCACCACCGGTCGTCGGCTCCCGGCCAGCGGACGGTGCGGTTGCGCGATGGTTTCAAGCATGTCAATGTGTTGGCTGAGTTTGGGAGCGCTCCCGGCCGTGTCATCGTCGACCGACCCGGCGCCCCGCTGCGAAGCCAAGGAGCAAACATGAAGCGTCCACTGAGAGCGATCGCGGCGGCCGGCCTGCTGGCCGCCGGCTCGATCGTCGCCATCGTCCTCGGCGCGGGGAACGCCTCCGCCGACACCCAGATCTGCGACCAGTACGGGTCCACCACCATCGGCGGCCGGTACGTCGTGCAGAACAACCGGTGGGGCACCAGCGCCCAGCAGTGCATCAACGTCACCTCCACCGGCTTCTCCATCACCCGGCAGGACGGGACGGGGAACACCAGCGGAGCGCCGGTCTCGTACCCGTCGATCTTCCTGGGCTGCCACTACACAAACTGTTCACCCGGCACCAACCTCCCGGTCCAGGTGAAGAACATCAGCAGCGCCCCGGGGAGCATCAGCTACAACTACATCAGCGGCGCGACCTACGACGCCGCGTACGACATCTGGCTCGACCCCAGCCCGAAGCGGGACGGGGTGAACCAGATGGAAATCATGATCTGGCTCAACCGGCAGGGCCCGATCCAGCCGATCGGCTCGGTGGTGGGCAACGCCACCCTCGCCGGTCGGAGCTGGCAGGTCTGGCGGGGCAGCAACGGGTCGAACAACGTCATCTCGTACGTGGCCTCGTCGGCGATCCCCAGCATGAGCTTCGACGTCATGGAGTTCGTCAACGACACCCGCAGCCGCGGCGGGATCACCAATGACTGGTACCTGACCAGCATCCAGGCCGGGTTCGAGCCCTGGCAGGGCGGCGTCGGCCTGGCGGTCAACTCCTTCTCCCAGAGCGTCAACACCGGGGGCGGCAACCCCCCGCCGACCACGGCGCCCCCGACCACGCCCCCGCCGTCGGGCGGCGGCTGCTCGGTGAAGTACACCCCGAACGCCTGGAACGACGGCTTCACCGCCGACGTGCAGATCACCAACACCGGGTCCAGCACCATCAACGGCTGGACGCTCGCCTACAACCTGCCCTCCGGACAGCAGATCACCAGCTCGTGGAACGCCACCGTGACCCAGAGCGGGTCCGCGGTCACCGCGAAGAACGTCTCCTACAACGGCACGCTGACACCGGGCGGCTCGACCAGCTTCGGCTACCAGGGCACGCTGAAGGGGACATACTCCTCCCCCACCGCCTTCACCCTCAACGGCACCACCTGCGCCCGCTCCTGAGCACTCACGCCGCACAACCTCGGGGAGGTTGCTGCCTCCCGGCACCGGAAGGCAGCAACTTCCCCGCACGTGCGCGGATCACTTCGCCGGCTCAGCCGCCGAGAGCGTCGATGTCGCGCATCTCCGATGCGGTGAGCGAGAAGTGGAAGACGTCGGCGTTGGCCCGGATCCGCTCCGGGGTGACCGACTTCGGGATCACCACGATCTCGTGATCGATGTGCCAGCGGAGCACCACCTGCGCCGGCGAGACATCGTGCGCGGCGGCGATCCGGACCAGCACCGGATCGGCCAGGTCGGTGGTCCGCAGCGGGCTGTAGCCCTCCAGCACCACGCCGCGGTCCCGGTGCGCGGCGTGCACCTGCCGGTCGTACAGGGACGGGCTCCACCGGATCTGGTTGACCGCCGGATTTTCCTCGGTGGCTTGAACAAGCTCGTCGATCTGACTGATGCTGTGGTTGCTCACCCCGACCGCCCGGGCCATGTTCTCGTCACGGGCGGCGAGCATCTCCCGCCAGACCGGGATGCCCTCGGCGGGCGTGGTCGGCGGCCAGTGCACCAGCCACAGGTCGACATAGTCAAGGTCCAGGGCGGCCAGGCTCTCCTCGATCGTTTCCCGCTCCCGGCCCACCCGCTCGGGCGGCAGCTTCGTGGTGATGAAAACATCCTCCCGGCGCAGCCCGCTCTCCTTGACCGCCCGCCCGACCTCCCGCTCATTGCCGTACATGGTGGCGGTGTCGATGTGCCGGTAGCCGGCGTCGAGGGCGGCGAGCACCGCCTCGTACCCGGCCTGCCCGGTGGCCTGCCAGGTACCGAAGCCGAGCAGCGGCATCCGGACCTCGCCGGGGAGCAGAACGGTGGGCTGCACAGGGCTGGTCATGACGCCTGTCCTACCCGTGATCGCCGCCGCCATGCCCGGTAAGGAAGGGCCCCTTCTTAACGCCTGCGGTAGAGCAGGGGCCCCTTGTTAACAACTGCTCAGTCGGCGGTCGGGTCGGTCAGCCGCCAGGCAGCGTTGATCAGGCCGATGTGCGACAGCGCCTGCGGCGTGTTCCCGAGCTGCGCGCCGCTGTCGAGGTCGATCTGCTCGGCGAAGAGGCCCAGGTCGTTGGCGTACCCGAGGATCTTCTCGAACAGGACCCGGGCCCGGTTCGTCTCGCCCGCCAGCACCAGGCACTCCACCAGCCAGAACGAGCAGAGCACGAAGCCCGCCGGGTCGGTGCTCCAGCGCCGCACGAGACCGTCGTCGTTGCCCAGCTCGCGCTCGATCACCTCGATGGTGGAACGCATCCGCGGATCCGTGGCGGGCAGGAAGCCCATCACCGGCAGAAACAACGCCGACGCGTCCAGCTCGGCCGAACCGAACGCCCCGGTGTACGCGCCGATCCGGTCGTGCCAGCCCTCGCGCAGCACGGTCTCGCGAATCTCGTCCCGGATGGCCGCCCAGCGCCGCGGGTCGGCCCGGCCGCCGAGCTGCGGCGCGAGCTGCACCGCCCGGTGCAGCGCCAACCAGCAGAGCGCCTTGGACGACAGATAGTGCCGCTCGACGTCCCGGGTCTCCCACATCCCCCGGTCGGGCTGGCGCCAGGTCGCGGCCACCTGCTCGGTCAGCCCGACCACCAGCTCCATGAGTTCCTCGTCCAGGGTCGCGCCGAGATAGTCGTGCAGCTGCCAGAACGCCCCGATGATCTCGCCGGGCACATCCAGCTGCCACTGCCGCCAGGCATCGTTGCCGACGCGCACCGGCCGGCTGCCGGCGTACCCGCGCAGGTGGTCGACCTCGTGCTCGGAGAGGTCGCGCTCCCCCTCCAGCCCGAACAGCACCGGCACCGGCTGGTCGCCGACCCGCCCGACGGAACGGGCCACCCAGGCGAACAGGCGGGACGCCTCGTCCGGACAGGCCGCCACCCAGAGGGCGCGCATGGTCATCGAGAAGTCGCGCAGCCAGGAGTAGCGGTAGTCGTAGTTGCGGTCACCCCCGACGCGTTCGGGCAGCGACGTGGTCAGCGCCGCGGCCACCGCGCCGCTGCGGGCGTACGTCAGGCCGGTCAGCACGGTCGCACTGTGGCGGACCTGGTCCGGGTAGCGGCCGGGGTAGCGGTGGGTCTCCCGGTACGCCTCCCACGCCCGCGCCGTCTCGTCGATCATGGCGACCGGGTCGAGCCGGGCCGGCGGGTTTCCGTAGACCGGGGCGTACGCGAGGTCGAAGCCGACCCGCTGACCGGCGGATATCTCGAAGGTGTGCGTGACCCGGTCGCCGTCGGGACGCAGCGTCGGGCCGGTGCCACGCAGCATGAGCGTCACCGGCCCAGCGGTGGCCAGCACCCCACCATCCGGCTGCTCATGCAGGTACGGAGTGAGCAGCCCGTACTCGGGTCGCGGGGCGAAGTCGAGCCGCATCCGCACCCGCCCGGACAGCCCCTCCACCACGCGCAGCAGCACCCCGGGCGAGTTCATGCCCAGCTGGTGCCCGCGGGCGCCCAGCTCGGCGGCGAGCGCGTCGGTGACCGCCACGCTGCCCTCCGGGGTGTGGTGGACGGTGCGCAGCACCAGCGTGTCCGGCCGGTAGGCGCGGTCGACCCGGCCGGGGGCCAGCGGGGCGATCCGCCAGTGCCCGCCGGCCGGGTCGAGCAGGCGGGCGAAGACCGACGGCGCGTCGAACCGGTCCGGGCACCACCAGTCGATCGACCCGTCCCGGCCGACCAGGGCCCCGGAGCGGCAGTCGGAGAGAAATCCGTAGTCGGAGATCGTCGGCTGGTGCACCCGCTCCGCTTACCCGGGCCCGTCGCGTTCACCCCACGCGGGTCAGGCGGTTGGCGGCTCGTCCCGGCCGGCCGCCTCGGCCGCCTCTGCCTCCGCCTTGGTCCGGTGCACCGCCCCATCGGCGTGGTCGGGTGGGCCGTAGACGGTGTAGAGGACGAGCGGGTTGGGGCCGGTGTTGACGAAGTTGTGCTTCGTGCCGGCGGGAACGACCACCAGGTCACCGGCGACGACCTCCTTCTTCTCCCCGGCCACCCGGGCCTCGCCGGTGCCGCTGACGAAGGTGAGGATCTGGTCGATGCCCTCGTGGACCTCCTCGCCGATCTCCCCGCCCGGCGGGATCGTCATGATCACCAACTGGGTGTGCCCTCCGGTCCACAGCACCCGGCGGAAGTCCGGGCTCTTCTCGGCGACGGTCGCGATCGTGAAGTGCTCCATGACGCGGACATACCCGGCCCACGCGCCAGCCACGCCGGGAGCGGCGAATCGTGGAATTTTGTTACCGCCCGTGGTTTGGACCGCTCCTGGACGGGGATCAGGTGCGCCAGGACCGGTGCACAACCGGCCGGTCGAGCCAAGTCCCCGCTGACGTACCGCCGTACGGCTGCGGTGGTGGGAGACGGCCAGAGCGCGGCGACGTTACGACCCCGGTCGGGCGGCGCCGTGCGCTCGTTTCCGCCCTTGGGTCAGCGCGTGGTGCAGCGCAGCCCGGTCGGGGGTTGGCTGTCACCGGTCGCCAGGAACCCCCAGCTGGCGGTGCCGCCGGCCGGGAGACTGCCGTTCCAGTCGGCGTTGGTCGCGGTCACCTGCTGGCCGGACTGGCTCGCGGTGGCGTTCCAGGCGCTGGACAGATGTTGGGAGCCCGGGAAGCTGAAGGTGGTGGTCCAGCCGGCTATCGGGGTCGTGCCGGTGTTGCGGACGTTCACCTCGGCCTGGAAACCGCCGTTCCACGTCCCGGTCACCCGGTAGTCGGCCGCGCAGCCGCCCGCAGGTGGCGGGCTCGTCGGCGTCACCGTCGGCGTGGCGGTGGGCGACGCCGGCGTCACCGTCGGCGATGCCGTCGGGCCACCGCCGGACGAGGTCGTGTAGCTGACCGGCGTGTACGCGGCGGAGCAGGTGCCGCCGCAGGAGCCGGGCAGGGAGAACTTGTACACCCGGCCGTTGTTGACCAACGTGTCGGCGACGTCACGGACGCGGATCTGGAAGTCGGTGCCGCCCGAGGTGGTCGCCCCGATGACGTACGACTGGCCCATGTCGCTGTTCATCGTGGCGGCCTTCCATACCCCGTCGGCCAGGTAGTCCACGCCGTGGATGCCGTTGGCCAGGTGGGACACCGCGATCGCCGGCCAGTACCGCTGCGCGCCCCTGAGGAAGCCGATCCGAATGTCCCCGGTGTAGCTCGGCGCGGGCACGAAGGACCAGGTGACGTGCCGGTTGTTCCAGTGGTTCGGGTACAGGTCGCTGACCGGCGCGCCGTTGCGGGCGAAGCGGTTCAGCGACGCGGTGGCCAGGTCCAGGTGGTACGGGTCGTCCCGGCACCAGGCGTTGCCGTCGCCGCAGGAGTCGGCGACCAGCATGGTGAGGGTGGCCCCGTTGTAGCCGTCGGCGACCCAGGAGCCGTTGCGGCAGAACGGCTGGCCGGGTGCGCCGTCGTTGACGCCGGTGCAGCGGTCGCCGATGGTCACCTTGACGTACCGGCCGCAGTTGAGGCCGTTGTTCCAGAGCCCGATCCGGTCCGCCTGGGACGGCGGCAGTGGCCGGGCCGGGAAGGACGAGTAGTCGCCCGGCAATCGGTAGACGTTGAGGGCGACGAAGTCCGACGAGTCCAGTTCGGACTGAGGCAGGCCGCAGCCCCCGTACGGGGAGCCAAGGCCGTCGAAGTGGGTGGCGTTGCCGGTCACCGGGGCGGGCGGGTCACCGACGGCGAGGGCGGGCAGCTGGCCGGCGGCGAGCAGCGCGGTCACGGCGGCGGCCAGGGCCGCCACGAGCCGTAGGCGGGGGCGCGAGGTCGACATGGGGGAACCTTCCGGGCGGGTCGGCCCGAGGCAGGGCCGACTCAAGGGATGCCATGAATGCCCATCCATGCCCGGCGGTGCCCGCCCGCTAATGCCAGCACCCCCGTCGCCGGCTGTCAACGGCGTAGATTTGAGGGATGGTGTCCGCCCACGTCGGCCGGGCGGCAGAACCGGTCTACCGCCCTGTCCTCAACCGGTACGCCTCGATCGCTTCGACTGGCAGCTCTGGCAGCGGCTGTCCGACCTCGGCGTGGGGTACGGCGACTACGGCGTCGACTGCGCGGTGCCGGGCTCGGACGACCCGGCCGACCGACTGCCGACGCTGCGGTACACCTCCGACGAGGCGTGGTGGATCTACCGCTGGGCGCGCCGGGGTGGCCGGGGCGACGAGCGACTCGCCGACCTGTGCCGCATGCTGGTGTCGGCCCCGCACTGGCCGACCGCCGGGGCCGGTTTCTCCTGGGGCGATCACGAGATCCTGCGGCGGGCCCGGCGGGGTGCCGGCACCGGCTCGCCGTCGAACTGGCTCGCCTGGAGCACGTCACACCATCTGGCGCAAGTGCTGGCCGCGCTGCGACACCCCGACGAAGAGCAGGACGGCGGCCCGTGGCACTTCAGGGCTCGCCGGAGCGGAAGCGTTCCGGGCGGCCGCCCGGCGGCGGGCCGGGACACCGAGCCGGGTGAATCACTCCTTTGAGGTGAAGCCGAACTGCACGATGCCCTCCTCGTCGACGACCGCGTCGACGGAGGTGTCGTTGAGCAGTTGGGCGGCGTCGGCGTCGAGGAAGATCCGGGCACCCTGGTTGTCGACCACCTGGTCGCCCTGCACGGGCTGCGGCACCAGCTCGATGGAGAGCGAACCGGCCGCGGCGTCGGCGGCGATGCGCAGCCCGCCCGCCTCGGCGACGTCCTGCTGTTCGCTCAGATCGCGGATCACCAGAACGGCGTTGTCGGTCATGGTCAGCATCGCGGGACTGCTCCTACTCGTTGCTCATTGCTGAGCGGTTCGGATGGTTCGCTCACCGCTCGAGTTGATCGCGGCGTTCGCGTCGGCCTACCACCCTCGTTACCCCGCACGGAGTGCAGCGAAACCCGTCCCCGCGAAGAGACGGGCCGCGCTCAGGCGCCCGGACGATGCGGGCGTGGATCGGCGGCGGGGTCGCCGCGCTCGATCAGCGCGTCGATCTCGGCGGGCCGCAGCCCACGCAGCGTGAGCACCCGCCGCCCCCACCGGTGCAGCCGGCACGGGTGGGGGCTGGCGTCGTTGCGGCAGATCGTCCCGCCCGACCAGTTCTGGGGCGCGTGCACCACCACCGCCCGCACCGCGAACTGGGCGTCCTCGCCGGTCACGTACGGCGGCAGCGGGATTTCCCGCAGCACCTCGCCGGCCGGGGCGACGGGTCGGGCGGTGGACACACTGCTGCTCATGGGAAGGGCCTCCACAAGGGATGGTCGGGCCGGGACACCCGGAAAGGTACGTCGGCGTGCCGTACCCACGACGGACAAACTGTCCCGGCGACCGTCGCTGGAGCGGTCAGTGAAGCTCGAAGCCGAGCGCCTGGGCCAGCACGATCGCCTGCTCGGCGTCGATGATCGCCCCGGCCCGCTCGACGGTGGTCGGGTCGAGCGCGGTCAGGTCACTGCCGCGCAGGTCGGCGCGGGCCAGCTTCGCGGCGTGCAGCTGCGCGCCGGAGAGGTCGACCCCGGTGACGGTGGCGCCGGTCAGGTCGGCGCCGGTCAGGTCGGCCTCGCGCATGCGTACGCCGGTGAACTGCACCCCGCGCAGGTCGGCGCCGGGCAGCGCGACGAAGGACCAGTCGCCGCCGCTGACCCGTAGCGGGCGCAGGTCGCACTGCTCGAAGCCGCTGCCGACCAGCTTGCAGCCGGTGAACTCGGCCTCGAAGAAGTTGCACCGCTTGAAGGTGCAGCGGGTGAAGGCCGTGTCGGTGTGCCGGGAGGCGTTGAAGGCGACGTTGCCGAAGACGCACTCGGTGAAGACCGCGCCCTGGCTGGTCGCCTCGGTCAGGTCGACGTCGAAGAACGAGCAGCGGACGAAGTGGCGGTCGCCCAGCTCCTCGGCGTACCAATCCTCGTGACGGTAGGTGACGTCCTCTGTCGGCTCCGGCATCACGTCAGATTAGTGGTGACCCCCGACACTTCCCGGCCGACGTACCGATCAGTAGGTTCGGCGGCGTGAACATCGCAGTGAGCACCGACCCGGCCCGTATCGGCTTCGACCCCGCCCGGCTCGCGCGGATCGACGAGCATTTCGGCGGGTACGTCGACGACGGCCGGCTCGCCGGCTGGCAGATCGTGGTGACCCGCCGGGGCGAGATCGCCCACTCCGCCACCTACGGGCTGCGGGACCGGGAGGCCGGCACGCCCGTCGAGGCGGACACCCTGTGGCGCATCTACTCCATGACCAAGCCGATCACCTCGGTCGCGGCGATGCTGCTGTGGGAGGAGGGCCGGTTCGAGCTCAACGATCCGATCAGCCGCTGGCTGCCGGAGTTCGCCGACGTCCGGGTCTACGACAAGGGGTCAGTGCTCAAGCCGTACACGGTGCCGGCGGTCGAGCCGATCCGGGTCTGGCATCTGCTCACCCACACCGCCGGCCTGACGTACGGCTTCGCGCAGAGCACCGTGGTCGACGGCCTGTACCGGGCGGCGGGGTTCGACCTGAGCGTGCCGCCGGGCATGGACCTGGCAGCGGCCTCCGCCGGCCTGGCCCGGCTGCCGCTGCTCTTCCAGCCGGGCACGAGCTGGAACTACGGAGTCTCCACGGACCTGCTGGGCCGGCTGGTCGAGGTGATCTCCGGACAGCGGCTGGACGTGTTCCTCGCCGAACGGGTCCTGCGCCCGCTGGGAATGACCGACACCCGCTGGTGGGTGGACGAGGCGGACGCCAAGCGACTGGCCGCGCTCTACGCCCCGCACCCGAGCACCGGGCAGGCGACGCGCCACGACGGCATCGGCCGGATGGCGCTGACCGAGCCGGGCTGGTTCTCCGGCGGCGGCGGGCTGATCTCCACGGCCGCCGACTACCACCGGTTCACCCAGTTCCTGCTGCGCGGCGGCGAGCTGGACGGGGTACGCCTGCTGGGGCCCCGGACGGTGCGCTTCATGACCCGTAATCACCTGCCCGGCGGGCGCGACCTGGCCTCGTTCGAGCCGGAGGGCTCCGCCGAGACGCAGCTCGACGGCATCGGCTTCGGCCTCGGTTTCGCGGTGGTGCTGGACCCGGTGCCGTCCCGGGTGCCGAGCAGCGTGGGCGAATATTACTGGGGTGGGCTGGCCAGCACCGCGTTCTGGGTGGACCCGGTCGAGGAGGTCACCGCCCTGCTGTTCACCCAGCTCATGCCCTCCAGCACGCACCCGCTGCGCTCACAGCTGCGCCAGCTCGTCTACTCCGCGCTGATCGACTGACGGGCTCGTTGCCCGGCCCGGATCGCCGTTACGGCACCGGCCGGGTTCCCGGCTCCCTAACCTGAGGGGCATGAGCAGCATCGTCGTGTTCGGCGCCGGCGGGACCGCGGGCTCGCGGATCGCCGCCGAAGCTGTCGAGCGGGGGCACCGGGTCACCGCGGCGGTGCGTCGCCCGGAGGCGACCAGCTACCTGCCGGCCGGGGTACGCACGGTGACCGGCGACGCGACCTCGGCGCGCAGCGTGCGGGAGTTGGCCGAGGACGCCGACGTGTTCGTGGTGGCGATCGGCGGCGGCGAGCGGGAGCTGTGGCGCGACGCCGCCCGGACCCTGGTCGACACCCTGCGGGAGCTACCCGACCCGCCCCGGGTGATCCACGTCGGCGGCGGGGCGACGCTGCTGACGCCGAAGGGCACCCCGTACCTGGACGAGCCGGACTTCCCCGACGAGTACCGGGACGCGGCGTTGGGCCAGGCCGATGCGTTGGCCGTCTACCGCTCCTCGGCCGACGGGGTGACCTGGACGTACGTCTCCCCGCCCCCGCTGGAGTTTCACCCCGGCGAGCGGACCGGCCACTACCGCACCGGTGCCGACCATCCAGTGACCGATGATCAGGGCCGGTCGGTGCTCACCTACGAGGACCTGGCGGTGGCGATCGTCGACGAGATCGAGAACGCCCGGTTCGGCAACGCGCGCTTCACCGCGGCGTACTGAGCCGCAGGGCTTGGCCGCTCAGTCGGCCAGCCGGGCGGGGAAACCGCCGGTGGCGATCGGGCCCCAGGTGTCGATGGTGACCCGGATCAGCGACTTGCCCTGCTTCACCATGGCCTGGCGATACTCGTCCCAGTCCGGGTGCTCACCGGAGATGCTGCGGAAGTATTCGACCAGCGGTTCGAGGGCGTCGGGCAGGTCGAGCACCTCGGCCGTGCCGTCGGCCTGCACCCAGGGCCCGTTCCAGTCGTCGGAGAGCACGCAGACGGAGACCCGGGGGTCGCGGCGGATGTTGGCCACCTTGGCCCGTTCCGGGTAGGTGGAGATCACCAGGCGGCCCTCGGTGTCGACCCCGCCGGCTACCGGCGAGGACTGCGGCCGGCCGTCGGCGCGGGTCGTCATCAGGATGACCCGGTGCCGGGAACGGAGAAACTCCAGCAGAGCGTCGCGGTCGACCCGGGTGTTGGTCGCGATCGTGCGTGCCATGCGTCGGTTCTACCAGGCCCGGCTCAACGCCAGGCAGCGGCCGAGACTACTGGCCGTCCCGCTTCCGCACGTAGACGCCTTCGCCCTGTCGGCCTTCGATCAGCCCTTCGGCCTTGAGAATCAGCAAGGCGGTTCGGACCGAGCCGTACGACACGCCGTACATCTCGATGAGTCCCTGCGTCGTCGGCAGCTGATCCCCGGGTTTCAAGGTCCCCGCCTCGATCTGGTCGCGGATGGCGGAGGCCACCTGCTCGTACTTGGGTCTGTTCACGATGTCTCCCTGGCTCGCAGGGCCAAGTAGATCACCGGAAATCGACAGCGTCTATAACGTCGACACTGTCGACAATGTCGACAGGCAGCGATAAGCTCTGCCTGCTCGCCCTGGCTCGCAACCGGGTGGGCACCGACGCAAAGGGCGGCCCGGGGTGAGGTTGCACCCGCGCCCCGGGCCATGACCGGGAAGGAGCCCCGGCCATGAGCAATCTACCCAGCAGACATCCACCCTGGTGTCAGCGCGGCCCCGAATGCGAGGGCTCGAATGATCTGCACCTGTCTCGTCTCATCGGTGCCGCAGTCCGGGGCGATGAGGTGATCCAGGCGCAGCTCGGCCTCTGGCGCATGGACGTAGGCCCGAATCCGCCCGCCCTGGGCTGATGCCCCCATATGCCGCACCTCGCGATGGGCAGACGTCGGGCAGCGGGCGCGGGGTCAGCGGGGGCGGGCGGCGGCCCGACCCGGGGACGCCTGGGCCGGCACCCGGGGCTTGGCCGCCGGCCGCCAGGCGCGGCCGTTGGCGTAGATCACCCGGAACCCGAGGTACGCAGCGAGGGGCGCCCAGTGCGCGGAGCCCATCCGCAGCTCGGCGGCGTTGTGCCGCTGCCCGTTGGCCAGCACGTCCAGCAGCACGGTCTCGAACGCGGCCGACTCGACCCAGTCGACCTCCCGGGTGAAGCCGCAGACCAGCGCCGCCCCGGTCACGTCGAGGAAGTCCCGCAACGCGGCGTCGGAGGCGCGCAGCACGGAACAGCTGCCGAAGTAGAGGCGGCGGCCCTCGCAGCGGCCGGCCATCCGCTCGGCGACGTCGGTCAGCTCCACCGAGTCCCAGTCGGTGAGGCAGAGCCGGCTGGGCTCGCCGTGCATGGCGAAGAAGCCGACCCGGTAGTCGGCGTACTGCTTGAGCAGCCAGCGGTCGATGAAGTAGAAGAGCTCGTCGCGGGTGGCGGCGTCCTTGTGGATGAAGCGGATCCGGCCCAGCCGTTCGAGCAGTTCGAGGGTGGGCAGGACAGAGCCGCGCTCGTTGAGGTCCCGGTGCCACTGCCCTTCGACGCAGAAGACGCCGCCACGCGCCACCGCCCACCTCCCCCGCCCGCGCAGGTCGACAGGGAGTCGTCTCCGCCTCCCCGGCGCAGATTACCGGCCCAGCGGCACTCCGCAACATCACGCCCTTGGCCAGTAAGCACGTCAAACGCCGTACCGGCAGGGGCACGCGCGGTTCAATCCTCCCAGGCCGTCAGGAGATCCTCCGGGGTGAGCGTGGTGACGCCGTCGACCGACCGGCCGGTGCGTGAGACGGCGACGAGGGCAAGTTCCCTCGTCCGCCCAACGAAGCCGTCCATGCACTCTCCCTTGATGCAACCAAAAATGAAACTATCAGGTCTGAGTGGATCCTTCCTGACCGCTCAGGCCAGGCCGGCGTCGTGGACGAGCAGAGCAACCTGCACCCGGTTGTTCAGGTCGAGCTTGGTCAGCAGGCGCGACACGTACGCCTTCACCGTCGCCACGCTCATGAACAACTCCGCGGCGATCTCGGCGTTGGTCCGGCCCTGCCCGAGCGCCACCGCGACCTCCCGTTCCCGGTCGCTGAGCCCGTCCAGCAGCCGCAGCGCCCGGTCGCGGCGAGGGTCCCGCGCGACGGGGGCGGGGGCGGTCACGTGCGTGATGAGTTTGCGGGTTACGGCCGGCGACAGGGTCGCCTCCCCCGCCGCGACCCGGCGGATCGCCTGGACGATCTCGGCCGGCGGCGTGTCCTTGAGCAGGAAGCCGGCGGCACCGGCGCGCAGCGCCCGCAGCACCTGGTCGTCGGCGTCGAACGTGGTAAGCACCAGCACCTCGGGTGGCCGGGGCAACGCCCGCAGTATCTCCGTGGCGGTCAGCCCGTCGACCCGGGGCATCCGGATGTCCATCAGCACCACGTCCGGCGCGTACGCCTCGACGGCGGCCGGCACCTCGGCTCCGTCGGTGGCCTCGCCGACGACCCGGACGTCGGGCACCCCGCCGAGGATCATCGACAGGCCGGCCCGGACCAGCGCGTCGTCGTCGACGATCAGCACCCGCACCGGCGCCCCGACATCGCCGTTCACGCCGGCCACGGCAGCCAGGCAACGAGCCGGAAGTCGCCCGAGTCGTCGCGCCCGTACTCCAGGCGGCCGCCGGCCAGGCTGACCCGCTCGCCGATGCCGACCAGGCCGGTCCCGGTGCCAGGAATCCCCGGCCCGGGGATGTCGCCGACCGGCCACCGGTTGCGGATCTCGACGGTGAGGCCCTCACCCGGGGCGCCGGCCAGGTGGACGGCGACCGCGGTGCCCGCGGCGTGCTTGCGGGCGTTGGTCAACCCCTCCTGCACGATCCGGTACGCGCTGCGCCCGACCGCCGCGGGCACCGTCTCCGGCGCGGAGACCAGATCAGCGACGGTGATCCGCATCCCGGCCGCCCGGGACTCCTCGATCAGCGCCGGCACGTCGGCCAGGGTCGGCTGCGGGCGTTCGGGGACGCTCGACTCCCCGCCGCCGCTGTCCGTACGCAGCACGCCGATCACCTCACGCAGGTCCTGCAGGACGCTGTGCGCGCTGCCGCGGATCACCCCGGCCGCCCGGGCGATCTCCTCCGGCGGCGCGTCCGGACGGAACTCCAGCGCGCCGGCGTGCAGGCTGAGCAGCGAGATCCGGTGCGCGAGGACGTCGTGCATCTCCCGGGCGATCCGGGTGCGCTCCAACTGCCGGGCCTGCGCCATCCGCAACTGCTGCTCGGCCTCGGCCCGTTCGGCGCGATCCCGCAGGGAGAGCACGAGCTGGCGACGCGCCCGGACGAACATCCCCCAGGCCATGACCAGGCCGATGAACACCACGGTCCAGATCGTCGCCAGCCAGAACGGCATGCTCGGGTCCGGACGGAACTGGTTGAAGACGGCGGCGGTGGTAAGCAGGTGTGCACCGACCAACCCGGCGGCGATCGGGAACGGCCGGTGCACCACGACGTTGAACACGACGATCAGCAGGGCCGCCGCCGCGGTGGCCGAGAAGAGAGCCAGCGGCAGCATGGCCACG
Source organism: Micromonospora sp. NPDC006766 (assembly GCF_040636055.1). NCBI lineage: Bacteria > Bacillati > Actinomycetota > Actinomycetes > Micromonosporales > Micromonosporaceae > Micromonospora > Micromonospora sp. NPDC006766. Next base: position 261,302 of record NZ_JBEYIX010000002.1, on the reverse strand, counting down.
GCCAGGCCGACCGGCCAGCGTCGCCGGAACCAGAGCGATACGCAGGCCAGCACGCCCAGCATCGTGTCGACCGGGATGAGCCAGGCCGGTCCGGTGTTCAACGCGATCTCGGGTGCGGGCCGACGGGCGTCAGCGACGGCGAACAACAGCCAGCCGACGGCGAGCAGAAAACAGACGCTGTCCACCAGCCAGTCCCGGGTCGTCCGGCGCGCCACCTTCGTCGGCGAGGCGAGGGCCCCCGGCAGCAGCCAGGGATACTCCGATACGGCCGCGCTGGTCATCCCACCATGCTATGGAGACGTACGGCGGCACCGACAGCTACCAAAGTCGCGACTTGACCGTAGACCGAGGTAGGCCCCGTGTCGACCGTCGGCCGCAGCGAATGGCCGGGCGGCGCGGGCAGGCTGATCCGCATGATCGACGTCGAACACCTCACCAAGCGGTACGGCGCCCACCCGGCCGTCGACGATGTCTCGTTCCGCTGCGAGCCGGGCACGGTGACCGGCTTCCTCGGCCCGAACGGTGCCGGCAAGTCCACCACCATGCGGATGATCTGTGGGCTGACCCCGCCGACGTCGGGCAACGCCCTCGTCGCCGGGCTGCCCTACCGGCAGCTGGTCAACCCCGGTCGGGAGGTCGGTGTCCTGCTGGACGCGTCGGCGCAGCACGCCGGGCGCACCGGCCGGGAGGTGCTGACCGTGGCCGCCCGGACCATGGGGGTCGACCGGCGGGAGGTCGCCACGAAGCTCGACCTGGTCGGGCTGAACGAGGCCGCGGCGAAGCGCCGGGTCCGGGCGTACTCCCTGGGGATGCGGCAGCGACTCGGCCTGGCACTGACCCTGCTGGGTGACCCCCGGGTGCTGATCCTCGACGAGCCGGCCAACGGCCTCGACCCGGAGGGCATCGTCTGGATGCGCGGCCTGCTGCGCGACTTCGCCGACCGGGGCGGCACCGTGCTGCTCTCCTCGCACCTGCTCCGCGAGGTGGAGGCCGTAGCCGACCGGCTGGTCGTGATCGCCGGCGGCCGGCTGGTGGCCCAGGACGGCAAGGACGAGCTGCTCGCCGGCGCCGGCACTCTGGTCCGGGCCCGCGACGAAGACGCGTTGCGCGTCGCGTTGGACCGGGCCGGGCTCGACGCCACCCCGGTCACCGGCGGCCTGCTGGTGCGGGCCGAGGCCGAGGCGATCGGACAGGCCGCCGCCGACGCGGGCCTCGCGCTGACCGAACTGCGCCCGGCCAGCGGTGCCGGCCTCGAACAACTCTTCCTCACCCTCACCTCCGCGGCGTCGAGCAGGGAGAACGTCCGATGACCACCAGCGCACCCGCCCCGCCCGCCGTCGCCCACCGGGTTGAGCGGCACCGGCCGTCCCTGGTCCGGCTGACCGGCGTGGAGCTGCGCAAGCTCGCCGACACCCGGGCCGGATACTGGCTGCTGATCACCATCGGTCTGGTCGCCGCGGCCATCGTCACCGTGCAGCTCTTCGTCCTCGACGACGGGGGACAGAACTTCACCGACTTCTTCGTCCCGTCGCTGCTGCCGGTCGGACTGCTGCTGCCGGTGCTGGGCATCCTGTCGATCACCGCCGAGTGGTCGCAGCGAACCGCGCTGACCACGTTCACGCTGGTGCCGAAGCGGGAGCGGGTGATCGTCGCGAAGCTCGCCGCGATGGTGCTGGCCGCGCTGGCGTCGGTGCTGGTCAGCCTCGCCGTGGCCGCCGTCGGGACCCTGCTCGCGCGGGCCACCGGCGGTGCGGGCGCCTGGTCGTTCGAGGCGTCCCTGCTGCTGCACGCGGCCGTCCTGCAGGTCGCCAACGTGCTGATGGGCGCGGCGTTCGGGCTGCTGCTGCTCAACACGCCGCTGGCGATCGTCACCTATCTGTTGCTGCCCACCCTCTGGACCATCGTCGGCGGGCTGGTCCCGGCGCTGCGCGGGCCGGCTCGCTGGTTGGACACCGGGGCGACGATGGAGCCGTTGTTCGGGCCCGACGTGACCGCCGGGCAGTGGGGACGGCTGGTGGTGTCGCTGCTGGTGTGGATGGCCGTACCGCTGGCCGCCGGGCTGGTCCGGACGCTGCGCCGGGAGGTGTCCTGACCATGCGGGGGTACGGCGGCAGCACGGTGGTCAGGGGCGGCGCCGGGGAACTGGTGCTGATGTGGGTAGGGTTCCCGCTGCTCGGGGCCGGGCTGGGTGCGGCGCTCACGGCCGGGTCCGGCTGGCTGGCCGACCTGCCGTGGTTCCCGTTCCAGGGCTGGCTCAAGCTGCTGGACCGGCTGCCCGACGAGCGGGCGTACCCGGGCGGGGCGGCGGTGCTGGCGCTGGTCGGGCTGGTCGTCGCGTGGGTCGGCGCGCGGGAGCGGTTGACCGTGACCGTGGGCCGGACCGACGTACGGCTGCACCGCGACGGCCACGGCCGGGACATCGCGCGCGCCGCGGTGTCCGGGGTCTTCCTCGACGGCACGGCGCTGGTGCTGCTCGACGCCGACGGCGGGGAACTGGCGCGGGAGAAATCAGATCTGGACCCGGAGAAGCTGCGCGCGGCGTTCACCGGGCAGGGCTGGCCGTGGCTGGAGCAGGATCCGCACCGGGCCGCGTACCGGCGGTGGGTGGACGGGCTGCCGGGGCTGCCGGCCGGGGCGAACGCGCTGTTGCGGGCCCGGCAGAAAGCGCTCGACGACGGCCGGGGCCGGGAGGCCGGGGAGTTGCACGGCGAGCTGGCGCGGCTCGGGGTGGTGGTCCGGGACGAGCGAAAGCGGCAGTACTGGCGGCTGGTCCCGGGCCAGCGCTAGTCGCGGCCGGCCCCGGCCCGCCGCAGCTGTGTCCCGGCGAGCAGGTCGTCCAGCGCGTCCAGCTCCGCCCAGCCGTTGACCTCGACCCGGCCGGCGGGGTCGACCACGATCTCCACCCGGTCGGGGGTCCGGGGCAGTTCGTCGAGCAGGTCCGGGAACCGGTCGCTGAGCAGCACGAACTCCTGGTTCGTGGAACCCACCCAGGGTCGTACGGTGTCGATCAGGTCGGCCCGGAACGGTCCAGCGACCAGCAGGTCCGTCTCGGCCAGCAGTCGCGCCACGTCGTCCCGGCCGGCCTCGATCGCCCGGTCGACGCCGGCCCGGGTGTAGCCGGTGAACGTCATCACCGAGCGGCCGGCCCGGCGTACCCCGGCGGCCACCTCGGCCAGCGCGGCGGCCTGGTCGAACGGCTCGCCGCCGAGCAGGGTCAGCCCGTCGGTGCCGGCGTCGAGCACCCGCCGGAGCAGGTCCCCCGGGCTGACCTCGACGCCGCCCCGAAAACTCCACATCCCCGGGTTGAAGCAGCCGGGGCAGCGTACGGCGCAGCCCTGCACCCAGACGGCGGTGCGCTTTCCCGGCCCCTCGGCGCGGGTGGCGGCCAGGAACCGGGCCACCCGTACCCGGTCGGCCCGGCCCACCGGCTGCCGTCCCGGGCCGGCCTCAGAAATCGAGTACGCGTCCACGCGGCTGACCGGGTGGTGGGAGATCTGTCGGCGGTACGCAGGTGAGCATGTCCCGCAGCCGGGCGTACTCGTGCGGGGCCAGGTCGGCGGCGGCGACGAACTCGGCGACGCTGCCGAACCCTCGGCGGCTGTCCCGTTCGGCGAGCACCCGGTGCACCCGGGCCGAATCGAAGCCGGGCAGCGCGGCGAGCTGCGCCGCAGTGGCGGTGTTCACGTCCACGGTGGACTGCGCTGGCGGCGAAGCCAGCGGCAGGGGCGGCGGCGCGTCCCACGGCACGGCGGGCGGGGCCGGCGGCGCCTCCCACGGCGCGGCGGGCGGCGGGGCGATCGGCTCGGACGGATACCCGGTGGCGGACCAGCCGGCCGGCTGCTGGTACCACGGCCGGTGGTTGGCCTGCCAGCGCAGCCAGGCCGAGTTGATCAGGAGTGCGTGCACGACGCCCCCGATCCAGATCAACAGGGTGGCCGCGACCGCCACCTGGCTCAGCACGGACTTTTCCTCGATCGATCCGACGATCGCGAACGCGGCCCAGCCGAGCAGCGCGTACCCGATACCGGAGATCCACCAGGCCGGCCGGCGGGCCCGGATTCCCACATAGATGAAGCCGAAGCCGCCCAGGCAGCCGCAGCCCAGGGCGGGCAGCAGCAGCCACCAACTGTGCAGCAGCCGCCACCGCCAGTTGCCGGCCGGGTTCGTGCCGGCGATCGGCGTCGCCGGCCCGCCCGGGCCGTAGGCCGTGGGCGGCGGTCCCGCCGGGTACGTCGGCCAGCCGCCGTCAGGCCCAGTCGACATCGCGGTTCTCCTGTCGGACGGGCACCTCGGTACGGGTGAGGTCGGCGGTGTACGCGCTGTCGACCGCCCGCGCGGCGAGCAGGTCCTCCAGCACGGCCACGTAGTCCAGGCAGCGTTCGCCGAGGACGTCGTGGGTCTGCGCGGTCACCGAACCATCGGGGTGCACGGTCACCTCGACCCGGGGCCGCCCGCTCACGCCGTCCGCCCCTCGACGGCGAAGACGAGACGGACCGAATCGTCCTCGGTGACCTGCTCGGACTCCAGGCGCAGCCCGGCGGCGGGGGCCTGCGCGCGTAACCGGTCGAGCACCGCCCGCTGCACCTGGCGTCCGTAGGCGGCGTCGACCGCCTGCACGATGGCCGCCGCGCGGGCGTCGTCCACATCGCCGGTGAGGTGCGCCGTCCAGATGTCGTCGGCGCCGCGCTGGAAGTCGGCGCGTACCCCGGCCCAGGTCGCGGCGAGCGTCTGACCCTCGACGCCGACCACCGCGCCGGTGTCCCGCAGCGCGGCGGCCAGCAGCGTCTCGTCGCGCATCCGGGTCCGTACCTGGCAGATGGTCCGCCCCTCGGCGTCGCGGTCGGTGGCGGCGTGCACGGCGGCCACGGACGCCACCGCCAGGGGTAGCAGTAACAAAGAGATGCTCACGGGGCTCCCCTCGGAGGGTGAACGAATTAGAATTCCACGCGCCGGCCGCCGTTTGGACCGGCCGCGTGGCCGGATCCGGCGGATCGGTTGTCCAGGTCCCAGTCCTCCGCGGCGGTCGCGGCAACCGCGCGATTTTCCGCCCAGGCCCGGACGGCGTTCAACCGCTCGGCCTGGGTGACGCTCAGCGGGACCATGTTCATCAACGCCCGCAGCAGGTCGTCGCGGCGCAGCGGGCGGCGCTCGGCGTACGCGTCGACGAGCCCGGCGACGACGGCCTGTTCGATCTCGGCGCCGGAGTAGCCCTCGCTGAGCTGGGACAGCTCGGTGAGCAGGGCGTGGTCGAGGGCGAGGTCGCCCGCCACGGCCGGGTGACGCAGCCGGCGGGCGATGTGCAGCTGCCAGATGGCGACGCGTTCCGCGCGGGTCGGCAGGTCCACGAAGAAGATCTCGTCGAAGCGTCCCTTGCGCAGCAGTTCCGGGGGCAGTCCGGCGAAGTCGTTGGCGGTGGCGATGACGAACACCGGCTGGCTTTTCTCCTGCATCCAGGTGAGGAAGGAGCCGAACACCCGGGCGGAGGTGCCGGAGTCGCCGCTGCCGCCGGCGAAGCCCTTCTCGATCTCGTCGAGCCAGAGCACGCACGGGGACACGGCCTCCGCGGTACGGATGGCGGCGCGCATGTTCTGCTCGCTGGAACCGACCAGCCCGGCGAAGACCTTGCCGATGTCCAGCCGCAGCAGCGGCAACTCCCAGGCGGCGGCGACCGCCTTCGCGGTCAGCGACTTGCCGCAGCCCGGCACACCGGTGATGAGCACGCCCCGGGGCGCGGGCAGCCCGTACGTGGCGGCCTCGGCCAGCCAGGATCCGTCCCGCTTGGCCAGCCAGCGCTTCAGGTTCTCCAGCCCGCCGACGTCGCTGAGCGGCACGCTGTCGTCGACGAACTCCAGCAGCCCGGTGCGGCGGACCGCCTGCCGCTTCTCCTCGTGCACCACGCTGACGTCGCGGGCGTCGAGCACACCGTCGTCGACCATGGCTCGGGCGAAGGCGTTTTCCGCCTCGTTGAGGGTCAGTCCGAGGGCTGCCTTGGCCAGCCGTTCCCGGCCGCTCTCGTCCACGTCGATCCGGATCCGCCCGCCGTCGATGTTCGCTGCGATCATGGCGTCCAGCACCGCCCGGATCTCCGCCTCGGTGGGCAGCGGAAAGTCCACCACGGTGACGTCCTTGGCCAGTTCCTCGGGTAGGTGCGGCACCGGGGAGACCAGGACGAGGGTGCGGGGCACGGGCCCCGAGCGGAAGGCGGCGGCGAGGTCGCGCAGCCGGCGTACCACGCCGGGTTCGGCCGGCCGGCCGCCTCCGCCGAGGGCGGGGTGCAGGTCCACGAAGACGATGACGGCGGGTTCGTCGATCCGCTGGGCGGCGTCCAGGGCCGCCTCGGCGGCGGTGGTGCCCTGCCGGGCGCCGCCGTCCGGGGCGACCAGCCCGCGGGTGGCCGACCAGGTCCAGAGCCCGCGGGGGGTACGCACCCGGTACGCGTCCTGCGCCACCGTGGCGATCTCGGCGAGCACCCGCTGCTCCTCGTACGACTCGACGAGCAGCACCGGGATCCGCGCCTTCAGCAGTTGCGACAACGTGTCGCGGAACGTGGCCATGCCGGGTGTCCCCCCTCCGAGCAGCCCGCGAGCCGGCACTGTAGCACCGGCGATCCGGGTTGCTGCCCGGTCGCCGGCCGACGATGGGCCTACGCTGAGCAGTCGGGTGAGGCCGGGGCGAGGAGGAGGCCGTGGAGCGGTATGTCGCCCTGCTGCGCGGGGTCAACGTCGGCACCATTCGGATGGCGATGGCGGACCTGCGTCGCCTGGTCAGCGGCCTCGGGCACGAGGACGTGAAGACCTATCTGCAGAGCGGCAACATGGTCTTCACCAGCCCGCCGACGAGGGTGGAGATCCTCGCCGAGGAGATCGAGCGGGTGATCACCGCCGAGCTGGGGCTGGCCGTGCCGGTGCTGGTCCGCAGCGGCACCGAGTTGGCGGCGGTCGCCGACGCCAGCCCGTACGCCGGGAAGCAGGACGATCCGACGCGGCTGCTGGTGGCCTTCCTGTCGGCCGCGCCCACCGCGGCGCGGGTCGCCACACTGACCGTGCCGGCCGGGGAGAATCTGGAGTACGCCGTTGCCGGCCGGGAGGTGCATCTGCACTTCCCGGCCGGCGGGTACGGCCGAACGAAGTTCACCAACGCGTACCTGGAGAAGCGGTTGGGCGTGGTGGCGACGACCCGTAACTGGAAGTCGGTGCTCGCCCTGCGGGACCTGGCGGCGGGCTGACCACGAGAGCGTCGACGGCTTAGAACCGGTAGGCGGTGTGGTATTCGGGCACCAGCACCCGGCTGCGCGGCGACACCCGGCGCACTGCGGCGATCAGGTCGTCGAGGCGCTCACGGTCGCTCTTGTCGACCGCCGGCGGGTTGGTCAGCGGCGTCTCGAAGTTGTCCCAGTGCACCGGCACCACGACCTTCGGGTGGTTCAGCGCCGCCATCAGCCGCGGCACGTACTCGGCGGTCGAGGTGGTCGACGCGCTCGCCACCATCGCCACGTCGGGGGCGAGCCCGATCAGGTTGCGCTCGTCGAAGTCGCTCGCGCCCATGAAGAACACCGCCGGACCGCCAACGATCCGGATCTGGTACGCCAGGGTGTCCCCCTCGGGCAGGTCGGCGATGGTCTCCGGCTTCGACGGCTGGCTGAGCCGTACGCCGGGGAAGGCCATCGACCACGACGCGTTGCGGCTGTGCAGGGAGCTGACCACCTCGACCGTGTAGGTGCCGAAGTCCAGCACTTCGCCGCCCTTGACGGGGGCGAGTTTCCCGGCGGGCAGCCCATACGCCAGCCCGAGGTGGTAGGCGGTCAGTGTGCCGAAGACCCGGGCGCCGGTGCGCGCGGCGATGTACGGCACGTCGTTGAAGTGGTCCCAGTGGGTGTGGGTGACCAGGATGTTCTCGGCCCGGTCTACGAGCGGGTCGATGACGGCGGTGTCCACCTCCAGCGGTGTGGTCTGGTCGAACGCGCCCCGGAACAGGCCGGTGTCGTAGCGGCTGAGATACGGGTCGACCAGCAGCGTGCGGTCGCCGATGTCGATGCGCCAACCGGACGTACCCCACCAGCGGAAGCTGACCGGGGCGGCGCGCCGGGCGCTGGCGGCGGTGCCCGGCGCGGTGGGGGCCGGTTTGGCCGGGGCTGGTGTGGCCTGGGCCGTCTCGGCCAGCGCGCCGGCGGCGAGCCCGCCGGCCGAGACGGCGGCGGTGCCGATCGCGGCGTCGCGCAGGAATCGACGTCGGTCGTACGAGCGGTTCTCGGGCATGGGTGTGCTCCCCCGTCCGGTTGGGTGATCGGTACGCCCACCCCATCACCGGCCGGGCCCGAATGTCCAAGATCGAACAGCGGAACGGTCGATATTCGACGGGATATCAGAGCAGCTCACGGGCGGCGGAGCGGGCGGCGGCGGGTGCCGGATCTCAGCCCGCCCGCAACGTTTCGACGGCGGTGCGGGCCGCCTCGCCCATCGCCAGGTCCACGTCGATGCGCCGGGTGCTCAGCCGCTCGGTGCGGGCGAAGACCGCGATGGCGTAGCGGCCCCCATCGGGATATTCGGCGACTCCGGCCTCGATGTGCAGGCCGGGCAGGGTGCCGGTCTTTCCGGCGACCCGGACGCCGGGCGGGAAGCCGGAGGCGAGCCGGGTCCAGAACAGCTGCCGGCCCATCAGCTCGCGGACCATCGCGCAGGCGGCCGGCGGCCCGGCCTCATCGCGCCAGATCAGGGTGAGCAGTCGGGTGATCTCCCGGGCGGTGCTCGAGGTGGTGTGTTGCGGGTCGAAGACCCGCATCGCCCGGACCTGCTCGGCGCTGAGGGCGGGGAAGATCCGCGCGAAGTCGGCCTCGGTGCGGGCGCCGACGTCGGCGAGCATCATCTCCATCAACTGCCGGGGGCCGCCGACGATCCGGGTACGCGGCAGCTCCAGCTCGGTGGCGAGCATCGGCAGCACGTCCGGGCCGACCCGGTGCAGCAGCAGGTCGGCGGCGGTGTTGTCGCTGACCGACATGGCGAAGTACGCGAGGTCGCGTAGGGACACCTCGACGTCGTCGGCGCAGCCGGCGATGCCCCAGCCGCCGAGCCGGTCCGCGGCCCGCACGAGCACCCGTTCGGTCGGGTCGAGCTGGCCGGCGACGACCTGCCGGGCGAACTCCAGCACCAGCAGGATCTTGAAGACGGAGGCGATCACCACCTGCTCGTCCGCCCGAACCCCGACCTCCCGCCCCGCATCATCCACGTCAACCACATGCACACACCCGCTGATCCCCGCTCGCCCCAGAATCTCCCCCACACCCACCCCCACACGCTAACCCCGTCCCCAACCCACCCCCCGCCCCGCCGATCTTGCAGTTGCGGCCTACATCCGGCGGCTTTTGCCCCGGCATGCCGGGCAACAAGTGCAAGATCGCCGGGGAGGTGGGGTGGGGCGTAGGGTGCGGGGTTGTGGGTTTGCTGCGACGGCTGCGGCATTTTGTGGTGGTGGCTCGGGAGCTGCACTTCGGGCGGGCTGCGGAGACCCCGGCGGTGACCCTACGCGCGCTGCTCGACGGGCTCGCCTCCCGCGCGCCCGGGCTCGATGTCGACCTGCACGAGCTGACCAGCGCGGAGCAGCGGCGAATGCTCACCGAGGGACGGCTCGACGTCGGCCTGCTGCACCATCCGGTCGAGACCGCCGGGCTGCGGACGGGACCGCCGGTGGACGTACCCCTGGGGGTGCTGCTGCCCCGCACGTCGCCGCTGGTCCGGGCCCGGGAGGTCGACCTGGCTGGCCTGGCCGGCCTGGACCTGGTCACCGCTCCCCCGGCCACCGCCCCCGGCTGGCACGAGCACCTGCTGGCGGTGTGCCGGCGGCAGGGCTTCGTGCCGACCCGGGTGCGGCACGCCCGCAATCCCGAGTTTCTCTTCGGTCTGCTGCTCGCCGGTGGGGCGGTGGCCGTCGAGCCGGAGGCCGTGGCCCGCCGGGAGCCCCGGCTCGCCTGGCGGCCGATCGTGGGTACGCCGCTGATCAAGCGGACCTCGGCGGCCTGGCCGGACCGCTCGCCGCACCCGGCCGCCCCGATGTTCGGGCAGCTCGCGGCCGAGGTGCTGGCCGTCGACGAGCCGGCACCCGCCCCGGCGATCGCGCCGGCGGCCCGGCCGTGGCCGGTGCTCTTCGAGGCCGACCAGACCCCGACCGGCTGACCGGCCGGGGCGTGGCGGCGACCCGTCAGCGCGGGGCGGGGACGACCGCCGGGGCCTGCTCCAGCACCGCGGCCGGCAGTTGCGGTCCGGCCGGTAGGGCCACCGGCTGCTGGGCGCGGGTGACCAGGTCGACCACGGTACGGCTGAGCCGCTGCGACGACTCTGACATGGACTGGTTGGCGGTGACGATCGCGCCGACGACCTCGGCCCGCCGCTGCTGGCCGTAGCGGACGGCTTCCTCGATGCCCCTGGCCTGCGCGTCGATCGACTCGGCCACCTCGAGGATGGTCTCCGGGCGGATGGTGGGGGTCTGGATCACGCGGGCGATCTGCGGCACGGCTGTCTTCGACGCCGCCGCGTACGCCGACAGCACGTCGTTGGCGCCGTCGGCGACCGCCTGCTGCATGTCGGCGGCCTGGTTGGCCTGCAACAGCAGCGCCCATTGGGCGATGGTGAGCTTCATGGTCGGGATGGTGAGGTTCATCAGCAGGGCGAGGCGCTGGCCGAGACCGTAGTTGAGGGTGCGGATGTTGCGGACCTGCGGCGAGGTGGACCAGGCGACGAAGAGGCGCTGCTGGAACTCGTTGATCCGCACTTCCAACGCCTGCGCGAACTCGGTGACCAGGGAGAGCCGTTCCTGCTGATCGCGTTCGTCGGGTGCGCCCGGGGTGACGGTGATGGACCGGGCGTCCGCCAGCGCCACGTCGCGGACCAGCTCCATCACCGCGATGGCGCCGACGAGTTGCCCGATGGCCGTTTCGTTGGCCTTGTACAGCTCGTCGCAGAGCACCACGTTCCGGCGCAGTTCCATCTGCTTGTCGCTGAGCTGCCCGGCGACCCGGTCGAGCTGCTGCTCGACGCTGCGGGCTTCCTCGAAGAGCATCTCCAGCAGGTCCCGGCCCTTACGGAACAGGCCCCGGATGGCGTCGGAGAACTTGGTGAAGGTCTCCCGGACCTTGGGGTCGCTGGGGTCGTACTTGCGGCGGAAGCTGCGCATCCGGTCGTTGATCTCGTGCATGATGCTGGTCAGCTCCGGGATGTCGACCCGGCCGACCTCCCGGAAGATCCGGCTGACCTGCGCGTTGACCTGGTCTAGCGCTTGGTTGCCGAAGTTCGCCAGGGCGTCGGTGTTGGCCAACATCGTCGGGTAGAGCTGGCGGGCTGCCTGCTCGGCCTGCTCCCGCTGGGCCGGGGTGAGCAGCGCCGTACAGGAAAAGGTCTTCGGCTCGGCGGTGGCCAGCACGGCGCTGATGGCCGTGTCGGCGGTGCCGGCGGGCGGTTCGGCCGGACCGCCGACGATGCTGCCGAAATCGATCTGGAGTCCCTCGGTCATGGGATAGGTCCCTTCACTTGCAGGTGGTCGCGTCCTTCATGCAGCTGAGCAGCGCGAGCGTCACGTCGGCGGCGGGCGCAGGAGCCGCCCGCACCTGGTCGGCGAGCCCGATGTTCGGGAAGTCGGCGACGTCGTTCGCGCCGACCCGCACGGCCGAGCGGAAGCCGTACCGCTGCCAGGCGATGGTCTGGATCTTCGGGTCCTTGAGCGCGTCGATCAGCCGGCCGGCGGCCGGGTCGAGGGCGAGCACCGGATGGTCGCTGTAGATGGTCGGGTCGGGGTAGAGCACCCTGACGTTGCGCAGCAGGCTGGCGCTGTTGTCACCGCTCTGCACCACCTGCTGGATGATCTGGTTCTCGTAGCCGGCGTACAACGGGGCCTTGAACTCGCCGCCCTGGGTGAGCCATTCCCGGAACCCTGAGTCGGAGCTGCGGGACTGCAGGCCCTGCGCGTCGTGCAGCGCGCGCATGGTGGGCAGCGCCTGGCGCGCCTGGGCGAGGCTCGGGGCGGAGAACCCGTCGGTGGTGGCGATGATGTTGAGCTCGAGCTGGGCCAGGGTGAATCCGCTGTTGGACTTGGCGGGATCGGTGCTGGCCACGGTGACCGGGCCGCGCAGGTCGGCGGCGCCGAGCGCCTCCCAGGTGCCGCGCTTCACGACGTGGTTGAGCAGCAGGCCCTTCATGTCGACGAGGAAGTACCGGTCGCCGCGTCGCTGCACGATGCCCTTGCGGACGAGCGCCTCGGTGCCGCGCGGGCCGGCGTAGATGACCTCGGGCGACTGGAGCAGATTCTCCGCCCGGTAGTCCGGGAACGCCCCGGCGTGCTGGGCCTCGAAAACGCTCAGGGCGCTGGCGCTGGACGGCCAGAGGCAGTCCAGCTTGCGGGCCTTGATTTCGTCGGTGCTCAGCTGCACCTGGTCGTAGGAGCCCAGGGGCTGGAAGGCGACCTCCAGCCGGTAGTCCTCGCGCAGGATCCGCTTGACCTCGTCGTCGGCCATCAGCTCGGACTTCTCGGAGCCGCCCACGCAGGTGACGGTGGTGGTCTGGGCGGCGGGGGCCGGGGTGTCCGAGGAGCGGCGCCAGAGCACCGCGGCGGCGACGCAGACGACGATCACCATGACCAGCCCGATCAGGAATCGGGTACTGGGCAGTCTCAACGTGACTCCTTATCGGCCCAGGTCGGGCAGGCTGGGTGGGGCGACGGTGTCCAGATTGGCGCGGTACTGCGCGATGTCGCCCTGGTTGACCAGCCGGACGCTGTTCAGAGCGAAGTCGGCGAAACGCCGGAACGCCTGCTCGCCGTTGCGACGCAGGGTTTCCGGGTCCTGGTAGAGCACCGGCTGGCGCTGGATGTCGAGGTACTGCCGCACCGCGCCGTCGAGGCTGTGCAGGTGCCCGCCCATTCGCGCGGCCGTGGAGTAGAGGCTGTCCGGTGAGCGGTCGCGGACGCGGTCGAACAGTTCCGGGACGTACCGGCAGGCGTCCTCCAGGGCGCGGCGGGCCTCCGGCTGGCGGACGTCGCGGGCGAGCCGCTCGATTCCGCGGAGCACCCGCAGAGCCTCGTCGACCCGGTCCCGAGCCTCGTCGGCGTAGGTGTCCTGTTGAGCGCGGATGGCGGTGCGGTCGTCGACCATCAGGTAGAGCCCGAGCGCGGTGGCGGCGGCGAGCAGCGGCGACCAGAGCAGGCTGTCGGTGAGCGTGAAGACCAGCGTGAAGGCGCCGACGGCGGCCGCCAGCGCGACCGGTGCGGCCAGGCGGTGCCTCACTTGTATCCCGCCGCCTGCCGCAGGGCGGCCACCAGGTCGTCCTGGCGGACGAAGGTGCCGTTGGTGGCCTCGGCCACCTCATTGAGCTGGGTCGGGTCGGCGTCGCGTCCGAAGGCGATCGCGACCACCGGTACGCCGGCCGATCGGAGCGCGGCGACGGCGGATTCGCGGCGCCTGGTGTCGGACTGCCCGTCGGTCATCAGCACGACCAGCCGCTTGCGGTCGTCGGGCTGGGGGCGGGCGAGTTCTTCGGCGGCACGGAGCAGGCAGGCGTACATGTCGGTGCCGCCGCCGGGGCGGTAGGCGGTGACCTTGCGGGTCAGGTCGCGCAGCGCGGCCGGGTCGTTGCCGTGGACTGTCCACGGGCTGCCGCCGGTGATGTCGCCGTTGAAGATGCTGACGGTGGTGCTGTCCTGCGGGTGGGTCTGCAGGAAGTTCAGGGCCGCCTGGTCGGGGTCGAAGATCTGCCCGGCTGCGGCCTGGACGCCCTTCCAGCCGTCGTTGTCGCCCATCGAGCCGCTACCGTCGAGGCAGTAGTGGACGGCGACCGGGCGGCGGTAGCGGGTCTGGTAGCGGTCCAGGGTCGCCTGGATGACCGGCGCGGCCGGGAACTGGATGGCCTGCTCGTTGATGGTGGCCTGGATGCCCCAGGCCGGGTTGAAGACGTTCGGGTCGGGCCGGTCGAGGGTGAGTCCGACGCCGGTGGCCGGTCGGCGGCCCAGCTTGAGCAGCGCGGCCTGCGCGTCCGCGTCCTTGAGCAGGTGGTTCTGCAGTTCGGTGAAGATCTGGTGGGCGTTGTCGTTGCCGGCCTGTGGCAGGAAGCCCAGTGGGGCGTCGCTGACCGCGAGGGATCCGCGGGGGTAGGCCACCAGCAGCGGTTCCTTGCCGGCCTTGACCAGCTCGGCGTTGTTTTCGATGACCAGGTCCTCGTAGGTGAACATGGCCCGGCACTGGTCCGGGTGGGCCAGGCACTCGGTCATCAGGGTGCCGGTGGAGGGCGGGGTCTGGTCCATCGCCTTGACGAACCGGCTGACGCCCTGCTCGACGGCGGGTGAGTCGAGCTGTTGCTGGGTCAGCGGGGTCCCGGGGCCGTTGCCGGCGAAGTAGTTGAGGAAGCCGAACAGCACGGTGGCGCCGGAGTTGGACTGGGTGGGGTTGGTGATCCACACCTTGGTCCGGCCGGACTCGACCGCGCGCAGGATGTCGGCGATCGGGACGTCGGAACGGCCGGCGAAGCCGAGCTTGTCCATCTCGGAGCGCCAGGCGGCGAAGACCACGGGGGTGAGGAACATGGGCTGGACGTCGCGCAGCGTGTTGGACCGGTCGCCCAGCTGGAGAAAGACGCTGGAGGCAAACCAGTACGCGTCGTAGTCGGTGCTGCCGGTGGCGAGCAGCCGCGCCTGGTCCACCGAACCTTTGAAGGTGATGTCGCAGCGATAGTGCCGGCTGGCGCACCAGGGCTTGACGACTGTCTCGACGACGCTCTGCTGCTCGCTGCCGGCGACCATTCGCAGGGTGCCGGTGGCCGGCCCGCCGGTCTGCTCGGTGGTCGGCTCGGTGTTCGTGCAGCCGGTCAGCAGCACCAGCGCTGCCATGATGAGCGCCGCAAATTTCCTGGCCCGCACCTGCACCTCGTTCCTGTCCTGGGATGGACTGCATCCGGATCGAGGTCTTGGTAGCAGGGGTGAACCAACGCAGCGGCCAACCTTCGGTGAACTTCAGGTGTCATGATCGAGCTGGCGTGGCTCACCTCGCTGGTTGCGTGAGGAATGAGCCGGAGCGGGTATGACGAGGTGGTGGCAGCAGGTGGCGGGCGACCGAGTGGAAGCGCTCCCGACACCGCCGACGATGGGAGATGAGGCTCGGTGGCCGTGAACACCGTTTCCAAGATGGCGCTGAACGACGGCAACATGATCCCGCAGCTCGGCTTCGGGGTGTTCCAGATCGAGCCGAAGGACACCGCTCGGGCCGTCGGCAAGGCCCTCGAGGTCGGCTACCGGCACATCGACACCGCGCAGATGTACGGCAACGAGGCCGAGGTGGGGCAGGCGATCCGCGCCGCCGGGCTGGATCGCGCCGAGGTCTTCGTCACCAGCAAGCTGAACAACGGCTTCCACCGCCCCGACGACGCCCGCAAGGCGTTCGACTCGACGTTGCAGGCGTTGCAGTTCGACTACCTCGACCTGTTCCTCATCCACTGGCCACTGCCGACGCTGTACGACGGCGACTTCGTCTCGACCTGGCAGGTGCTGGAGGAGTTGCAGCGCGACGGCCGGGCGAAGTCGATTGGCGTGTCGAACTTCCAGGTGCCGCACCTGGAGCGGCTGGCCGCCGAGGCGGAGGTGACACCGGCGGTCAACCAGGTGGAGGCGCACCCGTACTTCGGCAACGAGGAGGTGCGCGATTACGGCGCGGCACACAACATCCTCACCGAGGCGTGGTCACCGATCGCGCAGGGCAGGGTGCTCGGCGACCCGACGATCGTCGACGTCGCCGAGGAGCTCGGCCGCACCCCGGCCCAGGTCGTGCTGCGCTGGCACGTGCAGCGCGGCGACATCGTCTTCCCGAAGTCGACCACCCCGAAGCGGATCGAGGAGAACTTCCAGATCTTCGACTTCGAATTGGACGACGCGGTCATGGACCGGATCACCAGCCTGAACCGGGGCGAGGCCGGCCGACAGGGCCCGAACCCGGACACCTTCGACTACGTGCCGGGCTGACCGCGGTCAGGGAGCGGACGTGCTCGCCGGCCCGTCGAAAGGCGTTTGGGTTGGCGAGCCCGGCTCGGGCACGTAGACGATCAACCGCTGGTCGGTCTCGGGCACGTGCAGCACTCGGCACTCGAACTCCAGCAGACTCAACTTCGGATGGTCGACTCGTTTGACGGTGGGGCGGCGCTCCCCCACCTCGTGCTCGGCCACAGCGCGGCGAACCGCGGCCGGACTGGTCGAGCGCGAGTACGGCCGGCTGAACGTGTTGGTCAACAACGCCGGCATCATCCGCGCGGACGGGTCGGCGCTGCCCAGCGAGACCACCCCTCGCCACCCTGCGCGAGGTGTACGGAGGGCCTGCGGGACACGACCTGCTCGTCGGGGAGCGCACTGATCTCAATCACACTGAGTGAGGACGGTCGCCCCGGCGTCACCCTTCCGTCCCGCCTTTGCTCTGCAGCCACGGACGCAACGGTCACACATGGTTTCTGGTGCGTATATGGCTGCAAAGCAAAGGCAGGCGAGGGGGGGTACAGCGCTAGCCGCGCCTGACGGGTTTTCGCTGGTCACACGGTTGTGACGGCAGCAGCGACAAGATGGAGCGCACCCGACGCCATCACACTGGGTGACACCGAGCCCTCAGGCGGGGATTATCACCCACAGTTATCGAAAGGCTCACTCCACCCGGGCCCGTCGTCCGGTGTCGGCGGCGCGGCCGCCACTCCGGCGGGTGCCTTCGTGGCCAGCGCGTCCAGCAGCCGCCGCTGCACCAAGGGGGCGAGCTGGACGTCGCAGCGCGGAGCGCTGGGGCCATCGGCGCGCGGATGGATTCGTCCCGACGGTCCATGGAAACCGTGGATGACTAGCCGCCGGTGTGGCGGGTACGCCCAGCGCATGGGTAGTCACAAGGCGAACAAGCACGACCCCGGTGGTGAATCGGCTCGTGCGGGACGAAATCCCGGCAGCGGGGCTCGGGGCCGGCAGGGCTCCGAGGTCGAACGCTCGCCGGACCGGCGGCACCTGCGGGCCGCGACCGGCACCTCGGGCTCCGAGCGTGACCACGGCCGGGCCAAGGTCGAGCGGGGCGGGCGGATCCAACGCCAGGGGACGCGCTGACCCGTTCCGGACCGGCAGGAGGTGATGACGAAGTGCCGAAGTTCCTGTTGGAGTCGACCTTCACCATCGACGGGGTCAGAGGGCTGGTCAACGATGGTGGTTCCAAGCGCGCCGAGGTGATCCACCAGGCGGTGGCGGCCATCGGCGGGCGGACGGAGTCCGTGCACTTCTCGTTCGGCAAGTACGACACCTATGTGGTGTGCGAACTGCCGGACCACAAGACGGCGGCCGCGCTGGTCATCGCCATCCGGGCGGCGGGCGGGGTGCACACGCGGATCACCCCGATGCTGACCCCGGAGGAGGTCGACGAGGCGACCCAGACGAAGTTGACGTACCAGGCCCCCGGTAAGTGATCACTCGGGTCGTTCCTCGATCCACTACGGTGGTCGGAACGGCTGACCGAGTGGGGAGCGTGAGCCTGGTTGTTGCGCATCGGCGTGCTCGGTCCCGTGCAGGTCACGCGCGACCAGCAGCCCGTCCGGCTCGGCCCGAAACTGGTGGAGCTGCTGGCGGTCCTGCTGGTCGAGGCGGGTTCGGCGGTGCCGGCGTCCCGCGTCGTCGGGCTGTTGTGGGATGAGGCGCCGCCGCCCGGCGCGCGGGTCACGCTGCGCAGTCACGTGTCGCATCTACGCCGCGCGCTGGGTGCGTCCGACGAGCCGGTCGTGGTGACGGTCGGTTCGGGCGTCAACGCGGCGTACCGGCTCGACGTGGCACCGGACGTCATCGACCACCAGCGGTTCGAGCGTTGGTGCGCGGAGGGCCGCCGGTTGCTCGACGCGGGCGAGCCGGAGCTGACGGAACGCGCCGCCGCGCTGCTCGATCGGGCGCTGGCGTTGTGGCGTGGCCCGGCCTTCGCCGATGTGGCGGACCGGTCGTTCGTGTTGCCGAAGGTCGCCCAACTCGAGGCGACGCGGCGCGCGGCACGGCGCGGGTACGCGGAGGCGCTCGGCACGCTCGGCCGGCACGCCGAGGCGATCGCCCAGCTTTCCGGCGCCCTGGTCGACGATCCGTACGACGAGGCCGTGCGGCGGTTGCTCGCCCTGGCGCTCTACGCCGAGCAACGGGTGGACGAGGCTGCCGAGGTGTGCCGCGAAGGCCTGGTGCTGCTGCGGGAGCGCGGGCTCGACGCGCCCGAGCTGCACGAGCTGCAGCGGGACATTCTGCGGCGGCGGCTGCCACTGCTGCCGCCGGCCGAGCGCGGCAAGACGCCCCGGCCCGGCCTGCTGCCGCCCGACCCACCGCAGTTCGTGGGCCGCGCCGACGACCTCGAGCGTGGCCGCGAGCTGCTGCGCTCCACTGCGGACGGCTCCCCCGTCGTGCTCGTCGGCGGACCGGCCGGGGTCGGTAAAACCCTCTTCGCGGTACGGCTGGCGCACACGGTCCTGGACGACTTTCTAGACGGGCAGTTGTTCGTCACCATGCGCGGCTTCGACCCGACGGGGACGCCGGTCACGGCCGGTGAGGCGCTGCGCGGCTTCCTCGACGCGCTCGGTGTGCCGCCCGATCGGGTGCCGGCCACGTTGGAGGCGCAGGCCGGGCTCTACCGCAGTCTGCTGGCCGACCGGCGGGTGCTGGTGGTGCTCGACAACGTCCGTGACGCGGAGCAGGTCCGCCCCCTGCTGCCCGGCGCGCCCGGCTGCGCCACGGTGGTCGTCAGCCGCAACCAGCTGCCCGGTCTGGTGGTCGCCGAGGGTGCCCGTCCGCTGCGCCTCGCACCGCTGACCGGTGCCGAGTGCCGCGAGCTGTTCGCCCGCCGGTTGGGGGCCGCGCGGCTGGCCGGCGAGCCGGCAGCAGTGGAGACGATCATCGAGGCGTGCGGTCGGCTGCCGTTGGCCCTGGCCATCGTGGCCGCCCGGGCCGCCGCCCACCCCGAGTTCACCCTCTCGGCGCTCGCTGAGGAGCTGCCGCCCGGCGGCGGGCTCGACGCGTTCACCGGTGGCGACACCAGCACCGACGTGCGGGCGGTCTTCTCCTGGTCGTACCACGGTCTCACCCCGGCGGCGGCCCGGCTGTTCCGGTTGCTGGCCGCGCATCCCGGCCCGGACTTCACCCTTGCCGCCGCGGCCAGTCTCGCCGGCGAGCCCGCCGACCGGGTCCGGCCGGCGCTGCGGGAACTGGCGGCGTCGCATCTGGTGGTGGAACACGTACCCGGCCGGTTGTTGCTGCACGACCTGCTTCGGATGTACGCCGCCGAGCTGGGCCGCGACGACGCGGAGTTGCCGGCGGCGCGGCAGCGGGCGCTGGAACACCACCTGCACACCGCGCTGGCCGCCGACCGGATGCTCTGGCCGCATCGTGACCCGCTGGCGGTGCCGCCGGCCATCGCCGGGGTCACCGCCGAGGGGTTCGCCGACCAGGCCGCGGCGCTCGCGTGGTTCGACGCCGAGCACGCGGTGCTGCTCGCCGGCCTGGACCTGGCGGCGCGCTGCGGGCTCGACGGGCATGTGTGGCCGCTGGCGTGGACGGTCACCAACTTTTTCGCCCGTCGGGGGCACTGGTCGGACTGGGTGCGGGCCGGGCAGGCCGGGGTGGCCGCCGCGCGGCGGCAGGGTGACCGCGCCGCCGAGGCGGAGGCACACCGGATCGTGGGTGGCGCGTACGTCCGGCTGCACGGGTTCGACGCCGCCCGGCACCATTATCAGCAGGCGCTGGAGCTGTTCGCGCAGCTCGGCGATCTGGTCGGGCAGGGGTACACGTACCGCAGCCTGGGCTGGTTGTGCGAGCAACAGGGCGCTATCGGCGAGGCGTTGCGCCAGGATCAACGTGCCCTGGAGCTGTTCCAACGCGCCGAGCATGAGCGGGGGGTGGCGAGCACGCTCAATTCGGTGGGTTGGTGTCACGCGCTGCTGGGTGACCACGACCAGGCGATCGTGCACTGCCGGCGGTCGCTGGCCCTGTTGGAACGGCTCGGCGATCCGGTCGGCATGGCCGGGGCGTGGGACAGTCTCGGCTACGCCTATCGGCACCTCGACCTTCGGCAGGCGATCTCCTGCTATCGGGAGGCGTTGGCGCTCTATCAGCGACTCGGCGACCGCCCCAACGAAGCGATCACGCTGCGCTATCTGGGTGAGACCCAGCACGCGGCCGGTGACAGTGCTGCCGCCGGGCGATCCTGGCGGCGGTCGTTGGACATCCTCACCGAGATCGAGCATCCGGACGCCGCACGGGTTCGTGCCCTGCTCAGCGAGGATCTGTGAGGACCTTCCGGGGCGCCGCACCCCCCCGTCTCAAGGTGCGGCACCGTCAGGCTGGACGTCGCGTACGCTCGGTCCGCGTCCTCCTCGTCGACCTCGTTCGATGTCACGCTGACCACCGTCGCCGCGACGGGCTCACCTCGGCGTCGAACGTTCGCTGCGGCAGCCCGCTGAGCAGGTGGTCGCGCCGCGCCAGGACACGGTCGTCGTGCTGGTACAGCGACCGGTAGCTGACGTTGTGGCCGCCCACGCAGAGGGTCGCCCGGCCCCCCTGCCGCACGGTGCTGAGCTTGATCATCCGCCCATCCCCGGCCGAGTTCGAGATCGACTGCGCCCAGCGTGTCGGAAGCCTGTGGAAGCGCTGTGGAAAGTGGGCGCGGCGGACACCAGCCGGGTCAGCGGGAGTCGGTGACCACGTGCGAACAGGCCGGGCAGGCCGCCGGGCCCTGTTCGGCGAACCACCGGCAGGTACGCCGGATCGCGCACTTCGGCAGCTCCACCTCGGCCGGGTCGACGGCCTCCCGGTACGACTCGGTCAGCCGGGCGCCCAGCCCACAGTGGTCGCCGGTCCAGAACCCGCAGGACGAGGTGACGCAGGGTCCGGCGAGCCGGTAGCGGGATTCGATCGGGGCGTCGGAGTCGGCGTCGACCGCGGCGAGGGCGACGTCGGCCGGCGTTGACGGCGTGACGTAGGCGACCCGGCCCGCCGGAGTGATCATGCCGAGGAAGACCGTGGCGTTGGCCACGGGCGTGCTCGGGCACATCCGCTCCGGCAGGTCGGCCCGACGGGCAGCGTCGGTCATCGCATCCAGAACCCGATGTCGTTGATCTTCTGGCCGAGCTCCTTGGCGTTGGGGCCGCCGATCGCCCAGAGGCCGTACCACTCGGGGCGGAGCTCGGGGATGCCGTGGCCGACGGTGAGCAGGCCGCTCACCTTGGCGTTGGCGGCGCCGAGGGCGGCCAGGCCGGCCTTCTGGATCTCGCGGGCGATGAGACTCTGCTGCTCGTCGTTCAACTCGATGCCATCGACCACGAACCGGAATTCGCTTCGGGACATGTGTTACCTCCGGTCATTCGTACGAATCGGTGCCCAGCCCGCGGCGCAGGCTGGAACGGGTGAAGGTCGCCCAGCCGGCGCGGGAGGCGACGTCGGCCCGCTGCCCGGCCCGAGCGAGCGCACGGCCGGCGTGCTCGTGCCAGCCGGCGGCGGTGGCCGCGGGGTCGCCCCAGAGCTGTCGGCACGCGGCGACCGCGAAGGCCACCTGTGTGGGTGATCCGGTGAAGCCGGCGACCCCGTCGCCGACCTGGATCGCGCCGCCGGCCAGCGGGGTCACGACCGGGAAGTGGTGGTGCAGGCTCGCCAGGGCCGCCCAGTGGCTGCCGTCCACCCGGCCGGCGGCGAACCCGTCGTGCAGTTCGTCGTTGCGCCGGTAGCGGATGGCGTGCAGGGTGAGCGTGTCGCCGGACCGGTCCACCCGGGCCTCGATCTGGACCGGGGTGCTCCAGGCGGCGGGTGAGTTCGCCGACCAGAAGGCGAGCCAGGAGACGAGCCGGTCGTGGAAGTCGGCCTGGAAGCGGGCGGCGGTCGGACCGCCACCCGGCGCGTGGAGCACGGCGGAGCCGATCCGGCCCTGGGTGACCAGCGGGGTGGGGGCGTGGGTGGGGCTCGCCGCGGCGGCGGTCGAGGTGGCAGCCACGCCGGTCACGGTGACCGCCGAGGCCGCCGCCGCCCCGGCGAGAAGTCGCCGGCGCGAGAACGGGTGTCCGTTGTGGTTCATCGTCGGCCTTTCGTCGACGGCCAGTGACCTGACGCTATCGACAGAACCCGATCAATTGATACCCGCTACCTGACGGGAGTCGGACAGAAATGCCGGTGATCAACGGTGGCGTGAGCGGGCGCTCACGTGCTGGTCACTCATGCTCGCCGAGGCCGCATCGCACCCAGGGCTGGCAGGGTCACCGTCACGACGAGTCCACCACCGTTGCGAGGTTGGGCGTGCACGGCACCACCGTGCGCCTGGGCCACCGCCCGCACGATCGACAGGCCGAGCCCGAAGCCGCGCGCGGCCCCGGCCCGGTCGTCGGGTCGGCGGGCGGCCACCCGCTCGTGGCGTAGCCGACGGAACGGCTGGAAGATCGTCTCGATGTCGTAGCTGGGCACCACGGGGCCGGTGTTGACGACCACCAGGGTGGCGCGGCCGTCGAAGGCGCCGGTGCTGACCTCGATCTCGCCGCCGGTCGGCAGGTTGTGCCGGACGGCGTTCTCCACCAGGTTGTGCGTCAGCCGTTCCAGCAGCACCGGGTCGCCGGCCGTGGGGGCGGGCGCGAGCCGCCGGCGTACGGCCAACTCCACCGCGCCGGCCGCCTGGTCGAGGACGTGACCGGCGATCTCGGCGAGGTCCACCGGGGTACGGTCGACGACCTGCTGCTCGGAGTCGGCCAGGGTGAGCAGCCCGTCGATGAGCCGTTCGTGGCGTTCGTTGACCGCCAGCAGGGTCTCGCCGAGCTGCCGCAGCTCGGCGGGGGCGCCCGGCCGGGACATCGCCACCTCCAGCAGCGACCGGTTGAGCGCCAGCGGCGTACGCAGCTCGTGCGACGCGTTCGCCACGAACCGGCGCTGCCCGTCGAAAGACCGGTCGAGTCGTTCCAGCATCAGGTCGAACGTGTCGGCCAACTCCTTCACCTCGTCCCGGGGGCCCCGCAGCGCGATCCGCTCGTGCAGGCCCCGCCCGGCCGCGCCGGCGGCGATCCGGCGGGCGGTGCCGGTGATCTGGTGCAGCGGCTGCAACGCCCGCCCGGCGATCAGCCAGCCGAAGCCGAGGGCGACCGCCGAGATCAACAGCAGCGCGAACCCGCCCTGGGTAAGCAGGGACTCCAACGCGGTGCGCTTCGCCTCGTCCTGGGCTTCCTGGAGCAGGATCCGCACCTGCTCGGCCGCGCCTGTCGGGCCGGTCAGCTTGCTGACCGGCCCGGTCTGGATGACCTGGGCGCGGGCGAAGACGCCGGTCAGCGGCTCCCGCATCCGCTGGTCGACCAACACGTAGGTCACGCCGAGCAGGATCAGGCCGGCGAGCAGCAGGAGGCCGCCGTGCACCAGGGTCAGGCGGGCGCGAATGGTCAGTCGCTTCACGGAATCTGATACCCCACTCCCGGCACCGTCTCGATCACCTGCGGGTCGCCGAGTTTGCGGCGCAGCTTCATCATCGTCACCCGTACCACGTTGGTGAACGGGTCGATGTGCTCGTCCCAGGCACGCTCCAGCAGTTCCTCGGCGGAGACCACCGCCCCGCCGGCCCGGATCAGCTCGACCAGCACCGCGAACTCCTTGCGGGACAGCGCGACGTACCGGCCGTCGCGGTGGACCTCCCGGCGGGCCGGTTCGACGACGATCCCGGCCCGGCTCAGCTTCGGCGGAGCGGCCGGCCGGGCCCGGCGGCCCAGCGCGTGCACCCGCGCGGAGAGCTCGACCAGCGCGAACGGTTTCACCAGGTAGTCGTCGGCGCCCAGGGCCAGGCCGGCCACCCGGTCACGGACGGCCGCGGCGGCGGTCAGCATCAGCACCCGCGTCTCGCCGCCGCTGTCCATCACCGCCCGGCAGACGTCGTCGCCGTGCACCACCGGCAGGTCCCGGTCGAGCACCACCACGTCGTAGTCGGTGACGCCGAGGCGTTCCAGCGCCGCGTCCCCGTCGTACGCGACGTCCACCGCGAACGCCTCCCGGCGCAGCCACTCGGCGATGGAGTCGGCCAGCAGCGTCTCGTCCTCGACCACAAGTACTCGCACCGCCCCATGGTGACGCGGTCGCTGGTAACGCCGCCGTTAACGCCGACGGTTACGCCCCGGATACCGCCGCCGGGGTCAACTCGTCCGTATTGGCCGGCGAGCCGCGCCGGCCACGAGGAAGGAGTTGTGCCATGCGCCGACGAATGTCGGGCACACTGCTCGTCCTGCCCCTGCTGCTCGGGCTGGCGACCGCTGGCTGCGCCCGCGCCGACCAGGACGGGAACCAGGTGGCCACGGCTGGTGGCGGTGCGACCGCCGCCTCGCCCAGCGCCAGCGTCCCACAGGTCAACGACGAGGACCGGCAGCGCGAGTTCGCCAAGTGCATGCGGGAGAACGGGATGCCGGACTTCCCGGACCCGGAGCCCGGCGAGGGCGGCGGGTTCCGCATCCGCATCCCGGGCGGGCAGCAGGACCGGGAGAAGGCGCAGGCGGCCATGGAGAAGTGCCGCAGCCTGATGCCCAACGGGGGCAAGCCGATGAAGCTCGACCCGGAGCAGGTGGAGAAGGTGCGCGCGCTCGCCCGGTGCATGCGGGAGAACGGGGTGCCGAACTTCCCGGACCCGGGCCCGGACGGGGCCCTCGAACTCAAGGGCGACGCCGGCTTCGACCCGCAGAGCCCGACCGGGCAGGCCGCGCTGGAGAAGTGCCGACAGGGCGACACCCCGCTGATGATGAAGAGGACCCAGTGAGCGTGAGGAAACGTACCCCGCTGGTGGTCGCCGTCGCGGTGGTGGTCGCCGCCGCCGCGGGCGTCGCGGTCGCCGTCGGAGCCGACGGTCGCACCGTGGGTACGGCGGCCAGCGGCGGCCTGCCGCCGGCGACCGCGCAGGTCACCCGCCAGACCCTGGTCGACACGGAGAGCTTCGACGGGACCCTCGGCTACGGCGCCGCGCGCACCGCGACGGCGCGGGTGCCCGGCACGATCACCTCGCTGGCCGCCACCGGCAGTCAGGTCAGCCGGGGCAAGCCGCTGTTCAGCGTCGACAACGAAAAGGTGGTGCTGCTGTACGGGCGGCTGCCGGCGTATCGGACGTTGGGTCCCGGCATGTCCGGCGCCGACGTGCGGCAGCTCGAACGGAACCTCGAGGCGCTCGGCTACACCGGCTTCACCGTCGACAACGAGTACACCTCGGCCACCGCGACGGCGGTGCGGCACTGGCAGAAGGACCTCGGCCTGCCCGAGACCGGCCGGGTCGAGCTGGGCCGGGTGATCTACGCCGACAACGCGGTCCGGGTGAACAGCCAGCAGGCGGACGTCGGCGACCCAGCGCAGCCCGGCCAGGCGGTACTCACGTACACGGGCACCGCGCGGGTGGTGACCGTCTCCCTCAAGGTCGACGACGAGCGGCTGGCGAAGCAGGGCGCCAAGGTGAGCGTCACGCTGCCCAACGGCAAGGAGGTGCCCGGCACGATCACCGAAACGGAGACGGTGATCGAGACCGGCAGCGGCGGCGGGCCGGGCGGCGGCAGCGACCCGGAGACCAAGATCGAGGTCACCGTGACCGTGGCCGACCCGAAGGCGCTGACCGGCTTCGACCAGGCCTCGGCCAAGGTGGCCTTCACCGCCGCCGAGCGTCGGGACGTGCTCACCGTGCCGGTCGCCGCGCTGCTGGCGTTGGCCGAGGGCGGCTACGGCGTGCAGCTGGTCGAGGGCGACACCACCCGGATCATCGCGGTCGAGACCGGGCTGTTCGCCGCCGGCCGGGTGGAGGTCACCGGTGCGGGGCTCGCCGAGGGGGCGACAGTGGGGATGCCCACGTGACCGGCGACGCGGTGGTCGAGCTGGCCGAGGTGAGCAAGGTCTACCCCGGTGGCGTACGGGCCCTCGACGGGGTGTCGCTGACCATCGGGCACGGCGAGCTGGTCGCGATCGTCGGCCCGTCCGGGTCGGGCAAGTCGACCATGCTGCACCTGATCGGCACCCTGGACCGGCCCTCGACCGGGCGGGTACGCATCGACGGGTACGACGTGGCGAAGCTCGGTGACCGGCAGCTCTCCGCGCTCCGGTCCTCCCGGATCGGCTTCGTCTTCCAGCAGTTCCACCTCGCCGCGAACGTGCCGATCCGGGACAACGTGGCCGACGGGCTGCTCTACGCGGGCGTACCCCTGCGGGAGCGGCGGCGGCGCGCGGAGGCCGCGCTGGTCCGGGTCGGGCTGGGACACCGGCTCGACCACCGGCCGCACGAACTGTCCGGCGGCGAGCGGCAGCGGGTGGCGATCGCCCGCGCGGTCGTCGGCGCGCCCGCGCTGCTGCTGGCGGACGAACCGACCGGCAACCTGGACTCGGCCTCCGGTGCCGGGGTGCTGGCGCTGCTGCGCGAGCTGCACGCGGCCGGGACCACCATCGTGGTGATCACCCACGATCTGGAGATCGCGGCCCAGCTGCCCCGGCGGGTGCAGATGCGTGACGGCCGGATCGTGGCCGACCAGCGTTCCGTGGGGGTGCCGGCATGACCAGACTGGTACCCGCCCGGCTGCGGCCACGGGACGTCCTGCGGGTCGGCGGGGTCGGGCTGCGTACCCGACCATTGCGGGCCGTGCTGTCCGCGCTGGGCATCGCGATCGGGATCGCCGCCATGGTCTCGGTGGTCGGGATCTCCGCGTCGTCCCGGGCGGAGCTGGACCGCACGCTCGCCGCGCTCGGCACCAACCTGCTCACCGTCGCCCCGGGCAGCGGGCTCTTCGGCGGCGACGCCCAACTGCCGACCGAGTCGGTGGCGATGATCGGGCGGATCGGGCCGGTGCGGACGGTCGCCGCGACCGGGCTGCTGAGCGACGCGCGGGTGTACCGGTCGGATCTGATCTCCCGAGGCGAGAGCGGGGGGATCGCCGCCCGGGCGACCAGCCTGGAGCTGCGCGACACCGTCGGGTTAGAGCTGACCAGCGGCACCTGGCTGAACGCCGCCACGGCCCGCTACCCGGCGGTGGTGCTCGGCGCCACCACCGCGCGGCGGCTCGGCATCGGCGCCGCCGGGACGGACGTGCAGGTCCAGCTCGGCCCGCGCTGGTTCACCGTGGTGGGGATCCTGGCACCCGTGCCGCTGGCCCCGGAGCTGGACCTGTCCGCGCTGGTGGGCTGGGACGCGGCGGCGGCATATCTCGGCTTCGACGGGCATCCGACCACCGTGTACGCCCGCACCGCCGACACGGCGGTCGAGGCGGTACGTGCGGTGCTCGGCGCGACGGCGAACCCGGAGGCGCCGAACGAGGTGAAGGTGTCCCGGCCCTCCGACGCGCTCGCCGCGAAGCAGGCCACCGACGAGGCGTTCACCGGGCTGCTGCTCGGCCTCGGTGCGGTCGCCCTGCTGGTGGGTGGTGTCGGGGTGGCGAACACGATGGTCATCTCGGTGCTGGAACGCCGCCCGGAGATCGGCCTGCGCCGTTCGCTCGGCGCGACCCGTGGCCAGGTGCGCATCCAGTTCCTGGCGGAGTCGCTGCTGCTGTCCGCGCTCGGCGGGCTGGGCGGGGTGCTGCTGGGCAGCGGGGTGACCGCCGGGTACGCGTACTCGCAGTCGTGGCCGACGGTGGTGCCGGCGTGGGCGGTGGGCGGCGGGGTGGCCGCCACCCTGCTGATCGGTGCGCTCGCCGGGCTCTACCCGGCCATCCGCGCCGCCCGCCTCGCCCCGACCGAGGCGCTCGCCGCCCCGTAGCGGGGCCGTCCGGATGGACTGGCGGGTTGTGGTCAACCACCGGCCACAACCCGCCAAGCGGGTGTCACCCCGGGCACCGGAGCGCCGGTCAGTGGCAGCGCCAGCGGACCGCGCTCAGGTCGTCGATGCCGCTCCGGTCAAAATCCGAGCCGAGCGTGCCGCCGATCACCTGCCCGTCATCGCTGACACTCACCGCGCCCGGGCCGAACCGGCCGAGGTCGGGCAGCCGCACCAGCCCCTCGTCGGTGATCAGTCCGGCGTCCCTGGGGGCGACCAGGCCGACCATCCATCCTTGACCGTTGCCGGCGGACGTCATGAGATCGGCTGGCACCGGCGCGTACTCGCCGCGGGCCAGTTGGTAGCGGACCGCGTGTACGGACCCGTCGCCCTCGGGCCGCCACGCCGTGCCGGTGATCCAACCGCCCTGAAACGATTGCGGATGGAACTCGATCGCCGTACCGCCGGTGACCGACGGCAGCGGCAGCAGCTCGGGCTGCCCGCCGGACCGCCAGACGACCGCCCGCATCGCGCCCTGGAAACCTTCCTGGATCCGGCCGACGACCGTGCCGTCGGTGTCGACGCCGATGGCGATCCCTTGCCACTTCGGGCCGGGCAACGGCAGGTCGACGGCGGGCTTGTCCGGGTCAGGCCACAGCACCGGCAGCTGCCGATCGCCATCCTGCCGAGCCCCGACGATCCGGCCGTCGTCACTGATCGCCTTGGCCGCGCCCGCCGCCACCCCGGGCAGCCGGGTGGCCTTGCCCGATCGCACCACGTACGGCTGCGGCCGGTCGCCGGCGTACGCCACACCGACGGCGACGCCGGACGGGTTGATGTCGGCCAGCAGCTGGTCGGTGCCGGGCAGTCGCACCTCGCGGGCCTGGTCGCCGTCCCAGATGATCATCGTGTACGGGATGCTCCTGTTCTCGTGTTTCTGGTAGGAGCGGCCGAGCAGATACCGGCCGGTCGGGTCGCCGCCGGTGACCTCGCTCATGCGGGCCCCCCGGGGGATGGGCAGCAGCTCCGCCGTGCAGGTGGTCGGCCCGGACGATGTCGGCGAGAGGCTGGCGCTGGCCGACGTCCCCGCCGCCGTCGGCGGACCCTGCTCGGCCAGCCGATCGGCCCGTACGGCCAGCGGCACCGCCGCCACCGCCACCGCCGCGACGCCGGCGACCGAGGCGGTGATCGTCCGCCGGTTGCGCCGGCGACGGCGCGCCTCGCGCATCGCCGTGGCCAGGTCCACCCGGGACGGCCGGTCGGGGTTGTCGTCGAGCTGGCGCAGCAGTCCGGCGAAGTGTTCCGATACGTCGGGCATCCGGTTACCTCCGTCACTTCCCCCCTACCGACGGCCGCCGGACGGAAACGGTTGTACGGGCCGACCTGCTCCGTCAAGAACAGCGTCGGCGGGGACCAAACCCTCCCCGCTTCGTCACCTTTCGACCGCGTTCCGGCCCTGGTTTCCTCGGTGGCGACGGGATCACCAGAGAAAGCAGGACCCCTGATGTCGAAGCTTCGCCGTACCCTCGCCACCGCAACCGCGGTCGCCGCCGCCGGCGCCGCCGTGCTGGTCAACGCGTCCCCGGCGCTGGCCAGCACGCCGGCGAGCTGCTCCAGCGTCCGTCAGATCGGCACGACCCGAGTGCTGACGGTTGGCGGGATGGAGGCGGCCTCGGTCAAGCAGTACTACGGCTGCAGCGCCAACTACGCCTACATCTACGTGTGGGAGCAGTACCGCAACACCCACTCGAACTGGGACCTCTACGTTCACGTCATCGACCACTCCAACAGCGGCTCGGACTACGGGGTCGGCGAGCTGAAGAAGACCACCCGTGCCGAGCTGTGGGGCGCTCCGGCCCCGACCTGGATGCACTGCACCCACGTCACCGGCTACCTGAACGGGACGGGCGGTTCGACCAGCACCGTCTGCTGACCTCAACCAGGGGAAAGGACCTCCCATGCCCAGCTTGAGCCGCACCTCTGCCGGCACCGTCCGTACCCGCGCCGCCGCGCTGCTCGGCGCGGTCGCGCTGGCCGCCAGTGGCCTGGTCGGTCTCTCGGCCGGCCCGGCCAACGCCATCCCGCGGACGAACGTCTGCGGCAGCTCCTACGCGTTCCTGAAGTCATGGCCCATCGACTGGCGGACCCGGACCGGGGGCTACATCGACGTCTACTACAACAGCTCCAACGGCTACAACTGCGTGATGAGCCGCGCGAACGACAGCGTCATCAGCAGCGCCTGGGACATCTACGTCGCGGCCCGCCCGAGCGGCGGCACCTGGCAGAGCGACGGCCACAAGCCGGGCCAGCACTTCACCCAGTACGCGGGGCCGCTCTACATCTACGCCCCGCACACCTGCATCGACATCTACGGCGCCTTCGACACGTCCGGCGGCGGCGGATCCTCCGGCTACGACCGCGTCCACTGCGGCTGAGCCAGACGAAACGGTAGCGGGCGATCAACCGCCCACAAGACCTGATGGTGGCGGCGGTCCGTGCCCTGTTCAAGGCGCGGGCCGCCGCCATGTCGGCTACCTGCGCGGTGGCGGTGGCGGACGCAGGACATGATCACGTCGCGGCCTATCGGTAGCATTCGACGGCGATGGTCCACAGTGAGCAGTTCGTGACAAGCCGCCCGGATCCCGGCGCCGGCCCGGACGTCGCCCTCGGGGTCGACGGGTGCACCGACGCGGTCGAGGTCGGGCGGGGCGGATTCGGTGTGGTCTACCGGGCCTGGCAGACCGACTACTCCCGCTGGGTCGCGGTCAAGGTGCTCGCCGCCGACTGGGCGGGCCCGTCCCGCGCCCGATTCGAGCGGGAGTTGCAGACGCTGGGGCGGCTTTCCGACCACCCGCACATCGTGACCCTGCACCAGGCCGGCCGCACCGCCGCCGGCAACCCGTACCTGCTGATGGCGTACGAGGAGGGCGGCTCTCTCGCCGACCGGCTGCGCGGCGGCACGGCGGGTGACTGGCGGGAGGCCGTCGCCGGGGGGATCGCCGTGGCCGGTGCCCTGGAGACCGCGCACCGGGCGGGCCTCCTGCACCGCGACGTGAAGCCGGAGAACATCCTCATCTCCGGGTACGGGCAGGTGAAGCTGGCCGACTTCGGCCAGGCTCGGCCTCGGACGGATCAGCCGACGATGCGGGCCTCGGTCACCGCGAGCGTGCTGCACGCGGCGCCGGAGGTGCTGCGGGGCGAGCCGGCCTCCGTGGCCGCCGACGTTTACGCGCTGGCCTCGACGATGCTGCACTGGATCCGCGGCGCACCCGCCTTCGCCCCCGCGAACGAGGAGCCCGCGGCACTGCTGCGCCGGATCGCCGCCGACCCGGTGCCGGACCTCCGCCCGCTTGGCGTGCCGGACGAGGTGTGCGCCGCGCTGGAGCGCGCGATGGCCAAGGACCCGGCGCGCCGCCCGGATTCGGCGGCCGGGTTCGCCGCGGAGCTGCGGGCGGCGCAGGCGGCGGCCGGGGTGCCGATGACCCCGTTCGTGCTCGGCGACGTGGCCGCGCCGAAGGACGTCGCCGCGCCGCCGGCCCGGGAGGTCACGCCGGCGCTGTCACTGTCCGCGCGGCGGCGCGCGGCCCTCGCGTTGTCCGCGACCGTCGAGCAGCCTTCCGGCGTACGCCGGCACGGGCTGCGCCGATCGGTCGGGCTGCTGCCCACCGTGGCGGCGGTGCTCGCCACCGGATACTCGCAGGCCCTGCCGGCGTCCACTCCGGTCACACTGCCCCATCGGCTGGTCCTGGGTGACCTGACGCTGCACTCCGAATCGGCGGTGCAGGTGGTGACCGTCCGCAACCGCACCGACCACCCGGTTTCGTTGGGGACGGTGTCGGTGCAGCGGCGGTCCCGGGACGAGCTGCGGATCGTCGCGGACGGGTGCGGAAACCACCGGCTCGGTCCGGGTGGCCGGTGCGAGGTGCGGCTCGTGGTCGTCCCGAGGACGATCGGGCCGGTCCGGGGTGTGCTGGAACTGACCGTGGCCGACCGGCGGCTCACCACCGCGATCGCCGGCACGGCGGTGCCCCGCAGAGCCAGCCAGGACGACGCCCCGCCCGGGCCCTGCTACGCCGACGCCTACCAAATCGGCTCCTCCGCCTACGGGTACGCGGGCGGCCTGCGGGCCATCTCGGTCAAGCAGTACTGGTCGCCGAGCTGCCGCGCGAGCATGGCGTACGTGTGGGTGTGGAAGCAGTACCGGGACAACGTGGCGACCGACGGCGGCACCTGGACGATCGACGTGTCGTTGCGAGCCGGCGGGCCCGGCACCCGGCAGCGGGCGGCCGGGCAGCCGTACGAGCTGTGGACCGAGCCGTACCGGTCGGCCGGGCAGTGCGTCACCGCCTCGGCGACGGTGACCGCGGCCCGCTCGGGTGCGGTGACCGGCGCGACCACCGAGCCGTGGTGCGACCGGTGACCGGTGGCTACTTCGAGGTGCACGGCACGGGTGCGGTACGACTCGTGCCGCTCCAGGTGGACACGCTGACCATCGGCCGGGCGCCCGACAACGATCTGCCGGTCGACAGCCGAACCGTCTCCCGCCTGCACGCGCTGGTCGAGCGGTTCCCGTCCGGCTGGGTCATCCGCGACCTGGGCAGCACCAACGGCACGACGCTCAACGGGGTGCCGCTGCGGGAGGCCCGCACGCTGCGCGACGGTGACCGGGTGGAGATCGGCCCGGCCCGGCTGGTGTTCCACGCCCCCGCGCAGCTCACCGACACCCGGACGGTGGGCGTCGAGCCGCCGCCCGCGCCCCCGGCGCTGACCAGGCGGGAGCGGGAGGTGCTGGACGCGCTCTGCCATCCGTATCTGGCCGGTGGCAGCGCCTTCCCCGAGCCGCCGGCCCTGCGTTGCCTGGCCACCACGCTGGGCGTCAGCGAAAGCGCGGTCAAGAAGCATCTGACCCGCCTCTACGACAAGTTCGGCCTGGTCACGAACGACGACCGGCGCCGTTCGCAGCTGGCCGCCGAGGCCGTCCGCCGGGGCGTGGCGGGGCGACCCCACGCCGGCACGGCAACCTGAGCCCGCTCAGGGCTCGACCAGGCCGGCCCGGATCGCGTACCGGGTGAGGTCGATCCGGTCCCGCATGCCGAGCTTCTGGAGGATGTTGGCCCGGTGCCGGTCGACCGTCTTCACGCTGATCACCAGCGCCTCGGCGATCTCCTTCGCCGAATTCCCCTCGGCGATCAGCTTGATGATTTCCTCCTCCCGGGGTGTCAGGATGCTCTCCGGCAGCTTCTCGCCCTGCCGGGCCCGGTGCAGGTAGTCCCGGATCAGCGCGGTGATCGCGCCGGGATAGAGGAACGGCTCGCCGCGCATCGCCGCCCGGACCGCCTCCAGCAGGTCCCGGTCGGCAACCGACTTGAGCACGTAGCCGGAGGCACCGGCCCGCAGCGCCTCGAAGAAGTACTGCTCGTTGTCGTGCATCGAGAGCATCAGGATGCGTACGCCGGGGGTTCGTCGGGAAATCTCCCGGGCCGCCTGCAGGCCGGTCATCCGCGGCATGGCGATGTCCAGAATGGCCAGGTCGATCTCGGTCCGGCGGACCTCCTCCACCGCTTCCGCCCCGTCGGCGGCCTCGGCGACCACCGTCATGTCGGGCTCGGCGTCGAGTATCAGGCGCAGCCCCCGCCGGACCAGTGCGTGGTCGTCCGCCAGCATGATCCGGGTCTTGGTCGTGGACACGCTCACCCCCGTTTTCTCTCCATCGCCGAGTCGACGGGAACGGTCAGCCGGACCTCGGTGCCGGTGCCGGGCACGGCGGTTATGGACAGCCGGGCCCCGATCAGCATTGCGCGTTCCCGCATTCCTCGGATGCCGGCCCCCTCCCGGCTCACCTCGCCGAGGCCGTCGTCGGCGACCCGCAGCACCACCGCGTCGGCCTCGGACCGCAGCGACAGCTCGACCCGGCCGGCCCGGGCGTGCCGGGCCACGTTGGTCAGGCTCTCCTGGGCGATCCGGTAGATCACCAGTTCCTTCTCCGGGCTCAGCGGTGGCAGGTCCGGCTTTGCCCGTCGCACCACCGGCACCCCACTGAGCTGGGAGAAGTCCGTCGCCAGCGCGTTCATCGCGCTGAGCAGCCCGAGATCCTCCAGCACGTCCGGCCGGAGCCGGCGGGCCACCCGTCCCACGTCGTCGATGCTGGATCGCAGCGTCTCCTGTACGGCGTGCAGCTCGTCGCGCAGTTCGTCCGGGGCCCGGTCCACGGCCCGTTTGAGGCCGAGCAACACGACCGTGAGGCTCTGCCCGATCTCGTCGTGCAGTTCCCGGGCGATCCGCTGCCGCTCCCCCTCCTGGGCGGCGAGCGCGTCCGCGCTGCTGGCGCTGCGTTCCGCCTCCAGCCGGTCCAGCATCGCGTTGAACGTCGCGATCAGGTCCGCCAGGTCGCCGTTGCCGGAGTCCACCAGCCGGTCTCCGCCGCGCAGCAGGTCCACCCGGCGCATCAGCGCGGTCAGCGCGGCGAGCGGGGCCAGGCTGGCCCGCAGCAGCAGGGCGTTCACCGTCAGGATGAGCGCCAGCCCGACGGCCAGCACCGGGATCTCGGCCAGCCGTACCAGCGACGAGACGGTGGCCGGCGAGAGCGCGAGCACGAGCGTGCCGATCGTGAAGACCAGGCCGTTCAGCAGGACCAGCCGGCGGAACAACGCCTGGGCCGGCGTCCGGCGTCCGGGCTCCGCCCGGCGGCCAGGATCGGGGCGGGCTGCCCGGTCAGCGGTGTTGGTCACCGGGCCAGCCTCGCCCGGGAGCGGCCGGTTTGTCCATCCGGTCGAGCACCCATTCACACCCCCGTTCACCTGCATGTTCCGCCCCGGTCGAGATGGGTGTCGGACCCCATGGTCGGGCCGGCCGGATTCCCGAAACGTTGATGGGGACCAGCCGCCCCTACCCGAAGGAGACCCCAGTGGAGATCACCCGAACCAGCGTTTCCGGCGTCGGCGTCGTCAACCACTTCCTGACCCGGGGTGGGCAGCGCTTCGGCGTACTGGTGTATCAGACCGGCCGACGATCGCTGCTCCGTTACGGGGCGGGTGATCCGGACGTACCGGTCGACCGCATCGAACTGGACCTTGACGAGGCCGACGAGGTCGCCGCGGTGCTGCAGAGCGCCTCGGTGGCCGACCGGCTGGCGAGCCTGGAACGGCAGTTCGCCGACCTTCGGGGCGGGTCCGCATGATCGCGGCGTATCAGGAGATTGGTCCACGTCCGGGGAGTTGGTGGAATGCAGGCACAGCAGATCGCCGTGACAATACCGACGGTGACCGTTCGGGATTCCGTAGCCCGGGCGGTCCGGCTGATGGCCCTACGCCGGTTGCCCGGCCTGATCGTGGTGGACGACCGGGGTCGACCGCGCGCGGTGTTACCGGGCACCCAGGTGCTGCGGATGGCGGTGCCCGACAGCTACCGGGCGGATCGGGCGTTGGCCCGGGCCATCGACGAGGCGCACGCGGACCAGTACTGGGACGAACTCGGCGACCTGACCGTGGGCGACTGCCTGCGTCGGGAGCCGGCCCGGGTGGTCACGGTCGGCCTGGACGGGACGCTGCTGGAGGTGGCCGCCCTGATGGCTCGGCAGCGCAGCCCGCTGGTGGCGGTGGTCGACGCCGTCGGCGTGCTGGTCGGGGCGATCACCCTGGAGCGGGTGATCGCCGAATTCGCGGTGGCCCACCCGGACGTCTGATCCCCGTGCGCGGGAGCACGAGCCGGTCGGAGGGTGACCGGTGAGCGCCGTCGCCGCGCTGGTCATCTTCGTGGTGGCGTTCTTCTTCATCGCCACCGAGAAGATCGACAAGGTCAAGGTGGTGCTGGTCGCCGCCGCCGTGATGCTGGTGGTCGGCTTCGCACCCGGGGCCGACGTGTGGTTCTCCCAGCACGCGGGGGTCGACTGGGAGGTCATCTTCCTGCTGCTCGGGATGATGATCATCGTCGGGGTGTTGAAACAGACCGGCCTCTTCGACTACCTCGCCATCTGGTCGGCGAAGCGGTCGGCCGGTCGGCCGTACCGGCTGATGGTGATGCTGATGCTGATCACCGCCGTCGCGTCGCCGTTCCTGGACAACGTCACCACGATCATGTTGGTCGCCCCGGTGACCGTGGTGGTCTGCAACCGGCTGCACATCCCGGCGCAGCCGTACCTGATCGCCGAGATCCTGGCCTCCAACATCGGCGGCGCCGCGACCCTGATCGGCGACCCGCCGAACATCATCATCGGCAGCCGTGCCGGGTTGACCTTCACGGACTTCCTGGTGCACCTGGCCCCGATCGTCGGGGTGATCTTCGTGGTCTTCGTGCTCTTCACCCGGGTGCTGTTCCGCAAGTCGTTCCGGTACAACCCGGAACACGTCAACGCGGTCCTGGCGCTGCAGGAGCGGCGGGCGATCACCGACGTACGGCTGCTGGTGCGCTGCCTGGTCGTACTCGGACTGGTGGTGGTCGCCTTCTCGCTGCACTCCGTGCTGCACATCGACCCGTCGGTGGTGGCGATGGTCGGCGCCGGGGTGATGCTGCTGGTCTCCCGGATGGACGTCACCGAGGTGCTCAACGAGGTCGAGTGGCCCACCCTGGTCTTCTTCATGGGCCTGTTCGTGATGGTCGCCGGCCTGGTACACACCGGCGTGATCAGCACGTTCGGCGAGTGGGTGATCGGCCAGGTGAACGGCAACTTCTTCGGCGCCGCGACCGCGCTGCTGTTCGGCTCGGCGGTCCTGGGGGCCTTCTTCGACAACATCCCGTACGTCGCCACCATGGCCCCGGTGGTCGAAGGGCTGGTGGCCGAGGTGCCCGACGCGCGAACCGGTCAGGCGCTCTGGTGGGCCTTCGCCCTCGGCGCCGACTTCGGCGGCAACGGCACGGCGGTCGCCGCCAGCGCCAACGTGGTGGCGATCGGCATCGCCGCCCGCACCGGTCACCGCATCTCGTTCTGGCAGTTCACCCGCTACGGCATCATCGTCACGATCATGAGCTGCCTGATCGCCTGGCTCTACATCTACCTCCGCTACTTCCTCTAACCGCCCGTGACGTGTTGACCGCCCCGTCGATCATGGAGTTGCGGCGCCTCACAAAAGCCCCATTCCGGGCATTCAAGGCCCCGCAACTCCATGATCCACGGGGCGGGGAGGGGCGGTCACGTCGGTGACCGTGACCAGGTCCGGGTGGCGGCGGCGGAGTTGCTCCTCCAGGCGGTGACGCAGGGTGAGCCGCGAGGCGGGGCAGCCGCGGCAGGCACCGCCGAGGCGTACGGTGACCGTGCCGTCGTGCACGTCGACCAGCTCGATGTGGCCGCCGTGCGAGCGGGCGAACTCACCGACCGCCCCGTCGAGCAGGGCCTCCGCCGCCTCCCGCAGTGGCGCGTCGTCGGGCTTTTCGGCCACGTCGGCCGGCTGCCAGCCGGCCGGGTCGGCGAGGGCCGCGTGCAGGGCCGAACGGACCCGGGTGCCCTCACCGGACCAGGTACGACCGGGACCCAGGGTGGTCACGACGGCGGCCGTCTCCACCCGTACCTCGTCGAGGGTGCCGTCGCGGAGCAGTGCGCCGAGCGGGTCCGGCACCGTCGCGGCGACGCCACGGAAGGGCACGATGCCGCCGGGGGTGATCCAGCGCAGCTGGTCCGGCCGGTCCGGTACGGGCTGGGGGTGGATCGGGATCAGCACCGCCTCACCCGCCCAGCAGTGCGACGACCGTGCGGGCCAGGTAGGCCATCACCCAGGCCAGCCCGGTCAGATAGCCGAACGCGATCATCGGCCATTTCCACCCGCCGGTCTCCCGCCGCATGACGCCGATGGTGGCCATGCACTGCATCGCGAAGGCGAAGAAGACCAGCAGGGCCGCGACGGTGGGCGCGGTGAACAGGGCCTGACCGGCGTGGGGCCCGTCCGTGTGGGTCATCGACCGTAGCGCCTGGGTCGGCTGCTCGGGGTCGTCGGCGGCGGCCACCTGACCGAGGGTGGCGACGAACGTCTCCCGCGCCGACTGGGCCGACAGGACGCCGACGTTGATCCGCCAGTCGAAGCCGAGCGGTTCGAACACCGGCGCGACGAAGTGCCCCACCGCGGCGGCGTAGCTGTGGTCGGTGACGTAGGTGGCGACGGCCGCCGAGTCGCCCGGGTCGACTCCGTGTGCGCGCAGTTCGGCGTCGGAGTGCAGGGGCAGGTTCAGCAGCAGCCAGAGCGCGACCGTGGTGACGGCGATGATGGTCGTGCACTTGCGCAGGAACGACTTCGCCGAGTGGCCCATCGCGACGAGGACGGACCGCACCGAGGGCAGCCGGTACGGCGGCATCTCCATGTAGAACGGCATCAGCGCGCCCCGGCGGTCGCCGATCTTCTTGAAGACCCAGGCGGCGACCATCGCCGACACCGCGCCGAGCAGGTACATGCCGAACATGACCAGGCCCTGCACGCCGAACGGCCCGACGCGCGCCTGCGGGTCCACCAGCAGGCCGATCAGCAGCACGTACACGGGCAGGCGGGCCGAGCAGGTCATCAGCGGCGCGGCCATCATCGTGGCCAGCCGGTCCTTGGCCGAGGGCAGCGTACGGGTGGCCATGATGCCGGGGATGGCGCAGGCGAACGAGGACAGCAGCGCCACGAACGCGCGCCCTTCCAGGCCGGCGCGGGCCATCACCCGGTCCATGAGGAACGCGGCCCGGGACATGTAGCCGACGCCTTCGAGTAGCGCGATCAGCAGGAACAGCATCACGATCTGTGGCACGAAGACGAGGACCGCGCCGATGCCGCCGAGCAGCGCCTCACCGAGCAGCCCGGCCACCCAGCGGTTGCCGATGTGCTCGGCGACCAGCCCGGACAGCCAGCCGAAGAACGTCTCGACGTAGTCCTGCAGGGGTGCGGCGACGGTGAAGACGGTCTGGAAGAACAGCATCATCACGGCGAAGAACACGACGCTGCCCCAGATCGGGTGCAGCAGCACGGCGTCGACGCGCTGGGTGACGCGGTGCCGCCCGGGGGCCCGGTACGCGGCGAACGTCAGCACGGATTCCGCCCAGGCGTCCGTCTCGGCCGGTTCGGCGGGCGGCGGCAGGGCCGGGAGGTTCCACGTCCGCCACTGCGCGATCCGGTCGCGCAGCCGGTCGATGCCCTGCCCGCGGTTGCCGATCACCCGCAGCACCGGCACGCCCAGGGCCTGCTCGAACGCCTCGACGTCCAGGTGGCCCTGCCGGCCGGTGAGCTCGTCGGTGAACGTGACCACGACGCAGGTGGGCAGGCCGAGCCGCAGCACCTGCGCGACGAGGCGCAGCGAACGTCGCAGGGTGGTGGCGTCGACGGTGACGAGCAGCGCGTCGGGGGACTGCTCGCCGTCCAGCCGGCCGTGCAGGACGTCGACCATGACCTGCTCGTCCGGGCTGATCGGTTCGAGGCTGTAGGTGCCCGG
Organism: Micromonospora sp. NPDC006766; assembly: GCF_040636055.1. Classification (NCBI taxonomy): domain Bacteria; kingdom Bacillati; phylum Actinomycetota; class Actinomycetes; order Micromonosporales; family Micromonosporaceae; genus Micromonospora; species Micromonospora sp. NPDC006766. Next base: position 222,199 of record NZ_JBEYIX010000002.1, on the reverse strand, counting down.
CAGGTCCTCGATCACATAGCGCTGGTCGCCGATCCGGGTGTTGCCGATGTACCGGGACACGGTCACGCCCGGGTAGTTGCCGGTCTTGGCGTGCATGCCGGTCAGGGCGTTGAAGATGCTGGTCTTGCCGGCGTTGGGGCTACCGATGAGGGCGATGCGCGGCAGGGCGGTGCCGACGGCGGAGCGGGTGCCCTCGCTGTGGCATCCGGCCTCCATCAGGCGGCTTCTTGGATCAGCACGCACTGCGCCTGGGCTCGGCGCAGACAGAGTTCGTAATCTTTGACGCGGTAGATGACGGGGTCACGCAGCGGGGCGCGGCGGACGACCTCCACCTCGACGCCGCTGGTGAACCCGAGGTCTTCCAGGCGACGCGCGGTAGCGGGGTGGGCGTCGTCGGCAACTCGGACGACCGTGGCCCGGTGGCCCCGGGGCAGGTCGGCGAGGAGTGACACCTGGCTGGCGGAAGGTCGTCGTACCACCAGCCCACAATAAGGTAAGGCTCCCTTTACCTGCCACCGCCGGGTGGGCTCTCTCACCCGCCCGGGGTCAGCCCAGCGCGGCGAGGTGGGTGAGCATGGTCTGGTTGGCCGCCCAGCCGTCCGGGAACTTCACCGGCACGTCCAGGTGCACCCGCTCGGTCGACGGGTGCGCGTCGAGCAGTTCGGCGATCCCGGCCCGCGCCACCACGACGCACGCGTGCCGGTGCCGGGAGGCGAGCACGCACAGCCGCCCCGACTCCAGGTGGAACGCGGTGGCGTCCCGCCGCCCCGACAGCGGGTGCAGCACGATCGTCACGTCGTACTCCCGGCCCTGGAGCCGGTTGGCGGTGTCGACGGTGATGCCCGCGCCGGCACTGCCGAGCCGGGCGCGGATCGCCGCCACCTGGTCGCGGTGGGCGGCGCCGACGGCGATCCGGTCCGCCGTCACCGCCGCGCCGTCGGGGGCCTGCTCGGAGACCGCGACCGCGCCGCGCGCCAGCACCCGCAGCGCGAGGGCCGCGCAGGCCGCCGCGGCCTCGCCATCGGTACGCGGGGTGTGCCGGGCCGGCAGCTCGTGCAGCGCCCACCCGGTGGCGGCGGCCAGCTCCACGGTCGCGTCCAGCTGGTCGCCGGGGCCGGGGGTGGTGAGCGACAGCGCCCGGTCGGCGAGCCCGGTGCCGGCCCGGAACCCGGTGAACGGGTAGAACGCCTCCGCGACCACCGGCGCCGCGCTGGCGGGCAGCCGCCAGGACACCGGCAGCCGATGCAGGGGAAGCTCCGGGTTGTGCCGCAGCAGGGTGGCCACCGCCGACTGCATCGGATCCCAGCTCAGGCCGGTCCAGCGCACGGTCTCGACGGTGGAGAACGGGTCGAGCTGCCCGGGATCGCCGACGAACAGCGCCCGCTCGAACCGGCCGGCCACGCGCAGCAGGGCGTCCGAGCGCATCTGGTACGCCTCGTCGACGATCGCCCACGGCCAGACGCCCTCGCTCACCGTGGCCCACTTCGCGGCCGTACCGATGATCATGGCTGACCCGGCGAGGTCGGCGACCTTGGCCGCGACCCGGACCGTGTCGTGGGCCGCGACCCGCTCGGCGGGCTGGTAGTCGGTGGCGGAGAGCCGGCCGATGGGCAGCTGCGGGGCCGTGCGGGCGAGACGGTCGATCAGGTCGTCGACCTGCTCGTTGGTCTGCGCCACGATGATCAACGGCTCGCCGGCGGCGGCCAGCTCGACGGCGGCGCGAACCACGAGGGTGGACTTGCCGGCGCCGGGCGGCGAGTCGACGACCACGCCCCGGTGCGCGCCGGAGCGCAGGTCGGCCAGCACGGCGGTGATGACGCGTTCCGCCTCGACCGCGGGCGGCACCGCGAGCCCAACGGTCATCGACAGCTCACCTCCGTCCTGGCGTCCCCCGGCACCCTACCGGCCGGAGGTGCTGCTGACCGGGGTACGCGGGCGTCGGCTGAGCTGTAGCGGGTAGCCGGGCATAGCCGGCCGGAGGCGGGTTTCTCCGCCTCCGGCCGGACTACCTGCCGCTACCGCGGTCAGCTGCCCATGAGAGCCGGCATGTCTATGCCTTCATTGTGGCCGAGGACGTATGGCCAATACTCGTATGCGACGCGGTTGGTCTGCGGGTCGATAATTTTGATGTATCGGAGCAGACAGTGTTCAGGTCTGATGACGATGTGTTGACCGGGTGCCACGTTGCCGATCTTTTGCAGCCGGCTGCCGTCCGGGGTGAAGTACCAGGCCTCCAGCTGGTGATAGCCGATGTTCGTCCACGTGATGCTCCTCACCAGTTGGACAGTGCTCACTCGTGGAATGAAGACGCTCTGCGTCACGGTGCGCCCGTCCGGGCCGTGCGCCGTGATGTCGAGGCTGACGTTGCCCTCGTAGGAGCCAACGTTGGCGCTGTCCTCCCAGGTCACCGGCGCGGCCTGGGACCGGTCGACGAGCACCGTATTGCCCCGCTTCACCACGACCCGGGTGGCGCCGGTGGTCTTCCAGGTCAGCGACACCGGCGTGTTGGTGCAGGCCTGGATGGTGGGGACGGACGGGTTGACGGTGACGATCTTCGGTGCGCCGCTGGTCCAGCCCAACACATTCGGGCCCCCCGACTGTTCGTACCTGGGGTTGATCGGTTGTATCCAGATGCGGTACTGAGTGAATGGAGCAAGGCCGGTGATCGTGTGGCTCATTGTTCCACCGGTGCCGGCACGGGCGGGCACCGACACGCTCGTCCACTTCCACGGCGTCTGGGCCTCCGGCGTCCACAGCACCTCGTACGAGTCCTCGTTGACCGCGTTGTCGGTCCACTGCACGGTCAGGGTGCTGTCCGTGCTACCCGTCACCTTCAGGTCGGTGGCCCAGGGCAGCGGCGGGTACAGGGTGGTGGCACAGGTTTCCGCCGCCATCTCATCGTCCGCGTTGTACACGATGACCCGGTAGCAGTACCGGGTGTTCGGCGTCAGACCGGGGCTTGTGAACGACTGGGCCGAGGCCGGCAGGCGGACAATCTCGCGCCACGCCCCGCCGGCGTCCGAACGTTCGATCCGGTAGCCGGTGTGGTTGGTGGAGTGGTTCGTCCAGTTCAAGCTGATCGTCTTGGACGTGATCTCGGAGTCCTTGATCGGTCGGATCGTGGGCGGACGGAGCCCGCTGTCCACCTCGTAGGATTTACAGCCGATCTGGGGGTTCCGGCCGCCGGGCGTAAGGTTCATCCCGTAGACGCAGACGGTGTGGGTGCCGTGCTTCTTGTTCGTTGGCAGGTCGGTCACGTCAAAGCCATGCCACCGCCCCTCTTCTCCCTCTCGGGCGTAGGCCAGGTTGGCAGTCACCGACCGGGCGAAAACGTCGTCGTGGTAGATGCGGACGTCGATCGCCGACATCCAGTCGTCCGGGTCGGCGGCCCAGCCGCGCACCCGCACGGTGTCGCCGTTACGGGTCACCTCGGCGAGCTCACCGACCGGATCGTGCAGGACCTTGTACGTCTTGCAGCCGAGGCTCGTGCCCAGGACGTAGCGCGACCCGACGTTGTTGGCGGTGACGCAGACCCTCTGGTCACCTTCGGTTTCGCGCGCCGGAATGTAGACGACAAACCCGTGATAGTCACCATGGCCCGGGTACCACAGGCCGAGCCAGTTCACCCAGCGGTCTGCGGTCGCGGTAATCGGTCGAACGCCGTCCGACGTGACCTGAACGCTGATCGGGTCGGGGGTGTCCGGATCGAGGGCCCAGCCGGTCGCGACCAGATAGTCGCCTTCCCGTTTCAAATAGTCGAAGCCGCCGACGGGGGGCTCGTCCGGCGGCAGCGGCGTGCCGCAGATCGGCGGCGGAGTGGGTCCCTCGCAGATATTGATGCCGGCTTGTGCAGGGGTCGCCTGCAGCAGAGCGGCTGCTCCCATCAGCAGAGCCGTCAGCAGGGCCACGGTAGCCCGCTGTCGCACCGGCCTGGGTCGTTTCACCAAATGTCCCTTTCTCGGCCATCTTCAGCGCAGGCGCCACCGCGCCTGCCCGCGACCGCTCTGCCCACTATGGACAGCGATCGCTCCGCGCAGGCTCGCACACCGACAACGAAGATCGCCGACTATGTCTGGATCTTGACAGCCTGTCGACCCGCTGCCCCCATGTCGGAGGTGTCGCCTCGCTCTGGGTGGGGCCGCAGAAGGCCTTACGCGTGGTTGCGGTAGTTCTTTCCGGGGGCCTTGCCGGGGATCGGCTTGGCGATGAGTGCGACGGGGATGAAGAAACACATCTGGCTGATCGCCAGGGTGAGCGTCCACAGCGCCTTGTCGTCGTAGTGCTCGGCTGCCCTTGCGTAGAGCTCGTCGGGGACTCGCTCCCCGAGCGGGTTCGGGCTGAGGACGGCTTCCACGAGCTCCAGCGCGACCCGCTCGGCGTCGGTGAAGTAGGGGGCGTCCCGCCACGATGCCACTGCGGTGATGCGCTCCTCGGCCTCCCCGGCCTTGCGGAGGTCGCCGGTCTGCCGGACGGTGTGGTACGTGCTGCCGACGATCTGCCCAGCGCGAAGGTGTACCAGGCTGATGGTGGTCTGCGGGATCGAACCGTTCAGCGTGGCCTTGGTCATGCCGCCGGCGATCGCGGCCATCTCGGGGAAGAACTGCATTGGGTCGGGCAGACGCGACAGGAGTTCGTCGTGCTTGGTGGTCATGGGTTTCCCTCCCAGCTGTGGGCTTGTCTCAACAGCCCGACGACGCCGCCGCCGAGAATGTGAGGCGGCGCGCCAGCCTCACAGTTCGGTGCCGTGTCTCGTCGTATCCGATGGGCGACCGAGGGGAGCCGGCACACATGACCAACCAATCCGGGCCGGGCCTGAGTGCGATCATGAGGGAGCGCCGTCAGCTGATCAATCTGGCGTACCGGCTGCTCGGCTCCCTGGCCGAGGCCGAGGACGCCGTGCAGGAGACGTACGCCCGCTGGTACGCCCTGACGCCGCGGCAGCGGGAAGCAATCCAATCCCCCGGCGCCTGGCTGACGACGGTCGCCAGCCGCATCTGCCTCGACCTGCTCGGCTCGGCCCGCGCTCGGCGGGAGCGCTACGTCGGGGAATGGGTCCCCGAGCCGCTGCCCGATCGCACCGAGTGGTTCAGCGGGCGGCCGGGCGGCGCCACCGTCGACCCGGCCGAGCGGGTCACGCTCGACGAGTCGATCAGCATGGCGTTCCTCGTCGTGCTCGAGTCGATGACCCCGGCCGAACGCGTCGCGTTCGTCCTGCACGACGTCTTCCGCTACTCCTTCGCCGAAGTGGCCGAGATCGTCGGCCGTACCCCGGCGGCCTGCCGACAGTTGGCCTCGTCAGCCCGTCGCCGGATCCGCGCGTCGCAGGCGCCTGCGACCCCGGCAGCCCAGCAGGCCGGCATCGTCCGGGACTTCAAGATGGCCTGGGAGGCCAAGGACATTGACGCCCTCGTCGGCCTCCTCGACCCGAATGTCACGGTGGTCGCCGACGGAGGCGGCCTCGCCAGCACCATGGCCCGGCCCCTCGAGGGCCGCGAGCAGGTCGCGCGCTATGCCATCGACATCGCCCGCCGGGTGCCCGACATGATGTTCCTGGAGCGCACGGTCAACGGCCAGCCCGGTCTGATCGCCCAGCAGGACGGCGTCACGGTGACGGTGCTGGCCTTTCGGATCGTAGCCGGTCGGATCAGAAACATCTGGACGGTACGCAATCCGGAGAAGCTCCGGTCGTGGACGGCGGGCTGACCCGCTCCTCGCCTGAGACGCGACGCGGAAGCGGGGCCGGCCCGATAGGACCGGCCCCGCTCAAGGGAACTTCCCTTCAATCCGCTCGATCAGCGTTTGGGTGCGGCCACGGTCAGGGTGAACTCGGCGTACGACGCCGCGTGTGCCTCGTCGCCGCCGTAGACCGCCCGCACCTTGTAGGTGCCGGGGTTGGGCAGCGTGCGAACGGTGCAGGAGACCGTGCCCTTCTTGAGCACGTCCTCGCAAAGCACGTCGTCACCGATCATGAACTGCACCGGGCCGGTCGCCTTGTCCGGCTTGACGTCCGCGGTCAGCGTCAAGGTCTTGCCCGAGTCCACCTTCACGTCCTTGGCCTTGACCGAGGTCGGGGTGAGCTTCACGGCGGCCACGGTCAGGGTGAATTCCGTGTACGACGCCTCGTGGGTCTGGTCGCCGCCGTAGATCGCCCGCACCTTGTGGGTGCCGGGGCCGGGCAGCATGCGGACGGTGCAGGAAACCTTGCCCTTCTTGAGCACGTCCTCACAGAGCACGTCCTCACCGATCATGAACTGCACCGGGCCGGTCGCCTTGTCCGGCTTGACCTCCGCGGTCAGCGTCAAGGTCTTGCCCCAGTCCACCTTCACGTCCTTGGTCTTGACCGAGGTCGGGGTGAGCTTCACGATCGGGGCCGCGGTGACGGTGACCGCCCGGTTGGCGACCGCCTGGTTGCCGTTGGTGTCGGAGACCAGGTAGGTCAGCGCGTAGCTGCCCGGGGTGGCGGTGTCGACGGCGCCGATCACCTGGATCCGGTCGGTGATGTCGCCGTCGGTGTTGTCCACCGCGGTGACCCCGGCCAGCGGGTCGAAGTCCTGGCCCTGCTTGACGGAGGTCGTGGCGGGGACGGTCAGCACCGGCGGGGTGACGTCGGTGCCGGCGGCGGTGGCGATGAAGATGCCGCCGAACTGGTCAACCATGCCCACCTGGTCACCGTCGCCGGTGTGGCTGGTGGTGGTCCAGGCGTAGAGCTCACGCTCGGTCAGGCCGCTCCACTTCACCGTGGCCGGCCAGCCCGACTTGGCCGTGTCCTGACCGATCACGGTGTCGGTCGGCGTGACCAGCACCAGACTTTCGGTGCTGAAGCTGGTCTTGCGCGTCGACAGGTCGATCGGCAGCACCATGTTGTCCTCTGCGCCGTTGTAGCGCTTGCGGTCGTCGTACGCCGTGGCGCCGAACGTGCCGAGCATCGGCGAGTAGGTGTCGACGCTCATCTGGGCCCGCGCGACGTCGATCTGCAGCAGCCGCAGGAAGCTGGCGCCGAACTGCAGCAGGTCGTCCTTCTTGTGGTCGACAACGCCGTCGCCGTCGAGGTCGAGGTTGCCCTGGGCGTCGACCTTCTCCGGCCACAGCTCACCGGCGGTCATCTTGTAGAACTGGTAGTCCGCGAGCAGCTCGACCACGTTGTGCTCGATGGTGACGCCGACCCCGGTCTTGAGGTTGGTGCCGACGCCGTGCTCGTGGCCGGCGAGGACCAGGAACACGTTCGGGTTGGCCGCGACGATGCTGGAGAAGGCCCGCGAACCGTCGGTGGAGAAGCCCGCGCCTCGGCCGTCCGGCGTGGTCGACGGGGCGAGGTAGGCGTGGGTCAGCAGGATGCCGTTGCGGTCGTGGTAGCGCCGGAAGATCGAGCTGGCCCAGTCGGCCTCGGCCTGGGTGACGCCGTAGGAGAGGCCCACCGAGACGAAGTCCAGCCCGCCCGCGGAGAAGAGGACGTAGTTGTTCTGGTTGTCCTTGCCCCGGGTGACCACGGCGCCGGAGGCGTCGGTGACCTCGTCCCAGGCGTGGTACGACGCCTTGGCATCGGCCGGCCACAGCTTGGCGGCCTCGTAGTAGCGCTCCGGGCCGTAGTACTTGTTGAACCGCGAGGTCGGGCCGGTCTCGGCGCCGAGCTGGTTGTCGTGGTTGCCCGCGACGACCTGGTTGACCAGCCCGGCCGAGTCCAGGGTGCGCTGCGCCTCGGAGGTGAACTGGAACTCCTTGGTCACCTGCTCGTCCAGCCCGGGGCGGAGCAGCTTGCCGTTGGCGTCGGTGGCCAGCGGGTCGTAGTAGTCGTTCTCGATGATGTCACCGGTGTGCGCGGTGTAGGCGATCTTCCGCTTGGCGGCGTTGTCGGCCAGCCACTGGGTGGTGTCCCGATACGACTTCGCCCAGAGCGCCTGCTCCTCCATGGTCATCTTGTCGCTGGGCTCGTCGATGCCGTTGAAGTTGTCGTACGTGCCGCCGACCGCGCCCTCGGCGAGGTACTGGGTGTCGGTGAAGTGGGCCAGCGCGAAGTCGTAGTCCGACGGGTCCTCGAAGTGGTCCTTGTTGCCCGGCGCGCCGGCGGTGGCTTCCCGGGGCGCCAGGTCGTCGGCGAACGGGTCCTGGCCGGTGACCAGGACGTGGACCACGCCGTTGTCGACCAGCTCCGGCCGGACGACGGCCTTCAGCGCGGTGTCACCCTCGGCCTGGCCGCGGGCGGTGGCGAGCTCGGTCCACGACTGGGTGGTGCTGTTCCAGGCGTGCAGCGCGACCGCACGCGCCGGGTCGACCACGCCGCTCCACAGGATCTGGCGACGCTCGGCGGACGCCGGCACCTGGACGTCGTACCGCTGGAAGGGAATCTGGCGGGTGGAGGGGCTGTCGATGGCCTTGCCACCGGGGCGCGGCGCGGTGCCGATCTGGCCGCCCTCGGTGTAGGAGAAGTCGAGCGTCGAGGGCATCACCGGGACGACGCCCTGGATGCCTCCGGTCGGGATGCTCGGGGTGGCCTGCTTGAAGGTGGTGGTGACCGGGCCGCCGTCCGGGTTGTGGGCGATCGCGGAGAGGGTCACCTGGCCCTTGCCCTGACCGACGTCGGTGCCGCCGCTGGCCGGGATGGCGTCGGAGGTGAAGGTCACGGTCTTGCTGATCGGCTTGCCGAAGACGTCGTTCGCCGAGATCCGCAGGGTGTGGCTGCCCGACTTCATGCCGGGGCCGATCTCCTGGCCGACCTGGATCGGCTCGCCGTCGAGCAGGTACCGCCAACCGGTGGCGTTGCCCTGGTTGGTGACGGTGACCTTGAATTCGGTCGGGCGGCTGAGGCGGGCGCCCTCGGCCGGGACGGTCGAGGTGACGGCGACGCCGGCGTCCCGGACGTCGCCGAGGGCGGCGACGTTGAGCGCCTCGACCTCGTCGAGGGTGAGCACCTTCGAGTAGATGCGGGTGCTGCGCACCGAGGCCGGGGCCCAGAACTGGTTGATCGCGTCGGCGCCGATGTAGAAGTGGTTGCGGGCGTTGCCGGTGGGCAGCCCGAGCGTGCCCGCGGCCGGGGTCGCCGCCGCGAGGACGCCGTCGACGTAGAGCCGGACCATCTGGCCGTCCCAGGTGCCGACCGCGTGGTACCAGCGGCCGGAGACGATCGGGGTCTGCGCGTTCTTGTAGCCGCCCCCGACGTACGCGGTGAACGTCAGCTTGTCGCCGTAGATCACCATCGAGTAGCCGCCGCTCTCCTTCTCGGAGCAGACGGAGTGTTCACCGCTGTTGGGCAGGGTGCCGTTGGACTTCAGGGTGCACTCGATGGAGACCCTGGTGTTGATCTTGCTCCACTGGTCGCCGAAGGCGTACGAGTAGGCGTCATCGATGCCGTCGAAGGTGGCCACCTTCGCCTTCACGGCGGTGTCCTGCGCGATCACCGGGTCGCCGTGGACGGTGACGGCGAGGTTCTGCGCGTTGTCCTTCGGGGTGCCGTCGTGGAAGTCGACGTCGAGGACGTCGGCCACCGGAACAGGCGGCTTGGTGTTGTAGGCCGACGCCAACTCGGCCACCTGGGCGCCGGTCAGTCCCGAGCTCCAGACCTTGCTCGCGGCGTACGAGGAGGGCGGGGCGACCTGGCCGATGTTGTTCGGGGCGGCGTCGGCGCCGATCACGAAGAAGCGCGCGGTGGCGACCGGCGGGGTGAGCGCACCGGTGGCCGCGGTCGAGCCGGCCAGCTGGCCGTTGACGTAGAGGCTCAGGGTCCGGCCGTCCCAGACGGAGACGGTGTGGTACCAGCGGTTGCCGCTGATCGGGGTCAGCACCGACTTGTAGCCGCCACCGATGTGGGCCATCGTGCCCAGGTTGCCGCCGTTGACGTAGACCGAGAAGCCGCCGGCCTCCTTGTCGGAGCAGAGGTCCTTCTCGCCGCTCACCGGCATCGTGGTGTCGACCCGGAAGACACACTCGATGGCGAAGCCGGCGGAGAACCTGCTCCACTGGTCGGTGAAGTCGAACGAGACCGCGTCGTTGACCCCGTTCACCTTGAGGATGTCGTGGCCGAACACCGGGTCGGTGGTGTAGGTCGGAGCACCCCACGTCTTGGCGGGCAGGCCGGTGGCCCGGTCGATGGCGGTGCCGTTGGTGAACGCGACGTCGAGCACGTCGGCGGCCGGCACCGTGACGGCCGGGGCCGCCTGGTTGGTCGCGGCGACCTTCGCCACGTTGCTCACCAGGGCCGGAGCGGCCTGGGCGGCAGACGACAGCAGCGTGCCGCCGACCACCGCGAGCCCGAGGGCGGACGCGCTCAGGCGGCGCCACCTCCGGGCTATCGGATGGAGTCGTGTTGTCACGACATCTCCTTCTTCTCGGGGTTTCCTGTTGGTGGTGGGTGGGTGGCGTTCATGGGTCAGGCTCTTCGTCCGCGCCGGCGACGCCAGAGGACTCCGGCCGCGACGGCAGCCAGCAGGACGCCACCAACGACCGAGAGCTGCTGCAGGGCGCTCCGGCCCGTGGACACCGCGGCGGCACCCTGGGTGGACGCGGGGCGGGAACCGCTGATGGTCCAGTCCACCGACTCGTGCGCGGCGTCGTACACCGCCTTCTGCCCGTGGGGGCCTCTGGCGAGCGTCCGGTAGGCCTCGTGCAGGTCGGTGAGCATCCGGGACGTCACGGCCACCGTGCCCACCGGCCCGGGGCAGGTGAACAGCACGTCGGCGCCGTCGACCGCCAGGTCGGCGGTCATCCTGACCTCGCCCGTGCAGGGCCGCCCGTCCTGAGCCACGGTGATGCGTTCGGTCAGATACCTGGCGAACGCGGGAGCCTCGGCCATCGCCACCGCGTCGGAGGCCTCATAGGCCACCGCACCGTCCAGCATCACCCGGTCCTTCGGAAACACACCGAGAGCGAGACCGAGCAGGGTCAGGTCATCGGTGCCGCCGACGACCCAGCGGACCCGTACCCCGTGATCGCCCACGGCCGTGACCTCGATCTGCTGCGGCGCGCCGAAGGGATGCGCCGAGGCCGGGTCCGCAGCCAGCCCCACCATGAGCACCAGCGCGAGCAGGCACCAGGAGCGACGCCAGACGTGGCGTAAGGCAGACACAACAGACCCTCAATCGCATGGAGGTCGAAAGGAAACGCGATGACTGTCGCGGCCGCAGGTGACCAATGAGGTCACAGAGGTCGAGCGCCCCCTTACGACCAGGTTGCGGGGCCAAGAAACCCCGTGAGAGTTTCGTGCGGCGACTGGGCGACGACGGGAGGGTGGGAGTGACGCCGGAGGTTTCGCCGGGCCGGGCCAGGACGGCGCTCGTCGTACTCTCCCTCGCCGCGTTCGCCTTCATCACCACTGAGCTACTGCCGGTCGGCCTGCTCACCGTCATCGCACCCGACCTCGACCGGTCACGGTCACAGGTGGGCCTGCTGGTCAGCGGGTACGCCATCGTGGTCGTACTGGCATCCGTACCGCTGGCCCGGTTGACCCACCGGATCCCCCGCCGCCACCTGCTCGGCACCACCATGGTCGTGTTCGCGATGGCGAACGTCGCGGCCGCGCTCGCGCCGACGTACCCCGTCCTGGCCGGCGCCCGCCTGGTCACCGCGCTGGCCCAGGCCCTGTTCTGGTCCGTCGCCTCGGCGACCGTGACCGGCCCCTTCCCGGCCGCCGTACGCGGCAAGGTGGTGGCGCTGTTCTCGACCGGGGCGGCGCTCGCCCCGGTGCTCGGCGTGCCGCTGGGCACCTGGCTCGGGCAACAGGCCGGCTGGCGTACGGCGTTCGCGGTGCTGGCCGGGGTCGGCCTGGCGATCGCCGTCGCGGTGGTCGCGCTGATCCCGTCCTACCCACCGGCTGCCGGGGGTGCCGCCCGGGGCACCGCACCGCACGCGCGACGCTTCATGATGCTCCTGGTCGCCACCGCCCTCGGCATCACCGGCTTCCAGACCCTGCAGACCTACATCACGCCGTTCCTGCTCGACGTCAGCGGGTTCACCGCCGCCGCGCTGGCACCGCTGCTGTTCGTCTCCGGCGTGGCCGGCATCGCCGGCACGATCACCGTCGCCCGCACCCTGGACGCCCACCCGATCGCCTCGCTGCTGACACCGCTGGGCGTCGGCACGGCCAGCCTGCTCGGCCTGTACGCGCTCGGCGCGCTCCAGCCCGCCACGGCGGTCCTGCTCGCCGGCATCGGCATCGCCTACGCGGCGTTCGGCACCGCCGTGCAGGCCCGGATGCTCCAACTCGCCCCCGGCAGCACCGATCTCGCGTCGGCCGGCGTCAGCACCGCCTTCAACGTCGGCATCGGCGCCGGGTCGCTGCTCGGCAGCGCCCTCCTGCCCGGCCCGGGGCCGCAGCCGCTCGCGCTGGCCGGCGCGCTGCTGACGCTGGCCGCGCTGGCGGTTCTCGCCGTCGACGCGCGACCGCGCACCGCCCGACCCACACCAGAGGTTCCAGTGCCGGCGCACCATGTGGGAGGCCAGGACGGGGACGAGACCGTCGCCGTTGCCCGCTGACTTTCACGTACGCCGGTCAACGAGTGCGGCGATGCTGCCAGCCGGAATGATGAGCCAGCAGGAGAGCAGCCGGTAGATCAGGACGGCGGCAGCCGCGCTGATCCCACTCGCGCCCGCGGCGGTGAGCCCGGCAGCAAGGGCAGTCTCGATGACGCCGATGCCCCCTGGGGTAAGGGGCACCTGCCGGACGATCTGAACACTGAGATAGATGCCCGCGAGCGTCGTTACGCCAATCGACTGGTCGAGCGCTCGGACTACCACGGTCAGGCACATCAGATCCGTCAGCCATTTGGCGGCAGCGAATGCGAGCGCGGCTGCCCAGTCGCGGACGCGGAGTTCGGCGCCGGCCCGCCATGCGTCCCGGGCCGAATTCAGCACGGTTCGCAGCCAGTAGGTTGCTCGGCGACCGGTGATGCCGTGCCTACCGGATCCGCGCTCGCATGCGGGCCGGCGGGAATACCGACGCCCGAGCAACACGGCTGCGGTGGTGAGCGCGGCCAGCCCAGTGACGACGACCAGCGGCTGCCAGTTTAGAAACGCCGTCGGGTTGCGGGCAACGATCACCCCGCCTCCGCCGACGTACAGCAGGGCGAGTCCGCCGATAGAGGCCAGCCCGGACACGATCGCTGTAGCAGCGGCCACCTCGCGTGTGGCACCCGCATGCTGGTACTTGCGGATGGTGAAAGCGGTGGCGACCGCAGGCCCTGCAGGCATGGTGATAGACAGCGCCGTACTGGCCAGGATGATCGCAAAGGCCTGGCCGTGGCGCAGGTGCACACCCATCGTCTGGAGCAGACGCCGCTGCTGGAGCGCGAAGGCGCCAATCGAGGCGAACTGCAACAACGCGGCGAGCAGGATCAAGCCGTAGTCGGCGTTGGCAAGCGCGTTGAGGACGCCCTGGGGGGCTGGGAGGCGCCCGCGAAGTCCGATCGCGGCAAGGCCTACCACCACGGCGACGACGAGCAGCCGCACAGCAGACCTGCGCCAGGTCGCGGCTGCCGGTCCTGGGCCATCTCTGGAGTTCGTCTCTGGCACCGCAGGGAACGCTGCGGTGCCAACCCCCTGCGGCCTCCCCGGCGACGCCGGCAGCTGAGGCTGGTGATCGCCCATCCTTCGATCCTCGCAAACGGCCCGGCTAGCTGCGCAGGGCGTGACACCCGCCCGTGACGCGGCCTTGGCCGGCTGCGGCGGGGCAGGGCGTTCGCGTCTCAGCCGGCGGGCGTCAGGCGCCTTCCGTTGCGGATGCCGGTCCACGTCGTTCCTTCGATGACGCTGCGGCCGCCGACGTAGACGGATTCGATGCCGATGGGCGGCCGGAGCGGCTCGTCGTAGGTGGCAGTGTCACGGACCGTCTCCGGATCGAAGACGACCAGGTCGGCGACCTTGCCGGCGGCGATGATGCCCCGGTCGGGCAGCCCGAAGAACTCGGCGGGCAGGGCGCTCATCCGCCGTACGGCTTCCTCAAGAGTGAGCACTCCCCTTTCCCGGACGAACTCGCCGAGGACCTTGACGAAGGTTCCGGCGACCCGTGGGTGGGGGGCCTTGCCGAATCCGGGAGGTGCCCCGTCGGTGCCGATCATCGTCTGGTCGTGCCGCAGGATCGCTTCGAGGTCGCGGGCGTCGATGAGCGAGGCGATCATGTTCGCGACGTTGTCCTCCTCGAGGATGACCGTGGCGAGGGCGTCGAACGGCTCGAGTTCGAGTCGCTGCGCGAGTTGGGCGATGGTGCTGTGGTCGTATCGGCCGCTGGCGGTGGACGCGACCCGGATGCCGGCATAGCCGGCGGTGGCGATGTACGAGTCCCATCCCGCGTTGCGCGGATTGCTGGTCGGGTCCAGGACCTCGACGGCGATACGCTGCCGCGTCCGCCGGTCTCTCAGCCGCTCCAGCAGCGCGTCGACGCCGCCGTCGAGCACCCACGGTGGCAGGCACGACGAGAGCATCATGGACGACGTGGGGTACGGGTAGGCGTCCTGCCCGATCCGGGTGCCGGCTCGTCGTTCCCGGTCGAGGTGGGCGAGGATGTCTCCCGCCGCGCCCCAGTTGCTCCGCTCGGCAACCTTCAGATGGGAGATCTGCACCGGGTGGCCGGACTCCCGGGAGACGCGCACCGCCTCCTCGATGCCGTCGGTGATGCGGCTGCCTTCGTTGCGCATGTGGGTGGCGTACACCCGTCCCGCCGGCATCGCCGCCACGAGTTGGCTGATCTGCTCGGCGGTGCCGAACATGCCGGGCAGGTAGGCGAGGCCGGTCGACAGGCCGAACGCTCCGGCGTCGCACGCCTCCCGGAGGTGGCCGATCATCGTGGCCAGTCCCTCCTGCGACAGGCTTCCACTGCCGGGTCCGTGCGCGAGCAGGCGGAGGTTGCCCTCCCCCACCAGGGCCGCCAGGTTGGTGAGGTACCCGCCCTCGTCCGCCGCCTCGACGTAGTCGGCGAAGGTCCGGAAAGCGGGGCCGCCGCGCGGGAAGCACTGCGCCAGGAACGACGTCACCTCCGGTGAACCGTCCGCCGGGGCGAGGGAGAACCCACAGTTGCCGACAATCTCGGTGGTCACCCCCTGCCGGATCTTCGGCAGGTCACCTGGGGCGTACAGCGGTGCGTTGTCGCTGTGGGAGTGGACGTCGACGAAGCCGGGGGCGATGACCTTCCCGTCGATCGCGACGACGTCTTTGCCGTCGGGGGAGATCTGCCCGTGGGGGCGGACGTCCACGACGCGGTCCGCGCTGACCAGGACGTCACCCAGAAATGGTCTGGCTCCGGTCCCGTCAACGACGGTGCCGCCAGCGAAGAGTGTGTAGTCGGACACGGATCAGCCTTCCGGCGTTCGGTGGTGAGGTGTGGGGTCAGCTGCGCTTGCCGCGGATCCGCGTACCGATCGTGATGAGGAAGCCGACGAACAGCATCGCGAACGTCATGAGGACGCCGACGGCGGCGACCTTGGGGCTTACCTCGAACTGGATGTTCTGGTACATGCGGACCTGCAGCGTGACGGTTTGGGCGCTGCCCAGGAACACGCCGAGGACCAGGTCGTCGAACGCCATCACGAACGCGAACAGCAGCGACGAGATGGCAGCCGGGAGGATGAGGGGCAGCAGGATGTCCCGCGCCCGTCGGGCCCCGTTGGCACCGAGGCTGGCGGCGGCGTGTTCGTAGAGCGGGTCGATGTTCCGGATGACCGCCTGCGACGTGATCATGACGTACGGGAGTCCGAGGACGGTGTACGCCAGCACGAGAGCGGTCGGGGTGCCGAGCAGCCCGCCTCGCGCGAAGAGGAAGAACAGCGCCACCGCGTAGATGATCGGCGGCATGACCAGGGGTGCCATGGACAGCAGGTAGAACAGGACGCCGGCCTTGCGGAGCCGGGTTCTGGCCACCGCGAACGCGCAGAGTACGCCCAGCACCGTGGCGAGCGCCGCGGCGGCTATCGCCACGGTGAGGCTCAGATAGGTCGAGGAGAGCCAGAACTCGTCGGTGAAGTAC
Source organism: Micromonospora sp. NPDC006766 (assembly GCF_040636055.1). NCBI lineage: Bacteria > Bacillati > Actinomycetota > Actinomycetes > Micromonosporales > Micromonosporaceae > Micromonospora > Micromonospora sp. NPDC006766. The sequence goes on along the minus strand of NZ_JBEYIX010000002.1, from coordinate 206,256 downwards.
TCCTCGAACCAGCGCGTCGAGTAGCCGGTGGGCGGGAAGACGAGGAAGTTGGAGCTGTTGAAGGCGAGCATCAGCACGACGATCTGGGGTCCGACCAGGATGACGATGCCGACGACGGCGATCGCTCCGACCAGCAGGTGGCGCACGTACGAGATGCCTTCGCCGAGCAGGCGGCCGGCCCGCCCGAGGAGGCCACCGGCCAGGCGGTTGGCGACCAGATCCATGACGGCTCCGACGGCGTGGGACACGCGCCCGGACACCGCCCGGGAGGCGCCACCGCCGAGGGTCTGCGGGGAGGTCAGGCCCAGGGGCCGGCGCAGTAGGACCATCAGGATCACGACCCCGATCAGCAGGACCGTGGCCTGGGCGGCCGTGGGACCGTACTGGTTCTGGGTGTTGATCTGCACGTCGATGCGTTGGGCGATCATCGGCACCGCGGGTCCCCCGAGGAGCGCGGGGGTGGTGTAGAAGCCCAGCGACGAGATGAACACCAGGCTGGCCCCGGCCATGAGGCCGTTCACGGACTGCGGGAAGAAGACGGTACGCCAGGCCGAGAAGGGCGAAGCCCCCATCGATCGGGCCGCGTCGGTGAGCTTGCGGTCGATGCCGCTCATGGCCGCGTAGATCGGCAGCGTCATCATCGGCAGCAGCACCTGGCTCATGCCGATGACGATGCCGATGTCGTTGAAGACGAGCTGGTGCGGCTCGGAGAAGATGCCCAGCTTGATGAGCCAGTTGTTCACCACACCGTTGTCGGCCAGCAGCGCCCGCCAGGCGTACGACCGGACCAGGGTGGAGGTGAAGAAGGGCAGGGAGACGCTGGCCAGCACGACGGCGGCCAGGCATTTCGGCAGCCGTGTCGCCGCGTAGGCCAGCGGGTAGCCGATCGCGGCGGCCACGACGGTCACCACGAGCGCGATCTTGATGGTGCGCTCCATGACCGGGATGAAGAGCCCGTCGTGCAGCAGGTCGGTGTATCGCGACAACGACATCCCGCTGTCGGTGACGAGTGAGTCCACGACCAGCCGGCTGAGCGGCAGCACGAACAGGGCGACAAGAGCGATCACCGCCGGCAGTGCGAGCCAGAGCACGGCGTCCGGCATCCACGTCGGGCGGCGGATCGTCGTACGTCTGGCCCGCACCGTCGGTGTTGACATCAGCCAGCCAACCACTTCTGCCAGCGGTCGATGGCGATCTCCTCGTTGGTCTTGCCGCCCGCCCCGATCGAGCTCCAGTAGTCGGTGTTCTGCAGGACCGTCTTCTCGACGATGCCCGGCGCGGTCACCAGGAGCTTCTGGCGCTCCTCGGGGATGTGGTCGAAGGCCGACGGGATCGTCGGCGCATAGGTGATGAGCTGCGCGAACTCGGCCTGACGCTGCGGCTCGGAGGCGAACTCGATGAACCGGGTGGCGCCCTCCACATTCGAGCAGCCCTTGGGGATCGCCCAGTAGTCGATCTGCACCATGGCCTGCTCGAAGGTGCTGGAGATGTTCTTCGCACCGTCGGCGATCGCGGACTGGATCCGGCCGTTCCACGCGGCGACGGCGGAGATCTGCTTGTCGACCAGCATCTGGATGGACTCCGCGCCGTTGTCCCAGAACTTCAGGACCCGGGGCTTGATCTCGGAGAGCTTGCGCAGCGCCCGGTCCATGTCCAGCGGGTAGAGGTCCTCGGGCTTCACGCCGTCGGCGAGCAGGGCGATCTCCAGGGTGCACCCGCCGGGGCCGTCGCCGGTGCGGAAGGAGCGCTTCCCCTTGACCGTCGCGTCCCACAGGTCCGCCCAGTTCGTCAGCTCCCGGCCGGTCAGGTTCCGGTCGTACGCGAGCTGCACGGCGAAGACGATCGCGGGTACCGCCGTCTCCAGCGCGGGGTACGGGGCGAAGGCGTCCTTGAGGCCGGGGTTCTTCCACAGGCTGTAGTCGATCTTTTGGAGCAGCCCGTCCCGGGTCCACGATCCGATGCGGGCGCCGTTGAGGTCCACGACGTCCATGCCGGGCTTGCCGGAGGCGATGGCCGTGCGCAGCTGTGCGGCCGGGGGCGCCGGCGCGGGGATGACCTTGATGCCGGTCTCCCGCTCGAAGGGCTCGAAGAAGGCCTTCCGCTGGGCGGCGCCCCAGGCACCGCCGCCGTCGAACACCACGAGCTGCTTCGAGTTGCCGGACCCCCCGTCACCCTGCCCGTTCGACTTGAGGGCGTCCGGGTTTCCGCCGCAGGCGGAGAGCCCCAGGCCGAGCAGTCCGGCCCCGGCGCCCGCCAGCAGGCCGCGCCGCGAAAGTGTCCTCGTCACACCCGGATTCGTCACGGATGAATCCCTTCCATCACTGTCTGCGAATTGTTTGCGGTGGCGGCGGCGCGGGCGCCGGGGAGACCCGGGGAGGTGAACGCCCGCAGCGCGGCCGGATCCCAGTCGAGATGCACGGTCGCCCCCTCCCGCACCCGCATCGCGGGGTCGGAGGAGAGCCCTTGGACCATGAGTTCCTGGCCGCCCACCCGTACCCGGACGGTCGTGGTGGGCCCGGAGAAGACGACCTCGACGACCTGCCCGGACAGGCTCGCGGGCCGGTCGTGCTGGCCCAGCCGGATCGCCTCGGGCCGCAGGGCCACCCGGCATTTCTGGCCGGTTTCCGGTCGGACGCCGGCCGGAAACAGCGCGGGGAACCGCCGGTCGCCGACAGCAACCTGGTTCTCTCCGCCAGCGACGGAGGTCACGGTCGAATCGACGATGTTGGTACGGCCGAGGAATCCGGCGACGAATTCGGTTGCGGGGGCGTCGTACAGCTCGTGCCCGGGGCCGAACTGTTCGATCCTGCCGTCCCTCAGCAGGGCCACCCGGTCGGACATCACGAGCGCCTCTTCCTGATCATGAGTTACGAAGATCATGGTGAGGCCGAGTTCCTGATGCAGGCGGCGGATCTCCAGCTGGACCTGTTCGCGGAGCTTCCGGTCCAGGGCGCCCAGGGGCTCGTCGAACAGCACGATCGGGGGCCGGTACACCAGCGCCCGGGCCAGGGCGACGCGCTGCTGCTGCCCGCCGGACAGGGCGGCCGGCCGGCGGTGCGCCAGCCCGGTGAGATCGACCAGGTCCATCGCCTCGGCGACCGCCTTCGCGCGTTCCGATCTGGACACGCCGCGCACCTTCAGCGGGTAGCCGATATTGTCGGCGACGGTCATGTTGGGAAAGAGCGCGTACCGCTGAAAAACGACCCCGAGGTTTCGCTTGTGCGTCGGCAGGCCGGTGATCCGCCGGTCCCCGACGTACACCTCGCCGGAATCCGGTTTCTCGAATCCGGCGATCGCCATGAGCAGGGTGGTCTTTCCCGACCCGGACGGGCCGAGCAGTGACACGAACTCGCCCGGTTCGACGGTGAGCGTGACGTTGTCGACGGCGTGTACGTCGCCGTAATACTTGGAGAGCCCCTCCACCCGCACGGAGGCTCCGGAGAAATTGGCTGCGGCGTTTCGGCCGGTGATTCGCTCAGTTCCCATGGCCGCAGACTTCCTCGATGGCCAACATGTGCATTCGGATCATGTCGTAGTAGTCGACGAGTTCGACGCGCTCGTCCGGCATGGTGTTGTACTTGCCGCCCGGGCCGCACACGATCCCCTCCATGCCGGCCTTGCTCAGGTGGGCCGCGTCGGACCCGAAGAAACAGCACGGCTTGATGGCACCCGTCGGTTGGGCGGCGCCCCGGACGAGCTCGTACGCCGAGTTCACCGTCCGGACGATGCGGGAGTCGGCGGACGCCTCGAACGGCGGCATGTCGGGGCGGTCGGTCACCTTCTCCTGCGGAAACACCTCCGCCCGCAGCCCGGGAAACTCCGACTCGAGCCGGTCAAGCTCCCGCCGCAGGTCGGCGAGCACGGACTCGACGCTCTGGCTGGGCGCGTACCGGCCGGTGCCGACGAGGCGTACGAAGTCGGCGATCTGCGGCGGGCGCCATTCCTCCAGACTCCGGCCCAACGCGCCGTGGATGACACCGACGTTGCAACGGTTGACCTCGCGGTGCCGCTCGTCCGCCGCGCCGGAGAAGGTCATCGCGTTCAAACGCGGCACCAGCGCGCACGCGGCGGCGATGGCGTCGACGGACTCCTCGCGCTTCGACAGGTGCCGGGTCACCCCGGTCAGCTCGACGGTGAAGTTGAAGGCGCCGGCGTGCAGCGTCAGCGCTTGGACGTCGGTCGGCTCACAGTTGATGAAGTAGTCGGCGCGCACCCCGTGCTCGATCATCTTCACGGTGCCGATGCCGCCCTGCAGCTCCCCGACGACGAACGTGAGGGTCACGTCGGCGGCCGGGCGGAAACCGCCACGGATGAGTGCCTCGACGGCGCTGAGGTACGAGGCGCACCCCGCCTTCATGTTCGAGACACCCAACCCGTAGATGACCTCGTCGGTGGTGTGCGCCCCCCACGGGTCGACCGTCCATCCCTCGGTGGCCGGATTCGTGTCGATGTGACCGTTGAACAGCAACGACGCCGCGCCCGGAATGTTCCGATCCGACCCCTTGAACACGCCGATCGCGTTGTAGCGGCCGGGTGACACCTCGTCCAGCCAGGCGTCCAACCCGAGCTCGGTCATGTAGTCGACCAGCCACTTCGCGAGCTGCGCCTCCCCCGGAGTCTCGGTCCGGGAGTCGAAGCGAACCATGCGTTGCAGCAGCGCCAGCGGCCTCGCCACGTCGAGACCGGCCGCCAGGGCGCGGACGGACGGCTCCGCGGAGCGGACGGATTGCTCGTCGGTCATGAGTCGTACCTGCCTGTCGCCACCGGGACATGCCAGCCGACCCTCGGGCGGCCTGGCAAGATTGTTGAACGATAGCAAGCCCCTTTGGGTGAGGGAAGAGTTGATTTTCGTCGCTCTGACGTGGGAATCTTGCCCGACCTGGCGGAGGTGTCCCACGTGGGATGGCGTTGCCGTGTTGAGCAAAATCGGCGCTCACCCGCAGCGCCACGGGTCCGCTCCCGGCCCGGCGCCCAATGGCCGGGAGTCCGACACGAAACCGACCACACTCGACACACGCGAGGCGATGCCACATGATTGTTGAACGACTCGTTGGCGATGGTGTGGCATGAGATTGTCGGGTCGCGCGACCCCGGCAGAGCCGTTAAGGAAACCCGGTGGCAACAACTTTTGCGCGTGAAGATTCAACGGAACAGGCATCCGGAGCAAGCCGGGTCGCTGCGGTCCTGCGGCGCCGGATCATGGAAGGCCAGCTGAAGTCCGGCGAGTTTCTCCGCGAGGCGCGGCTCGTCGAGGGCCTGTCCGTGTCCCGGAACACGCTGCGGGAGGGCTTCCGGCTCCTGACTCAGGAGAGGTTGGTCGTCTACGAGGCCAACCGGGGCGTACGGGTACGCACCCTCGGCCCGGACGATGTCAACGACATCTACCAGATGAGGCGGGTGCTGGAGCTGGGCGCCATCGAGAACGCCGGCCCGTCACTCGCCCAGCCCGGGATGTTGGCGCAGGTGGATGCCGCCGTGCGGGACGGATACGCCTACGCCTACCGGGGCATGTGGCCCGCGGTGGGCACCGCCAACATGGAATTCCATGTTGCGATCGTCCGACTCGCCGGAAGTGAGCGGCTGACGGTGGCCGCCGAAAGCCTCTTGGCAGAGCTACGCCTCGCCTTCGGCGCCGTCGAGGATCTCCAGCCGTTCCACGAGCCCTACCTGGAAACCAACGAACGGATCGCTGAGCTGCTGCGCACCGGCGACACAGATCAGGCATACCGAGAGATGGCAGTCTATCTTGAGCGAGCACAGCGCCAACTACTGGCCGCGATCACGCCGTGACCGCACAGTGGACCTCAACGCGGACCTGGGCGAGGCGTTCGGTGCCTGGCCGATGGGCGACGACGCCTCGCTGATCGACATCGTCACCAGCGCCAACGTCGCCTGCGGCTACCACGCGGGGGACGCCTCGACCATGCGCCGGGTCTGCGCCATGGCGGCCCGGCGCGGCGTCTCCGTGGGCGCCCAGGTCGGCTACCGGGACCTGGCCGGCTTCGGGCGACGCTTCATCGACGTCGCCCCCGAGGAGCTGACCAACGATGTCCTCTACCAGATCGCGGCCCTGGACGGCATCGCCCGGGCCGAGGGCACCCGGGTCCGCTACGTGAAGCCGCACGGCGCCCTGTACAACGCGATCGTCACCCACGAGGAGCAGGCCGCCGCCGTGGTCGCGGCGGTGCGGGCGGTCGACCCCGCGCTCCCGGTCTACGGGCTGCCAGGATCCGCCTGGTTGCGGCAGGCAGCCGACGCCGGCCTCCAGCCGGTGGCCGAGGCGTTCGCCGATCGCGCCTACCGCGGCGACGGCACGCTGGTCTCCCGCCGGCTGCCGCACGCCGTCCTGCACGACCCGGACGTCATCGCCGCCCGCGTCGTGCGGATGGTGATCGAGGGCACGATCGAGGCCGACGACAACAGCGTCGTCGAGGTCGCACCCCAGTCGATCTGCGTACACGGCGACACGCCGGAGGCCGTCGCCATCGCGCGTGCCGTACGCCAGGCCCTGGCGGCCGCCGGCGTGACCATCCGGGCCCGCACATGAGCCTGCGTGTCCTGGCGTACGGCGAACGCGCCCTGCTCATCGAGGTCGCCGATCACCACGAAGCGCTGGCGCTGTACGACGACATCCGGCGAGATCCCCCCGCGGGCGTGGTGGACCTGGTGTCCGCGGCGGCCAGCGTGCTCGTCGTGTTCGAAGACGAGAAGTCCGCCGAGGCGGCCTCCTCCTCGACGCTGCGGACCAGGAGCGTTCCCCCGGCGGACCGGGCGGTCGGCGACCTGGTCGAGGTGCCCGCCCACTACGACGGCGCGGACCTGGGCGAGGTCGCGGAAAGCCTCGGCATGTCCGTGGAGGAGGTCGTCCGGCGCCACGAGACCGCGGAGTACGTGGTCGCGTTCGTGGGCTTCGCCCCGGGATTCGCCTACCTGACCGGCCTGGATCCCGCCCTGCACATGCCCCGACACCGCGTGCCACGGACCAGAGTCCCCGCCGGGTCGATAGCCGTGGCCGGCGAGTACGCCGCCGTCTATCCACGAGAATCCCCCGGCGGCTGGCGCCTCCTCGGGCACACCACGCTGGAGATGTGGGACCTGGACCGTGAACCGCCCGCCCTGCTCCAGCCCGGCATGCGCGTCCGCTTCAGGCGCGTGACGCGATGACGAGCGGCACCGTGGAGATCGTCCGGCCCGGCCCGTTGACCACCGTCCAGGACAACGGCCGGCCCGGACTCGCCCGGCTGGGCGTGAGCCCCTCCGGCGCCTGTGACCGGCCCGCGTACCACCTCGCGAACCGCCTGGTCGGCAACGCGCCGGACGCCGCCGCCCTGGAGGTGACCCTGGGTGGCCTGGTCGCCAGGTTCAGCCGTTCCAGCTGGGTGGCGGTGACCGGCGCGCCGGCCCCGGTCGTCTCGGCGGGTCGGGCCTGCGCGCCGTACGGTCCGGTCTTCGTCCCCGCCGGCGGCGTACTGAAGATCGGCGTCCCCGCCGCCGGCCTGCGCAGTTACCTGGCGGTCCGGGGCGGGATCGCCGTGCCTCCCGTGCTGGGCTCCCGCTCGACCGACATGCTCACCGGAATCGGACCGGCGCCGCTCCAGGCCCGCCAGGTCCTGCCGATCGGCGACGCGACCGCCGGCCCGGTAGCCCCGGTGGACCTGGCTCCGGTGGCACCCCTCCCGCAGGAGCCGGTGATCGAGATCCAGCCCCTCCGCCGGCCCGGCTGGTTCGCCGACAACGCCCTCGACGCGCTGGAAGACAGCTACCGGGTGAGCCCCGACACGAACCGGATCGGCATGCGGCTGCAGGGCAACATGATCGAACGAGTGCGCCAGGACGAATTCCCCAGCGAGGGACACGTCGCCGGGGCCATCCAGATCCCGCCCTCCGGGCAGCCGGTCATCTTCCTCGCCGACCATCCCGTGACCGGGGGCTACCCCGTCCTCGGCGTCGTCCGCGCGCGATCCCTGCCCCTGCTGGCGCAGGCCCGACCCGGGCAGCGGTTGCGGCTCCGGGTCACCTGAAAGCCTCCAGGTACGTCGCTCACCGGGCGATAGTTCTTTACCGGCCGTAGGTCGTTACGGTTTTCGGCCGGGACTTCTGGTAATAGATCAGACCGTAGAAGGGCAGCCAGCAACCACCGGTGATGACGCACAGGATGATGTGGGCTACGTGGAACCCGGTGCCGATGTACTCCCTGGTGTAGACGGGCAGAGGCTGCGGCGGAGCGAACTGCGGTGGGTACGGCATCGGCTGGGCCGGATATGGATACGCCTGCTGCGGCGGGTAGGGCGGGTACGACGGTTGCGGCGCGTACGGTCCGGGTGGGTAAGCGGCAGGCGGAGCGGAGTAGGGCACACCGGACTGCGGCGGGTGAGCCACCGGCGGGCCCGAATAGGGGACGGCGGACTGCGGCGGGTAGACGGCTGGCACGCCCTGGTATGGCGCAACGGCGGGGGGCGGGTATGCCGGGCCGGGCACGTATGAACCATCGTTGCCCGGGATCATTGGTTGCTCAGGATGCACCAGAACACTCTTGACTCCCGTCAACGGGACCGCCATCCGCCGGACAGTCCAGCGACCACGACAATCAGCCAGCTTGGATATCGCCCTGCATCTCGTGATGAACTACTAGTCCGCCGACATCAAGATCCTTGAAGCCTTGAAGCAACTGCCTAGAATCCGCGAGGGTTGCGTCGTGACAGGACGTATCCGCGATAGGAGCAGAGTTCCTGCCACGCCTCTTCGTCTACCGCCGAGAATTTCCGGCCCCTGGCCTGGCAGATTCTCCGCCACCCACTGCTGCTCGCCAGGTCTTCCGCATCGATTGAGCCGCTGTTGATCGCGCGCACGATTTCGCTATCCGACGCCGAGCTCAACTCCACCGGTCTATCCCTTCTATGCTCTTACCAGTATTCGGTCCTCCGTACGCACGTCTGTTGCCGCCGTACTGCAATGGTTGTGACCCTTTGAAGACACGGTCCAACACCTGGTCCACGAGTTGGTAGTTGTGATGCCGGGCGTGGTTTGTCGTGCCGCTCAGAAGCGGCGCCGCCAGTTCCCGGGCGGCGGTGGCGAACGGCTCCTGTGCTAGCGCGTCGATCAGCTCGTCGTACCACCCCAGGATTCGCACCTGGTCGGTTCCGGCGTCCTGATACGGCCGGCTCCGATCGAACTCCAGGTGGGGATGCTGCTGCTCGACGCTCTGCCCCGGTCCGGCGTAGCGGTGCAGCACCGACTCACGTACGACCAAAAAGCCCCACGCGTCATCGCCGCTGTCCGCCTCCTCGGGCTGGAGCAGCACGAACGTCTCCATCCGCTTCATGTTGACCGTCGACAGCCGTTGTCCTGACCCCGTCTTCGGCAGGCAGGACAGCGCCCAGTGATCGCGCTCGGTGGCGGATGGCTCGGGCACCGCAGCGCTCAGATACGCCCGATTGGCCGCCACCACCTGGTCAAACCAGCGGCCGTCGGCCAACGCCCTGAACCTCGCCTGCTTCTCCGGATCAGCACGCATGTCCGCCTCACGACAGGCGGGTGACACATTCCCGGTCTGCGTCTCGGCCATCCGTGCACTGTAGACACATGTGCCCGGAGAGGCCTCCGATGAACGGCCACCGTCAAAGACCGAATCTCCGCGTCGCCTCGGCCGACTGCCAGCTGCGCAGGGCGTTCTTGATGCGTTGGTTCTCGGGGCGTACGGCGGCGAGCTGGCGGGACCGTACACGGCCTGGTCGCCGTGCCGGTGGTCGAGGGCGACGGTGAGCGCGTCGCCGTCGCCTCACTTTCCCGGTTCGTCGAGTTGGTCGTGGGAGAACGTCAGCACGATCGTCAGCCAGTCGTGGCGCAGCTTGTCGAGGGTGGCCGCGTCGTACAACGCCTCTATCGAGCGGGCCCCGACGACCAGGGTCACGCGCCGGCAACCAACAGCAGGTCACCGTCGACCAGGCTCAGCCCGCTGTCGATGGGCGGGCCCAGATACAGCAGCTCACCGGGGCGTACCTCATGAATCAGGCTGGTGCAGAGAGTGATCGCGACAGCGTTCCACCCGGGCTGATCGCCACCACCGAGATGAACCGGGAAACCCCGTTGATCGCCGCGCTGGTCCGATACCGCCTGGTGCCGGTGGCGTGACAGCCGCAGTCGAGCACCACTTGGGCGCCGATCGTCCCATCCGAACCCGAAAGGTGATTTGTCTTCTGATTTGGGCCGACACTCCGATTCGCCCATTTATGCTCGCCGGAGCACCCGCGCTGTCGGAGCGACAGCGTTGTCGAGCCACCCAAGGAGGGGCACATGGCACCGGGCCGGGCACTTCGGACACTGGTCTTGGCGGTTGCCGGCGGCATGATCGCCATCGGCACGGCCGCACCAGCCATGGCCATCGCCCCACCGCTTCCCGAAACGGCCCTGGCCGACCACACCACACCCGTCGCGCCGGAAGAGCCACGTCCCCCGCTGCTCCCGGCAGACTTTCAGGGGACAGGCCGATACATCGTGCGCGACCTCGGCATCGATGTTCCCTTCACCTGGCAGGGAAGGGACGGCGACAGTCAGATGATCGCCGGAGGCCCGCAGTATCCGATCTGGTTCACCAACCTGATCTACCACAACACGCTCTACACGCTCACTTACAAGTGGCCGAACATCCCGCTGTATCCGCCGCAGCCCTGCGACCAGGTGGGGTTCTTCAATCGCCAGATATTCAACGACAAGCTGAAGACCGCCCGCTTCGTAGGACCGGAGATTCTGCAGGGGGACAACGATCGCCACGTCGATCATTGGCGGGTTGGCGTCGTTGCCGGCTTTACCCAGCCAGGAGCGGTTCCCCGGCTCCCGCTCGCGCTCGGCGATATCTACGTCGACCAAGGCAATCCGAGCCAGTGGTGGCAGGTGCTGCAGTTCGGCATCCAGAACCTCTACGATCCGGAGCTGGATGAGTGGTTCACGATGGACACGTTCAACCACCTGCCAGGGCAGGTCACGCTTCCCGACAGGTGTCCGCCGCCAACCCTGTGAGCCCACACCGGCCCTGGTCAGGGACCGAGCCTCCGCGTCGCCTCGGCCGACTGCCAGCTGCGCAGGGCGTCCTTGATTCGCCCGTTCTCGGCGCGTACGGCGGCGAGCTGGCGGGACCGCTCGCCCAGCTCGTAGGCGAGCCGGTGCAGCAGGGCGTCGACGTCGTCGACCTGGTAGCCGCGCCGGCCCAGCCGGGTGGCGGGCAGGGCGAGCGCGGCGATCCCGTCCGGGGTGAGTGGGCCGCGTAGGGCGTTGCGGCTGCGGTAGACGGTCATCGCCACGGGATCCGATCCGGCAGGTGGATCCGGTCGGCGGGCACCCCGGCGGTGAGCAGCCGTAGCCGTGACCCGGCCAGCATCGCCGGCGGCCCGCACACGTACACGGCCTGGCCGCGCCAATGGTCGAGAGCGACCGTGAGCGCGTCGCCGCACTCCCCCGGCTGGTCGAGCTGGTCGTGGGAGAACGTCGGCACGATGCTCAGCCAGTCGTGGCGCAGCTTGTCGAGGGTGACCGCGTCGTACAACGCCTCGATCGTGCGGGCTCCGACGATCAGGGTCACCTGTCGGCCGTCGGGGGTGGCGGCGACCTGCTCGACCAGGGCGCGTAGTGGTGCCAGGCCGGTGCCGCCGGCCACCAGCAGCAGGTCACCGTCGACCAGGCTCAGCCCGGTGTCGGTGGGCGGGCCGAGATACAGCAGCTCGCCGGGGCGTACCTCGTGGACCAGGCTGGTGGAGACGACGCCGCCGGGGACCGCGCGGACGTGCAGCTCGACGGTGCCGTCGGGGCGTGGTGTGTTCGCCGGGCAGTACCAGCGCCACCGGCCGGGCCGGCGCGGCGTGCACACCGGCACCGCCTGACCCGGCTGGTAGAGCAGCCGCCGCCACGGCCGTACCGTCAGGACCGCGACCCCGTCGGCGGCCAGGTCGTGGTCGAGCACCTCGACCGGCCACCAGGCCGGGCCGTCACCCGCCCGTTCGGCGGCCCGCTCGACCTTCTCCCAGGGCACCCTGACCTGTAACGCGTCGTCGATGACGGCGGTGTGGTCGGGGCGCAGGCCATAGCGACGGTACGCACGGCCGAGCACCGCCAGCAACGCCCACCTGTTCGGGCGGTCGTCGTCTTCGCTGGTGAGCTGGTGCAGGGCGGCGTACAGCAGCGGGGCCGCCTGCTCGGGCAGCAGGCCCCGGTAGCGGTCCTCCACGAACTCCCAGAAGTCGGCGACGCTCGGCTTCCGGTACGGCCTCAGGACCCCCGTCAGGTAGTCGACCGCCCGCCGATGCTGCCCCTCCGACCAGCCCAGACACGGCACCTCCGGCTCACCGCCGGTCCCGCTGGCCAGCGACCGCGCCAGATGCGCCTTCAACCGATCCCAGTCAACCCCGATCAGGTACGCGGACAACTCCGCATCCGCCGCCACCAGACTCAACCAACGGGCCACCGCCTCCCGCATCTGCGCCTCGGTCATCGGGTGCCGCCCTCGACCGCCTCAGCCTGCTCCTCGGTCAGGCCCGCTGCTTCGAGGGTGGCGTGGCCCCACCGGGCCAGCCGACACGGGTACGGGACACGCTCACTGCGACAGAGCACGCCCTGCGGCCAGGGCTCTGGCGCGTGGACCCGAACTGCCTTGGCGGCGAGGGAAAAGTCTTCGTCGGTGACCGGGGTGAGGACGGGAAAATCGGCGAGTACGACAGACATCGGTGGGCGCCTCCGGCAGTGTGATGCGTCAAGCGGCACCGGGGCGGGCGGGGACGACGAATCCGCGACGGGGAACGCGGGTCGACCGGAGCCCAGCACCCGCCCCGGGCCATGCATCCACCCTGGTCAGCCATTCGAACCCACGACATGGCTACGGACTGCACCTTGCCGGTAACTGCACTGCACCGGCTGGCGTTAGGCTGCCCAAGGACCGATCTCGATGCGACCGAAGGCGGCACGATGACTACCGTGCACCAGTGGACCGGCCGGGAGACGCGAGCACTGCGCCAAGCCCTGCGGATGAGCATCAAGGACTTCTCCGCACACCTCGGCGTGGCCGAGCGGACCGTGTCGAAGTGGGAAGCCGGACAGGAGAACGTCCGCCCGCGACCGGAGATGCAGGCCGCGCTCGACACGGCGCTGAGCAAGGCGGGCGAGGACGGCCGCGACCGGTTCATCCTCGCGCTCAACCTCAACGAGCCACGACTGTCGCCTGACACTGCCCGCTCAGACCTGGGAGCGACGGCCCGCAGGCGGGTGGCATCCGTCCGTGCCCTCACCGGCCAGTCGCCTGACGATTTCGCCGAACTGCTGGCCGAGCCACTCGGCTGGCGGCCAAGCGCCGAAATGGTGCTGCGTTGGGAAACCAACGAGACGCCGCCCGGCGACGTGATGCTCGCGCTCGACACGCTCGACCAGCGCCCGCCGCCACAACCCAGCGAAGGCCTCGCCGGTCTAACGGCGGTCTACCCAAGCCGATCGCAGCTCTCCGCGCATCTGCCGGCCGACCAACTCTTCGATGGTGCTCGGGACATCCGGGCGGTCGGCTTGTCCCTCAACATGCTCTGCCAGGACTACGCGGACCGCAGTTGGCAGGCCCTCCTGGCGAGCGGTGCCCAGGTCCGGTGCCTGTTTCTCGATCCGGCCGGGTCGGCGATCCAGGCCCGCGAGTTGGAGGAAGGCTTTCCGACTGGGCAACTCTCGGCGCTGACGAAACTCAACATCGAAACGCTGCTGCGGGTGCGCGACCGGCTGCCCGCCAACCTGCGAGACAACATGCACCCGGCGACCTACGACGAGACCCTTCGCTTCAACATCGTGCTGGTGGACGATCTGTGCGTGGCGCAGCCCTACCTGACAGAAAGCCGGGGCGTTGACTCCCCCGCATTCGTCATTCGACGAGACATACCCGACGCCGGGCTGTACTCGGTGTTCGAGCAGGTCTTCGAGTCGCAATGGCAGCGAGGGCGGGCGCTGTGACCGACTACCGAGACCTGCTGCCGGTCGCGGTGGAAGCCGTGAGGCGAGCGGCCGAGGCCATGCGGCACGGGTCGGCTGGCAAGCTCACGGCGAAGGGCGACCGCGACCTCGCCTCGGAACTGGACTATGGGATCGAAAGCGATGTGCGAGCGTTCCTGGCTGCCGAAACACCTGAGATCGGATTCCTCGGCGAGGAAGAAGGATCGACCGGGTCTGCCGTGATGCGATGGGTCCTCGATCCGATCGACGGCACAGCCAACTTTGTGCGCGGCCTGCCCATGTGCGCTGTCTCGCTCGCCCTCGTGCATCAGGCCGAGGCGGTTGTCGGCGTCATCGCACTGCCCTTCCTCGGCTCGCTCTATAGCGCTGTCAAGGGCGGCGGCGCCCATGCGAACGGACGAGAAATCAGAGCCAGCAGCACCAGCCGCCTGAACGACGCCATCGTCGCCATCGGTGACTACGCGGTAGGTCTGGACGCCGAGGCCAGGAATCGACTGCGCCTCGCACTGACCGCGCAGCTCGCCGCTGAGGTCCAGCGGGTACGCATGACCGGCAGCGCTGCGCTCGACCTGGCGTGGCTCGCGGAGGGCAGGCTGGATGCAGCACTGACCCTTTCCAACCATGCCTGGGACATGGCGGCGGGTGTTGTCCTCGCACGGGAGGCCGGAGCGGCGGTCATCGACCAGAACGGCGCCGCTCATGATCTCGACTCCACCGTCACGCTCGCAGTCGCGCCTTCGCTCGTCGAGGCGGTCCTCGGCGTCTACCGAAAGTCCGTCTCAGCGATGGAGAAAAGGCAGGAAGCAGGACCTCCGACGTTCGCCGGCTTGCTCGCATGAGTCCGCCTCGCGTTTTGTCCTTGGTCGTCTGCGCCGCTCCTCCCCTGCTACGGATCGGCGAGCTGATCGAACTACTTCAGGAAGACGGCTGGGCCGTCTGCCTCACCGCTACGCCAACCGCTGCCTCCTGGATCGATCGAGAGGCGCTGGCACGGCAGACCGGCTACCCGGTCAGAGTCGAGTGGCGAATGCCAGGGGACCCGGAGCCCCACCCTCCGGCGACCGCCGTTGCCGTCGAACCGCCGACGTTCAACGTCATCAACAAGTGAGCTCAGGGAATCAATGACACCCTCGCGCTCGGCATCCTCAACGAGGCGCTCGGGGCCAACATCCCGGTGTATGCCTTCCTGAACGTCAAGGCGCAGCTTGCCGCTCATCCAAGCTACGACCGACACTTGCGGCTACTTCAGGACGCGGGCGTCATTGCGATACCACTGACGGCAGAGCTGGACTGGCGGATGGTCGCGGATAGAGTCCAAGCCCTCGCGTAACAGGCTGCCCACCCAGCCGGAACGCATGCCACTGACAGGCGGCGTCGGGGAGCGGCCCCAGTGCTGACCGCTTACTCCGCATCGTGTTCCCAGCGTAAGCTGCCCTCGGTTTGATCGCACTCGACCTTACTCGCAAGCAACCGGGCGCCCAGGAAGGCTTTTGAGGCGTGGCACTGGACTTCTTTGAGGGTAGGAGCTACAACGGCGTCGCACTCACGGTTGCGCTCCTCGCCCTTCTAGTCGCCGTCGTGACCGCTTACTTCGCCCGCGCGGCGGTCTTCCCTCCACGAAGGCGGCTGAGTGTCCGCCTGCTCAAGCCGGCTCGCTTGCTCGGCAGTGCAGGGGGTGAAGTGGGGGATCTAGAGGTCTCGCGCAAGGGTCGCGTACTTGAAGATCCCCACATTGTGACGATCATCATGAGGAACACGGGCCGTCACGCAATCAGCAGTAGCCAGTTCGATCAGGATAGACCAATCAGGATCGATCTCGGGGCGCCGATCGAAGCGATCTTGAGTGCTGCCACAGGGCACTCGGCAACCTGCGTTGCCATAGACGATCAGGTGATACTATTCGGTCCTGAGCTTATCCGACGCAAGCAGGAAATTCAGATACAGGCTCTGACCGCCAGCGCTCCTCAAGTGCACGAAAATGTCGTAGCCGAGCATCTGGTGGATACCACGGTTACGATTGGCACATCGTCGTCGACGACGACGACGAATACCGAAGTCCGACCCGCTAGCCTTTTCGGGAGCCTTTCGGCTCTAGTCATATCCGTCGCAGCACTCGTAAGCGCCCTTCAATCATTGTTCCGATAGAGGTTGATTCGCAGCCTCGACAAGCCGGCAATTTCTATTGCACTACCGGGTCCTTTGCTACCGGCCACAGATCGCAGCGCTTGCCGGATCATTCCCTTCCCGCGTCGCCGTACACCGCCTCGTCGGGGAAGCCTCGGAACGCCTTGACATAGGCGTGATTCTCTGGGCTGGGTAACGGCCATCTCGGCGTGACGGCCTCGCTGCGCACCAGGCGGTAATCAAACAGAATGCACTGGTCGCTTTGCATTCTGTAGCGGTTAGCGTGCCTGGACTGGTCTCTGCTCGGCGAGGCGCGAGAACTGGAAATGACCGCCGCAACTGTTCCGCTGTTCCTGAAGCCGTTTGCTGAGATCGGCCGCCAGCTAGGCCGACATATCACAACGGTATAGGGTCAGGTTGGATCAGAACGTGTGGGCGGAGAAGAACGAAGACTGCGGCCATTGAGATCAGGATACGGCCGGTGTGGGGCCGATCTTGTGGTTCCTCCAGGGAAGCAGGTGGCAATTGGCTACTTGTTGCGCCACGTGTCGACGCACCCGCGTACGGAGGTCGTCTGGGTCGTGGGGCTCAGCCCCAAATGAACGGCGTCGCCCAGGATGGACGGTGTCCCACCTACTTCTCGCGCTCCGCCTCGTACTACTTCCCTGCTCGTTGCTACCAAATCCGGTCAACTCACTGTTCCACGCCGGCTGGTAGCCGACGCGTAGGCCGTTTTCGCCCAAATCGCAGTGCACATCTGGAGTGCGGAGCAGTCTGACGCCGAACTGCTCAAGCCGAAGGTTGTGGGCCTCGCTTATTGATTGGCGATGCTGACCGACCCGCGCCCAGAGCGGGTGACTGGTATTAGCAGGCCTCCCAGTTGCACTACTGTGCGAGTGTGACTTGCCCACATATACAGGGATGTCAAGCAAGATCAGCGGATCGTATAGTCCTGTCCCTTCCGCGATACAGTAGATCGCGTAAAGCCCGGAGCCGTCGAAACGTGACAGCTCCTCAAACAAGGGTCTCATGGGCTGCCGCTCGAAATGCTCGCAGATGGCGTTCGTCAAGTCCCTGGTAGAAAGGGGATCGAAATAGGCGGGCACCGCATTATGCATCATTTCGGAATGGTTTCCACTGGAAGTGATCACCGGTAGCCCCCGCGTGTCGACGTCGCCTATCATCTGCGGCCTCCAGACGGCCAGATCAGCCCGCTACGGATACGTTCGCCGCGCGCTCGGGTAAGGGCCCTTTTTCGGATACATAATCACATATCCCGGCAAGGCCGTTATCTGCCAAGCGGGCTCAACATCGGCAATCGCCCGCGCCAATCCGTGAAAGAGCTCGTCCGCAGTCGGTCGGTCGGACGAGACGTCGACGGTTACCTCCTTATGGAATGCAGCCTGCTGGTATCGGAAGACGTAGGGCAGGGCCTCCTTGAGGATCTTTAGTAGGTTGGCTGCCCTGTATCGGCCGGGCATGATCGTGTCGCAAACCCAATCGAGGTTCGCCGGGTGCAGAACATCGAAATGGCGCGGTTTCTTGGAGAAATCAGTGGTATCTCGCTCTTTCCCCGGATCATTGTTGCCGAACCCGTTGTTATTCCACGGCGCCTGACCGTCACCCTTGTACCGCGCGATCAGCAGCTTTTCCGGCGCGACAGCGTGGAGGTCCTCCTCTACGTAGAGGCAGGCGAAGGTCATGCGGCCGACATGAAGTCGGCCGGAGATCTTCGCAAAATGCTCTGTAAGGCGCGCGGGCAATGAGTTGTCCGCCTTGCCGACGTAGACGAAGTGGTCGTCTTCGTAGAGTTGGTACACGCCGGGACGTGGGGCGAGGGCCGCGATGTTGACTAGATCGAGCGGCGCCGGCATCAGCTTGTCCAAGGATTCGGCAAGTTGATCACCAAGGGCTCGAGTGATGCTGAGACGGAACTCAGCGCTGTTGAACATGCGGCGGCCTCGACCTTCCACGTACCGGCAGCGAGTCGATCTCGTGACGCGATCTGCGCCAGCCTACTCGGCGGACGCATCAGCGGCAGAGAGGAGCGCCGGCGGGAAGTCGCCTGTGGACGATGGTCGGCGCGTGCACCAGCGGGACCTCTTCGACAGCTACCGCAGCTTACGAAGCAGGCGGCAGGATCACTGGGCCATCACCTGCTGTGGTGTGATAGGCGACCGATGGGTCGGCGGCGAGCACCGTTCGTCGAGCAGGTATCGAGGCTCTTCGAGCTTGAGCGGGGTTCGTGGCTGAGCCAACCCCGGACGTGAAGGGCTCGCAGCTCGTCGGTGATCATCTGAGTGTCTAGTTCGGATGGTCACAGATGAAGAGCTGCGAGCATGGTCAACGATACGACCCGGCTGCTGGGCCTGGACGGCCTGGTCGCTGAGCGGGTCGAGTCGGACGCCTCCGGTGTCCCGGTGGCGGACCTGTCCACCGGCTGTGAGCAGGCGCGATGCTGCCCGCAGTGCGGGCAACGTGCGTTGAAGGTGAAGCAGTGGACCACCACGCGGCCGAGGGACCTGCCAGTCGGTGGCCGGATGGTCCGGCTGCGCTGGCGCAAACGTCGCTGGTACTGCCCGACGCCGGGCTGTCCGCGTCAGTCGTTCACCGAGCACGTCGTCCAGGTCCCGGCCCGTGCCCGGCTCACCACGGCTGCGGCAGGCGGCCGGGGCGGCGGTCGCCGACGCGGGTCGCACGATCGTGCAGGCCGCCCGGGACCACGGCATCTCCTGGCCGGTCGTCGCTGCCGCGTTCACCGCTCACGCGAGCGCGGTGTTGCCGGCCGAGCCGGAGCCGGTCGCGGTGCTGGGCATCGACGAGGTTCGCCGCGGCAAGCCGCGCTGGATCTGGGACGCCCACGCCGGTTCGTGGACCGTGACAGCGGACCGCTGGCACGTCGGCTTCTGCGATCTGTCCGGTGGCCAGGGGCTGCTCGCGCAGGTCGAAGGCCGCACCACGGCGGCGGTGACCGGCTGGCTGACCGCCCGCCCGCAAGCCTGGCGTGAGCAGGTCCAGGCGGTGGCGATCGACATGTGCACCGTGTTCAAGTCCGCGATCCGGCAGGTGCTGCCACACGCGGTGCTGGTCGTCGATCACTTCCACGTCGTGCAACTGGCCAACCGGGCCGTCACCGAGGTCCGCCGCCGCATGACCCTGACCCAGCGAGGACGCCGCGGCCGCGCCAGCGACCCGGAATGGCGGATGCGTAACCGGCTGACCCGATCCGCAGCCCGCATGCCCGGCAAGCACGTCGACCGCCTCGTCGACACCCTCGAAGCCCTCCCAGCGGCGATCGGCGCTCCGATCCTGACCGCGTGGAACGCGAAAGAAGACCTGCTCGACCTACTCGCGACCGCCCGCACCCAGCCCACCCGGGAACACGTCCACCGGCTGCTGCACCACTTTTACACCCGCTGCGCCGCAACTGACCTGCCCGAACTCCACCGACTCGCCCACCACCATCGAGACCTGGTGGCCGCAGATCCAGGCGTTCCTGACCACCGGGATCACCAACGCCGGTTCAGAAGGAACCAACCGCGTCATCAAAACCGTCGCCCGCGACGCCTACGGCTTCCGAAACCCCGAAAACCAACGCCTACGCACCCGCACCGCCACCACCCGACGCCACCGCGGACACCTCAACCCCGCTTAAGTTCGAAGAGCCGGTATCGACGGTCGAGAGCCAGCGAGTGATCTGTGGACGGCCCCCTGGACGCGTTCGGCGGCCTTCGTAAGATCCTCGTGCTCCCAGATCCTGATCACAATCCACCCGGCATCGGCGAGTAGCTGGTCCGTCTCCCGGTCGCGAGAGCGGTTTCCCTCGATCTTCTGTCGCCAGAACTGATCGTTGGCTCGGGCGGGGCGATAGTGCTCAGGGCATCCGTGCCAATAGCAGCCATCGACGAATACCGCTACGCGGGCGGTAAAGAAGACCACGTCCGCAGTGCGGCGTAGGGAGGGCAGTGGCCGAGCACTGACCCGGTATCGCATGCCTGCCTTGTGCAGGAGCGACCGTAGTCGTCGTTCGGGGCCGGTGTCGCGGGCCTTGTTGGCGCGCATCACGGCCCGCACGGCAGGGCTCTTCGCCCAAGAGGTCGCGGTGTTGTCGGGCGCAGCGAGGAGTCCGCGGTCCCAAGCGAGCCGCCATCCCTCGGCGAGATTCTCGGCTCGGGTGGCGTACTCGACCTCGCCAAGGTAACGAGCGGGTGAGCGTCCGTTATCCGACCACCGCAGGTAGGCGCGGATTCGCCGGGTCCGCGGCAGCAGTTTGAGTTCGACGGATGCCCGAGCGTGACGTCCATCGCCGAGGTCGACCCAGCGTCGTTCCGCGCCGCCAGCAGCCCGGTCTTGTTCAGCCGAGGCCGCCCGCCGGCTGCGGCCTTTTCGCCCCTTCCAGGCTCTCGGATCCGGCGGCTTGTCCGCCCAGCGCTGGTCGGGTCGGGCCGACGATGGCGTCACGGCTTACTCTCGGCCTCGTCGAGCGCGGTAGCGATGGCTCGGGCGAAGAACTCGCCAAGCATGACGGGGACGGCGTTGCCGAGTTGGCGCATCTGCTCGCCGCGAGGGCCTGCGAGCTTCCAGCCATCGGGGAAGGTCATGACTCGCGCGGTCTCCCGTACCGTCATGTATCGGTGCCGGTAGGCGTAGGGCGAGCCTTCAAGTGGTTCGGGTAGCAAATCGTCGGTCAGCAGCACCGACTCTCCCCCAGGCACGCCATGCACACCGGCTTTGACTGTCTTCGCGGGTCGGTCCAGCTCGTTCGGCGTGTGGCCCGGGTAGATACGCGCGTCCGGCCAACCGATGTGATCGGTGAAACCACCCAGCCCGTACTCTCGGCGATCAAGTCGATCCCAAGGCACCATAGGCAGCGGGCGCTGTCCGTCAAGCCCCTTGATGGCATCCCGCAGAGTGCGCCACGGCAGCTTCCCGTCATCCTTCGGAGGTGTGTCCGGCAGCCGCGACATGACACCCTCTCGTACATGGTCGGGAACGTCCAGATGCCGTTCCCAGTAGGATCCGTCCAACATCGACCGGATCAACGCGGCTTCCGAGTATCGCGGGCTCACGGCCTCTTCGAAGCGTTCGATATCGACACCGAGGTCCGACCGGAAGGCCACGATGATGATCCTGTTACGGCTCTGAGGGACGCCATAGTCGGCGGCGTTCACCTTCGTGGTCACGACCTCGTACCGCCGCTTCGGGTCTGACGGCTCCTCGTTCAGTCGCGTCCGCAGCACCTCGTCGTGCTCACGCCACGTGGCGTCGCCGTCGCGCTCCTCGAACGGCAGCCGCAACTCCCGTTCGATGTAGTCGAAGTACGGTTTGAAGGACGGACGCACCAGGCCGCGGACGTTCTCGCACATGACGGCCTTGGGCTGAATCTGACGGATAGCGCGGAACATCTCCGGGAACATGTTGCGCTTGTCCTCGTCACCTTTGGCGACTCCACCCAGGCTAAACGGCTGGCAGGGTGGCCCTCCGGCCAGTAGATCCACGCGATCCCATAGGTAGTCGAACTCTACTCGACTCACGTCCCCCTCGACCAGTGGCCACCGCTCCCCTGGGGAGGGGATTCGCTCGCTCTCACCTCTCAGCGTCGCCACGTTGGCCTTGAGGGTTTCACATGCGTACTTGACGAGCTCGTTGACCAAGAGAGGGCGGAAACCCGCCCGATGAACAGCCATCGCCAGACCGCCACCGCCCGCGAAAAGCTCCACCGAGGTACGGTCCTTGATCGGCTTTCCCAGCTGCTCAGACATGGCAGGAGCATACCGCGGAGTTTCCGATCATGGAAGGAGGCTCTCCGTGAGCGTGGGCGCTTGCGCGGCCGGAACGAGGCCGAGCCACGACCGAGCCAGGACGTAAGCGACGTCGTGGATGTGGTTTGGTTACGGCAGTCAGAGGAGGAACGATGGCGACCTGGCAGCTCGGTCCGTTCGACAACGACGACGCGGTCGAGTGGTGCGCCGCCCTCGACGCGACACCTCATGGTCAACGCACCGACCTTGTGCGCCGCACGCTCGACACGGCTGTCTTGGCCGGACCGGCACTCACGGCAGGCGAGGCCGCTCGAGCGATCGCGGCGGCCGCAACCACACTTCAGTTACTCACCGGTACGCCAGCCTCGGACTCGGCCTACGCTCCACGGTTTCTCCTCGACCGAGGGGCCCCCCGGGTCAGCCCATCGCTGCGAGGCTTGGCCATGCGGGCGCTCGACGTGGTCCTCGCGGACGAGTCGGCGTGGCGCCTCCAGTGGGCTAACCACATCGAAGAGGAAGAAGCGCTAGCCGTAATCGAGGAACTTCGGTTCGATCTCGCATCAACGGCGACATCGTAGGTACCAACATCGCGCATGTCACCTGGCAGCCAGGCCCCGGCGTTGTTCCGGCTTGCGCTGTCCCTGTCCAGGCTCATCGCCGGATTTATAGGACGAGCTAGCCTCCTGATGATCTTTCGTACGTCGACGCCAGTAGATCTTTTAGGAGCCGCGATCCTGTCGTCATCTTCCCCGATCCGCGCCGGTTGCGGGTGTTCGCCACCGGCTCGTCGTGGCTCTCGTAGAGCCCAGCGGCGATCGCCCGATGCGGATTATTGGGCGGCTGCAGCACGCACTCCCCGTTGACATGCAAACCGCCGCACGGGCAATCGCCGCGTGAGCAAATGCGGTCCGGGCTCGGCCTCCTCAAGACAGAGGGAGGCCGAGCCCATGGATGTCCACCGGAGCGGCGGGCGTCAGATCCCAGCGCCTACGAAAGGCTCCATGCCCGGCAGGGCACCATCGGCAACGTCGGCAGGGACGGACAGACCGATAGCCGCCATGACCTTCGCCGCCGCCAGGCGTCCCGGCGCACGGGTAGTGCTGATCTTGTCACCCGAGATGATCGTGCCCTGCCAGATCTCGGCCTCACGTCGCCAGTCAACCTTGGTCGCAAGATCGATGTAGCGAGCGGTCCGCCAGGTCGGGTCCGGGTTCTTCTCGATCTCGTACGCCACGTGGCCGATGATGACCAGGCCGGTGGCCGTCATGTTGATGTAGTGCTTGCGGTAGTCAATGACCTGGTTAGCGGGTCCACCCGAGGTCGGCAACTCGGCAATAGCCCTCCACGGCGTCATGTGCCCGGTCAAGATCTGCATCATCGAGAGGGTCCGCTCAACGAAGGCGTCTTGCCGCTCGATGGTGCCGATCACCTGGTTGCTCCGCGCCGGGATGCTGGACTCGCTCAGCGCGTAGTCCCGGAACAGCAGTTCCTTGACCATGCCGCGGACCTGGTTGAGCAGGAAGATCGCCGGCGAGTTCTTCGACAAGCTCTTCGAGGTCTCGTCGATGCGGCCATGGAACAGCGTGGAGCCGTCGACAATCTTGGTAAGTACACGGTTCAAGGGCTCGCGGGTGTTGAAGGCCGCCAGGAGGCTGGCCGGGATTTGCTTAGTCTGCGCCGCGTCGGCGAAGTCCTGATGAATCCGGGCAAGGTCAGGCTCAACGACGATGACCACCGAGACGCTGTCGCTCATGAACGTCGAGTCGGGGTCCGTCAACGACTCACTCGTCTTCATGATGGCGGCGAGTCGGTGCTGCCCGTCGGTCACGGAGAACCTGGTCTCGTCGCCAATGACCACGAACCCGACCGTCGTGGCGAAGTTGCCACGCGGGATGTGAACCGCAGGTACCGACCGAACGTTCAGGGTCAACGGCGGAAGGATGTAGTTGCGCTCGTTCTCGACCAGGTACTTGCTGATGGCGCGGACATGAGCCGTGTCGACCGGGCGGTTGGTCGCCATGCGCGGGTTCCCACCCTTGACGGCAGGCGACGCTACTACGTGCTTGGCGAGGAAGGAATGCGAGAAGGCGGTGGTGAGCATGAGACGACCGCCCTGCTGGAAAACGACGCAGGTGAACGAGCGCCCGCTCGACGCCGTGGCGGCCTCGCTCGCGGCTTGCTGGGCAGCGGTCAGGGAATCGTGCTGGGTCAGCCCCAGCTCAGCGAAGAACATGGGTATGCAAGCTCCGTCCTCAGTGAATTAAGGACGCGAACCTATCTCAGGCCACGTATTACGTCAACAAGCCAACGTAGTACGTGAATGCAAGAACGTTTAAACGCTCCCACTCCGCGCTGCTAACAAGATCGAATTTCAGGCACGCGGGTTCCTCGCCGGGCACCACCAGGGCTGAACCCTCTGGCGGCCGCCCGACGAAGAGACCCCGTACGACGGACAGCGTCAACCGATCACTGGAGGACGAAGGTAACCGTCCCATCCGGGTGCCGGTAGGACGCCCACTGGTCGAAGCGCCCGCCGATGACGGGACGGACGACCACCCCGACCTCCGTGTCGCCGGCGGTCACCACCTCACACTGGCCGAACCGCTGGGTCAGCGCGTCCTCTGTCGAGGCACCTCCGGCAGCCGCCTCGGAATAGTCGGCAGCCCCAACAGCAATGTCCGGGCCGGCCGCTCCACCAACTCGTGCAGCACCCAGGCCGATGCGAGCGACAACAGGAGGGTGACCGTCGTGAGGAGGATGCCCGGACCGGTGTCTAGCTGGGGGTGTTTTCCGACCACCAACGCGAGCACGAAGACCACAATCAGGTGCACCAGATAAAACGCGTACGACAGTTCCCCGAGTCGCACGACCGGTGGCCGGCGCCACAGCGACGGCGCGCCGCGCAGGTCGGCGCGGGCCGCGGCGACGATGAGCAGTCCGAAGCCGACCGCTGTGCATGCGGTGTATTTGTATGGGCTTGGCACGTGCGAGGCGGCGAGGTATCCGGCCACCAGCATTGTGGAGGCGACCGGGTATGTGATCAGTCTGTCCAGGCGTCGCGGCCAGGCGTCGAGCGCCACCAACCTGGCCAGGGCCATGCCCAGCACGAACTCGGGCAGGCGACCAGGCGGGGTCCAGTGAAAGAACCAGACTACCCAGCCGGGCGAAGCCACCCAGAACGCCACGAGCGGTGCGACCCACAGGGTGGCGACGGATCCACCGGCGACGAGGCAGGCGGTGCGCCGGCCACTCCGGGTCAGCCCAGCCGCCAGCAGGGGAAAGACTGCGTAGAAGAAGGCCTCGCACGCCAGGCTCCAGCTCACCGTGTTGAGGCTTTGGTAGAAGGCATGGTCGGGCGACCACGCGTGCACGAGCAGCAGATTCGCCGCAGCGGCAACGACCGACGGCAAGCTGTCAGGTTGCCACACCGCAAGGAGCAGCAGCACCACCAGCGCGGTCGCGAGGTGTGCCGGATACACCCGGGCGAACCGACGCCACCAGAAGGTGGCCCATCGGGATCCGCCTGTCTTCGAAGTCGCCCACATGAGCACGAAGCCAGAGAGGATGAAGAAGAATGACACTCCCGTGGTGCCGGCCTCGAAGACGAACTTCAGGCTGCGAGCCAGGATGCCGTCGGCGAAGTATGCGATGAGGTGCAGGTGCACCCCGAAAACGAGCAGCGCTGCCATCCACCGCAGGCCCGTCAGCGACGGGAGCGTCAGGGCCGTTCGGCCGGGCCCGGTTAACGGATCGAGGCTTCTCCCTCCGCGGGGGCGTGGAATTGTTCGCGTCAGCATTCGATTGCGCGCGTCAAGGTTGTTCTCGTTGGCCGAACTTGAGTGAAGAGCCGGTGCAGTCAAATGTTCGCTCACCCTCGGCCGGCTACGCCGGCTCGCCAGTAACTCGTTGGGTTCCTCACCGGGCGTCACCAGGATGGTGGCCGCCCGACGAGGAAACCCACACGACGGACAGCAGTGCTGTTACCCGGTCACTGGAGGTTGAACCGCTCGTCCACGGCGAGGGCCGCCAGTTGCGGCACGGTGAACGGCAGTTCCTTCAGCCCGTGCTTGGAGCCGTCGTAGGACCGGCCCTGGGCGACGAAGGTGATCGTCCCGTCCGGGTGCCGGTAGGACGCCCACTGGTCGAAGCGCCGGTCGGTGGTGGGGCCGACGACCACCCCGACCTTCGCGTCGCCGACGATCACCACCTGGCACTGGCCCCCCATGCCCCAGAACCGCTTGGTCAGCGCGCACGGATCGGTCGGGAACTTGTTGCCGGGGGTGTAGACCTCGACGGCGACCCGTCCGGTCCGGTCTCCCTTCGCGACGGCGGCCAAGGCCATGTAGCTCCACAGCTCGACGCCCTTCACCTTGTCCTCGAACTGGGCCTGGTGGTAGCGCGGCGGATCGTCACCCGGGGACTGGTTCGGCTTGTTCTCCGGCACGGCGTGCCCGGCCGGCACCACGGCGATGAGCTCGTCGAGCAGCCGTACCCCCTGGTCGTATCGGGTGCCGGCGCGCGCCGTCCGGTCCTGCTGCGGGAGGCCGTCGGTTCCCGTCGGCCACGGTTCGGCGGTGCCCGTGTCGGACGGGCTCGGCAGGGGCGTCGTCCCGGTGGCCATCGGACTCGCGCCGCCGGCACCGGCGCCCAGGGTGCCGGCCCCCGCCGTACCGGCGCCCGGGACGCCGGCCCCCGTGGTGCCGACCGCGGTGAAGCCGGCGACCGCCAGCACCGCGGCCGCGGACCCGGCGCAGGCCCATCCGGTACGCCGGCGCGCGCGGACGCGCCGGGCGGCGCGGAGCGCGGCGGCCGTGTCCAGCGGTGGCGGCGGGACGATGGCCGTCATCTCGTGGCGGAGCGCCTCGCGCAGCTCTTCCCCGTTCATCGTTCTCCCTTCCCGGTCGTGCTGTAGGTGGTCTGTAGCAGGCCGCGCAGGTTCTCGAGGCCACGGAACGCCTGGCTCTTCACCGTGCCGGGCGTGCAGCCCAGCAGCGTTGCGGTCTCCTCGACGGACAGGTCCTCCCAGTAGCGGAGCACCAGCACCGCCCGCTGGCGTGGCGCCAGGGTGGCGAGCGCCTGGAGCATCACCAACCGGTTCTCCGGCGACTCCGGCGGTGCGGGTTGCTCGGCGTCGTCGCCGCCCACCCGTTCGCGCCGCCACCAGCCCCGCCGCCGCTCGTCCAGGAAGGTCCGGAGCAGGATCCGCCGTACGTAGGCGTCGAGCACCTCGTGTCGGGAGACCCGGTTCCAGGCCAGGTAGAGCTTGGTGAAAGCGGTCTGGACCAGGTCTTCCGCCCGGTGCCAGTCGCCGCAGAGCAGGTACGCGGTGCCCCGCATCGCGTCCGACCTCGCGGCGAAGTATTCCGCGAACGCCGTGTCGCGATCGCTCATTCGAGCCTCCTATCCCCCGGTGCGAGATAGTCACGTCACGTGCGGCTCCGCGGGTTGCATCCGACTTTCACCCGTTGAGGTACGCCAACACCGCCAGCACCCGCCGGTTGTCGTCCTCCGACTGCGGCAGCCCCAGCTTGCTGAAGATGTTGTTGATGTGCTTGCTGACCGCCTTGTCGGTGACGAACAGCCGTCCCGCGATCGCCGCGTTCGACCGTCCCTCGGCCATCAGCCCCAGCACCTCCCGCTCCCGGGCGGTCAGCTCCCCCAACCGATCCGGGCCGGCGTTGCGGGCCAGCAGCTGGGACACCACCTCCGGGTCCATCACCATCCCGCCGCCGGCCACCCGCCGCACCGCGTCGATGAACTGGCCGACATTCGACACCCGGTCCTTGAGCAGGTAGCCGACTCCCCCAGCCCGATCGGCGAGGAGTTCCCGCGCGTACAGCTGCTCGACGTGTTGGGACAGCACGAGGATCGGCAGCCCGGGGATCTCCACCCGGGCCGCGAGGGCCGCCTGCAGGCCCTCGTCGGTGCAGGTGGGTGGCAGGCGTACGTCGAGGACGGCGACGTCGGGGCGGTGCCGGGTGAGGGCCGGCAGCACGGACGGCCCGTCGGCGACGGCCTCGACCACCGTGAATCCGTACGCGTCGAGGATGCGGGTCAGCCCGTCCCGGAGGAGGGCGAGGTCTTCGGCGATGACAACTCGCACGGCAGCTCCATGGTCACGACGGTGGGCCCGCCGGGCGGACTCGTCACGGTCATCGTGCCATCGAAGGCTGCCAGCCGGCGGCGTACTCCCGCCCGGCCGATCCCCGCGTCCGGTGTCAAGTGACGCCGCGGGAATTGGCACATCACTCCCATCATTCATTGACAATAGAAAATGACTACGCAAGGTAGGGAGGCTGCCACCAACAGTGCTGCGAAGGGGGCGTTTCCATGAGCAGAGCCCAGGGCAGACTTCGGCGCCTTGCGGTGGGGGTGAGCGCCGGGATAGGTCTTGTGGTCGCACCACTCGGGCCGCCACCGGCTGAGGCAGCGGAGGCGCAGCAGAGCCAGCCGGTCGGGTACGTGATCGGCAATGATGGCCGCCTCTACGACTCGTCGTTCAGGGCGCCGGTGATCAGCGACGTGATGGCCCCACCGGGTGCTGGTCTGGCCACTTTCAGAGAAAGCGACGGCAGCCTGTCCGCCTTCGCCATCGGTACGCAGGGCGGGCTGGTGATGACGACACCTACCTACAACCGTCCGGGTTACACCCTCGCCCTGGACGGAGCGAGCGGGGTGGCAGTTCCGGGTGCTCCGCTGAGCGCGGTGAGTGATCGAGGCTCGGCGTACGTATTCTTCGTGGGGCGTAGCGGCGCGCTGTTCCGCGCCGCCTATCGTCAGCCGGCTCGGCCGAGTGGTGGGCCACAACCGATCTCCGCGTCGGGTATCGCACCGTCGGGTGGGATCGTCGCGGCGGTCACGTCGCCAACGTCTGCCCCCGGCGTGGTGTTCGTGGGGAGCAACGGCGCCTTGTACTCGACCTGGTCGACGAGTTCCGGTGCGTGGACGACGGTTCAGAAAAGTCCCGCCAACGTGGCGCAGCCGGGCGGCGGCGTGGCGGCGGTTCCCACTGGTTCCCGCGTACAGGTATTTTTTACCGGGCGGGACGGGAGCCTCTGGAGTGCGTCCATCTCGGCGGGGCCCCTGCCGGACCCATGGGTGCCGGTAGTGTTCTCGCAGGCCGGGCTGGTGCCGTCCGGGGCGTCCCTGGCCGCAGCGCGGCTTTCCGACGACGCCCTGGCCGTGTTGTTCGCGGGGACTGATGGTGCGATCCGGGTCGTGGCCAACCTCAACGGTCAATGGCAGGGGCCGTCCGCGGTCACCCCGGCAGGTGTCGCGCGTCCGGGAATCCCCCTCGCGGTCGGGGTCGCTGGGGGCGAACTCTCCTCGGATTGGTGCGGTAACGACGTCTTGTGGTGGTGGCGCTGGCGGTGGCCCGGGCCGCCCCCTCCACTGCCGTGGTACGGCGAGATTTCTCAGATTCGGGTATCCACGCCTGGGCTGGTTCGAGACGGCTTCAACGTCTCGCTCACCCTCTAGCTGGCCTCGGCGACGACAACTCGCACGGCAGCTCCATCGTCACGACGGTGGGGCCGCCGGGCGGGCTCGTCACGGTCATCGTGCCATCGAAGGCGGCCAGCCGGCGGCGTACTCCCGCCAGGCCGGTCCCCGCGTCCACGGTGGCGCCGCCGCGACCGTCGTCGCCGACCACCATGGTCAGCGAGCCGTCCGCAAAGGAAACATGGATCCAGGCGCGGCTCGCGCCGCTGTGCTTGGTCACGTTGGTCAGCGCCTCGGCCACCGCGAAGTAGGCCGCGGATTCGACCGCCGCCGGTGGGCTGCCGGCCAGTCGCACGTCAAGCTCCACGGGCAGCGGTACGGCCAGGGCGAGGGCCTGCACCGCGCCGTCGAGGCCGCGTTCGGCGAGCACCGGCGGATAGATCCCGCGTACGAGATGACGGAGCTCGGCCAGGGCGTGGCCGCTGGTTTCCTGTGCCTCGCTGAGCAGCCGCTGCGCGGCCGCCGGGTCGTCGGCGAGGAGCTGTTCGGCCAGGCCGATGCTCATCCGCAGGGCGACCAGCCGGGCCTGCGCCCCGTCGTGCAGGTCGCGTTCGATGCGGCGCAGCTCGGCGGCCTGCGTGTCGATGGTGTCGGCGCGGCTGGCAGTCAGGTGCCGGACCCGCAGGGCCAGCTCCTGGGCGCGGGTGGGGGCGAGGAAAAAGCCGGCGAAGCGGAAGTGCAGCCACAGCAGCCAGGGTGCGACGGCCAGCCCGGCGGCGAGGATCAGCCAGCCCTGCGGCGCGGCGAGCCACGCCTTGACAAGGTTGTCCATCGGCCAGAACACGCCGTAGCCGTACCAGTCAACGGTCAAATAGAGCACCAGCGGCACGAACAGGATGCCTTCGAGGCCGTAGAGAGGCAGGGCGAACGCGAGCAGGCACCCGGCGCCGGTGATCGCGCCGGGGACCAGCCAGGCAAAGTCCCGCCAGGTCGCCGCGTCGGTGACCACCCACCGGAACCGCCGCCAGGTGCCGATGCGGGCGCCGGCGGGCGTCGGCCCGTACGGGGAGCCGATCGGTGCCCCGGACGACCGGCTCAGCCGGCGTTGCAGGGTCAGCGACGCACGCACCAGCACGGTCACCGCCGGGAAGAGCGCGAACCCGATGCCGAGCGCGGGAATCAGCGCGAGGGAGACCACCGACAGCACGAACAGCGCCAGGTTGGTGGTGAGGCTGAGCGCGGCCACGGCCAAGCCCTGCCCGGCGACGAGCACGCCGGGCCGGATCTGCCGCCAGGCGATCGCGCGTACGGAGCTGTCCACGGCGTCATTCTCCGCCCATCAGGCCACCGAAAGCGGTGGTGCTGACACCACCTGCCCGTGGGACCTGGCACTCCTGTCCTTCGGCCCTCGCCGGCCGAAGGACAGGACGCCATGACCTGGCCTGCGGCGTCGAGGTGCGGGGCCCGACCCGTTCGGTCGTCGGGCCCCGCACGTTCTCTACGGTCGGTGCGCTCGGCTCAACAGCCCTGCTGCCGGCTGTAGATCCAGTGACGTTCGCCGGCCCATCCGACATAGCCGACCGCCTCGACGCAGTAGTTCGCCACGCCAGTGACGGCGACGGGGCCGGCGTAGTAGCTGAAGTCGCCGGAGTCCGTGTCCGGCGTGCCCGCGGAGGTGCAGTGCGCCCCCTTGTTCTTCGGCATCGCGCAGCGGTAGATCTGCACGAACGTGGGCGCGGATCGCCCGTACGCCGCGCCGCGGTGGTAGAAGCACGCGCTGTTGGTGCCACCGTTGGCGCTGTTGTAGTAGATGACCAGCTCACCGAGGCCTGACGACTGCACCGCGCTGTAGGTGATGGACCCCGAGCAGGAACCGGCGGCCTGGGCCGCCGGCGCGCTGACCGTCAGGGCCGACACGCCGGTCACCAGCGCCATCAGTGCCGCCGGCTACATCAGGCTGGGGCTGGGCGGCCCGCTGACCTGGGGAGTATTTCTCCGAATAGTCCATTGGAACATCGCTGGACGAAGATCACTTGATGTCGGCCGATGCCGTCTGGCAGCGTCATTCGCGGCAATCCACAGTAGAAGGGACGCTTTCATGCGTATTGCGAAGAAAATCGCCGCGTTCGGACTCACGGCGGCTGCCGCGACGGCGGGGGTCGTGGCCACGGCCTCGCCCGCGTCCGCCGCGCTCTACGGCGGGCAGTGCGGCTCCGGCTACAACATCGTCAACCTGATCGACCTTCCCAACTCCCGTGGCACGGTGTACCTGACCTACAGCTCGTCCACCGGAAAGAACTGCGTCGTCACCATCCGGGAGAAGCCGGGCACCGCCACCCTGATGGAGGCGTACGTCCGCAAGTCCGGCACCACCAAGTGGATCGAGGAAAGCGACAGCTTCACGACCTACGCGGGCCCGGTCTACGTCTCGGCGGCCGGCTCGTGCGTCGACTGGGGCGGCACCATCGGGACGGCCTCCCAGACCCGCTACGGCACCAACTGCGGCTGACCCGAACACGCACCAGGCACCGGAGGATAGTGCGATGAAGCTCGTCAAGACCACCGCCGCAACCGTCGCCCTGGCCGCCACCACGGTGGCGGGAGCGCTGACAGCGGCGACCCCGGCGTACGCGGCCACCTACGGGGGCGAGTGCGGGTCCGGCTACAGCGTGGTGAACTCCGCCTCGATCGGCTCCAAGGGGACGGTCTTCCTCACCTACAGCGCGGCCACGGGCAAGAACTGCGCGGTCGCCAAGCGGGACTCCGTCGGCTCGGCCGTGCTCATCGAGGTGGGCCTGGGGATCAACCCGGTCGGTAGCCACTGGCCGGCCTACCAGGGCGACTACTTCACGTCGTACGCCGGGCCGGTCTACCTGTCGGCGGCGGGCAAGTGCGTGGACTGGATGGGCCGGATCAGCGGCACCGAGGGCGGCAAGCGCGGCACCAACTGCGGCTGACCCATCCGGACCAGTAGAAGCTCGGGACGTGGCCCTGCCGGTGCGATACGCCGGCAGGGCCACGTCGCCTCAGCCGCCGACCCGTACGTCCAGGAAGATCGGACGCTTGAGCGGGAAGAACATCCGCCCCTCCTCGTCGGCCATCTTCCAGAAGATTTTGCAGCTCCCGGGCTCGCTGGGGGTGTGGACGGGCACCGCGATGTCCACGGTCTCGCCCGGCTTGGTCTGCGGAATGGCGACCGCCACCGGCGTCTGGCACGGGGTGTCGTTGACCCGGGCCAGGGAGCGGTTGGCCCAAACCACCGTGCCCGTGTTGCGGATCCGCCAGACCTTGGTGAACGACGAGTTCGGCGGCACCAGCGTCCCGTCGGGATAGGTGATGTCGCCCTCGAACCGAGAATCATCATGATCGGCTGCAGCGGCGACCGCGGGTGCCGCCCTGCCGTCGCCCTCGCCCCTGCGTCGATCGAGAACGACGAAGGTGACACCCACACCGCTGAGAGCGGCCATGGTCGCGGCCACGCCGGCGATGCCGAGCTGCCGGCGGTCGTACCGCCGGGGTGGTGCGGGCACGGCGACCGCCGGCTCCTCGGCGGCCCTGGCCTGCAGCCAGCGCTCCCGCCACTCCCGCTCGGTGTCCACCGGGTCGTGGCCCAACCGGTCGACGGCGAGCACTCGCACGAACTCCCAGGTCGTCTCCCAGCTGGGCAGGCTCCGGCCCTGGGCCGCCGCGGCCAGCGACGACTTCGAGGCGGCCGCGCCGAGGCGCACCGACATCTCCTCGTACGAGGGGTCGCCGGCCTCCTGCTTCAACCGCGACAGCCGGTCGGCGAAGGCGCCCAGCGGGCCCGACTCCGGATCGGGGCGTGTGGGCCGTCGCCCCCGCCGTCGCGGTACCCGATGCTGATCTTGCTTTGCTCTTTCCATGACCCCAACCTCGTCAGAACCGACCACGGCGGGCGTGGTCGCGCATCCGGCGCATGGGGGACGATATCCGCGTATATCAAACTTACCGGCCGCCGGCCCCCGCGTCCGCGCCCGGGGGTCACGGGTGGCGAATCGGCACCCGCCACCCGGACTCGGGTGGGGGTGGATGCGGCGGGCGGCGGCGCTCCGACCGCACCACCGCCCGCAGCCAGAGCAGCCCGATGAGGGCCACGATCGCGAGACCTATCCACTCCAGCAGGGTGGCCAGCAGCACCTGCCCGCCGGTGGGGTGCACGATCCGGCCGTGGCGCACCACTCCCCCGGTGAACAGCAGGGTCAGGTACAGCGCGATCACCCGCATGCCGTCCCAGAAGGCGTGCAGCAGGGACACGCCGAGGTAGGCGAGGATGAGCCGCCCGGTGATCGTGAAGTGTTCCCGGGTGCTGGAGGAGAAGAGCACGCCGCCGAGGATCGCCGTCCACAGGCCATGCCCGAACGGGCTGATCACACTGCGCACCACTTCGGTCGCCACCAGCTGACTCACCGACAGCCCGTGGGCGGTGAACAGCGAGGTGAAGGCGTAGCCGGCGGTTTCGAAGGCCGCGAAGCCGAACCCGACGGAGGCGCCGAGGATGGCGCCGTCGCGTATCGCCTTCTGGTGCAGGTGCCGGGTCAGGAACGCCAGCACCGCGAGCTTCACGGCCTCCTCGATGAGCCCCACGCCGAGGAACACCAGCGCCGAGGAACTGCGCAGCAGGTAAGACTCGAGCAGCGAGGCGGCCAGCACGCCGACCACACCGCCGGCTATGAACGTGTTGAGGATCAGGCCCGGGGTGAGTTCACCGGTTTCCCGTCGCTCGAAGGCCCACGCCACGAACGTCACCGGCACCAGGAAGCTGCCCACCAGCACCAGGGTCGGCACCAGGTTGGGGTTGCCGGTCGCGAAGATGATCACGATGGTGGCCAGCCACAACACCAGGCCGATCCAGAAGATCCGCAGCCACGCTCGCCGCCGCATCACCGGGGGCGGCGGTTGGGGGTACGACTCTGCCACCGCCGCCTCCTCGGGTTACTCGCTCGTCCGCGGCCTCCGGCGCCGCTCGCCGTACGGCTGGACTCTGAGGGCCCGCGTTCTCAGCGTAAACGTGTGCGTAGCGCACAAAAGGAGCGTTGGGAAATCAGCCGACGAGTCCCCTGGAACCGGCGGCAGGCGGGCGCGAAGCTCCATAGCCTGGCAGGTGAGAGCACGTCGGGTAGCTGTCGGGAGGCATCGTGGCCAACGCGATCAGGGACGCTCTCGAGGGCGTCAGCGAAGTCGAGCTCACCACGACCGGGCGCAAGACCGGGCGGCAGATCTCGCACCCGGTGTGGTTCGTGCAGGAGGAAGACAGCGTCTTCCTGGTCCCGGTGACCGGCTCGAGCAGCCACTGGTACAAGAACGTACGGAAGACGCCGATGATCCAGCTGGCCGCCAACGGCACGGCGTTGAGCTCGAGCGCCACGCCGATCACCGACTCCGACCGGGTCCGGCACGTCGTGCAGCTGTTCCGCGACAAGTACGGCGCGAACAAGGTGGAGGCCTACTACCCGAAGCGCGACGTCGCCGTCCAGGTCCCCCTCGGGTAAGCCGTCACCGCGCCACGGTAGACCCCTTCCCGCGCGGTGCCCGGCTCCGCCACCACGAACGCAACCCCCACCCGATCAGCACTGCGGAGACCAGGCCCGGCCCGCAGTGGACGGCCAGAACGCCGGCCAGACTCGGGCCGCCCCAGTCCCGCTGGTAGCTGGCGGGATCGGTCATGTCGATCACGAACGGCTCGACGGCGGCGCGAGCTATCAGATACAGCCCGAGCAGGGCCCCGAAGCCCGTCACAAGCTTCCTCATGGACGCGAGGCTAGGAGGAGACCCCCCAGCCCCGCGTCACTCTCCGGTATCACCCGCGCCCCCATACCAGGGTGGGTGCGGTCGCGGTTACTCGTTGCGGGCCGTCTCCGGGCCCGTGATCCGGCGCAGCAGCGGCAGCGTCAGCGCGACGATGCCCAGCGACACGGCCAGCCCGCCGGCGACCAGGAGATAGAACGACCGGCCCGGCGCTAGCAGCGTGTAGCCGAGCTGCGCCCGCAGGAACAGGTGCGCGGCCAGAAAGCCCATCCCGATCGCCACCGCCGCGACGAGCAGCAACGGTACGACGGTCTCCAACGCGACCACCCCGCGCAGCGTACGCAGCTGCATCCCGGTCAGGCGCAGCATGCTGAACGGTCGTTTCCGGTCGCTGAGCCCGCCGGCCACGCTGACGGCCAGGCTGCAGCCAGCGATCGGCAGGCTGGCCAGCATGATCACATTGGCCAGCTGTTGGAACTGGTTCATCTGCCGGGCGGAGTTCGACTTCCACTCGCTGACGCTCGCCGGGAAGCGCCCCTGCGGAAACGCGTTGATCAGCATCGTCCGGGCCTGCTCGAACGCGGAGCGGCTGGTCGTGTTGACGACCACCGACCGGATCGGCTGCCGGTCGACCGCTTCGGGAGCCATGTCGGCGGCACCCCAGACGTAGGCGTCACTGGTCAGATCCCACGCCCGCATGCCGATGAGGTCGTCGGGCACGGCCACGACCTGCGCGCCGGCGGGGCAGCTGCCGAACACGGCCAAACGGTCCAGCTCGGCGCACGTGATGACGCCTGGCCCCCACGCTCGATAGGCGGCGGATTCGGAATCCGTCGGCTTCTGCCGAACCTCGACCGGTGGGCGTTCGACTGGATTGGCGTGGACCACGGTCACGCTGCGTACCCCGGGGATGCTCTGGAGCCCGGCGGGGATCTCGTCGGCGGCCGGCGCGGGCCCGTCCTCGGGCCAGAACGTCTTCGCCATCGAGGTGGCCTCCACCATGTCGGCGTGCGGCGCGCCACGGTTGGCGACGAAGGTGGTGATCGTGCCGGTCGCCACGCTGGTCACGAAGAGCGCCACGATCAGCCCGCTGACCGACCGGAAGCCGGCCTGCGGGTTGTCCGCGAGCCGCCGCCCGGCGATGAGCGTGGCGGGTCGACTCGCCCGCCCGGCCAGGACCCGGGCACCGACCATGGTCAGCCACGGCCCGGCCAGCACCAGCCCGATCATGATCACCACAAACCCGGAGAGGTACGCGGTGATCTGGCCGTTGACCGTCGCCGGACGCCGGCCGATGAAGTACGCCATCTCGGCGAGCCCGGCGACCAGCGGGACCAGCCGCCAGGCGTGCGGCGGCTTCGGGGTGACCCGTCGGCTCACGCCCAGCGGCGTGATCTGCACCCGACGCAGCGCCAACCGGGAGGCCACCACAGCACCGAGCGGCACGCCGAACGCGACCGCCAGGACGTTGACGATCGTGAGCGACAGGTCGCCGGGGAAGAACGGTTCGCCGGTGAACGGGATGATGGCGAGCCCCGGCCGGGCGGCGAAGAACACGCCGAACCCGACGGCGGTGCCCACCATGGCGGCGAGGGTCGACTCCACGGCCGAGATGAGGGAGATCTGCCGTGGGGTGGCGCCGACCAGCCGCATCGCGGCGAAGCGCTGCTCCCGGCGGGTGGCGGCCAACCGGGTCGCGGTGCCGATGAAGATGAGCACCGGGAAGAGCAGCGCGGCGGCGACGACGGAGAGCACGAGCGTCATACCGGCCTGGTTGATCCCGATGGGGCAGCCGTTCTTGCAGTGGCTCGGCGAGAGGGTGTTGATCTGGGGGACCTTCCGGGCCCCGAGCGGCTCCAGGTCCGCCGGGGTGCGGCCGACGACGATCAGCAGCGAGTCGGGCGAGGGCAGCGCCGCCGGGCCGATCGTGCCGACCTCGTGGCCGGGGAAGCGGTCGCCGAGTTCCGTGGCCGGGGTGGCCCGCAACAGCTCGCCGAGGGCGGGCGAGACGTAATATTCGCCCGGCCCGGGCAGGTGCGCGATGCCCGGCGGTACGGGCGCGTCCGGGCCCGCCACCGCGACGTCCAGCCGGCCGATGGACCGGCCGTGGTAGTAGTCCTCCCGCAGCAGCCACCACAGCTGGCCGGCCGACGCCTCGGCGGAGTCCGCCGGGACGGTGGCGGTGTTGAGCCAGCCGTACCGCTCGTTCTGCGCGCCGACCGCGTTCATGCCGGCGAGCGTGGTCAGCAGCATGCCGACGCCGAGCGCCACCGCGGCGGCGATGATGACGAGCCGGGCGGCGGCCTCCCGACCGCCGGCCAGGGACAGCCGCAGACCGAACCGGATCATGAGAGCACCAGCGCGTTCACCTTGCCGTCGCGGACGATGACCTGCCGGTCGGCGTACGCGGCGACGCGGGCCTCGTGGGTGACCAGCACGACGGTCGTGCCCTCCTCGCGGGCCGAGGCGACCAGCAGGTCCATGACCTGCTCGCCGGTGAGCGAGTCGAGCGCCCCGGTCGGCTCGTCGGCGAAGAGCGCCCCGGGCCGGGCGACCAGGCCGCGGGCCAGCGCGACCCGTTGCGCCTGACCGCCGGAGAGCTCGCCGGAGCGACGGTGCTCCAGCCCGGCCAGGCCGAGCCGCTCGAACCACGGCCGCGCCTGTTTGAGTGCGGCGGCGCGCTTGACGCCGCCGAGCAGCAGCGGCAGCGCGACATTCTCCTCGGCGGTCAACTCCGGCACGAGCTGCCCGAACTGGAACACGAAACCGAACTGGTCGCGCCGCAGCATGCTGCGCTCGTGTTCGCTCAGCGTGTCGATCCGGCGGCCGTCGAAGTGGATCTCACCCGCGTCGGGGACCAGGATCCCGGCCAGGCAGTGCAGCAGGGTGGACTTCCCGGAGCCGCTGGGGCCCATGATGGCGACGATCTCGCCCGGGGCCACCGAGACGCTGGCCCCCCGCAGCGCCGGCGTCTCACCGAAGGAGAGCATGACGTCGCGCGCCTCGACCGCCTTCACTTGCGTACCACCTTCCGGAGGGTGTCCAGCCGGGCGATCGTGGTGTCGATCCAGCGCAGGTCGGCGTCCAGGTGGAACAGGCCGTGGTCGGCCAGCATGACGTCGACCAGGTCGCCGCTGCGCCGCAGGTCGGTGAGCTCCTTCATCCGCCGCAGGTGGGTGGCGCGCTGCATGTCGAGGTATTCCTCGGCGGGGCGGTCGAGCATGAGGGCCAGCACGACCTTGGTGAACAGCACGCTCTGCAGGTTGGGCTCGGCGTCGACCGGCTCGGTCAGCCACGACTCGAACTCGGTCGCACCTCGGTCGGTGATGACGTAGCGCTTGCGTTCGGGGCCGACGCCCGGCTCGACCTCGCCGACCACGATCTTGCCGTCGCGGGTGAGCCGGCCGAGGGTCGCGTAGACCTGGCCGAACGGCAGCGGCTTGCCGCGGTTGAAGAACAGGTCGTAGTCGCGTTTCAGGTCGTAGCCGTGGCTGGGCTCGCGTTCGAGCAGGCCGAGCAGGGTCATGGGTACGCTCATGCCGACACCATACCCTGAGTGTATACCTCGCGTATATATCCCCGGCGTACCCTTGGTCCCGTCCCTGCCCGGCCCGACTCTCGGACCCGGTGCCACGCTGGGACAGGATGCCTCTCACGCTCCCTACAAACGTGATGTCGTCAACGATTCAACCGTCGGCGACCCCAACACGGCGGCAAGTCGTTTACGTCATCAAGTTCCTAGGCGCAGGGGAAGGATGGTGGCGTGCGGACCAACCGGCTGGAGGCGTTCAGCGACGGCGTGCTCGCCATCATCATCACGATCATGGTGCTGGAGCTGAAGGTCCCCACCGGTCACGACCTCACCGACCTCGTCCACACGACCGGCGTCGGGCTGCTGACCTACCTGCTCACCTTCGTCTACGTCGGCATCTACTGGAACAACCACCACCACATGTTCCACCTGGTACGGCAGGTCAGCGGCGGTGTGCTGTGGGCGAACCTGGGGCTGCTGTTCTGCCTGTCGCTGTTCCCGCTGACCACGGCCTGGGTCGACGACTCGAGGTTTCGACCGACCCCGGTCGTCATCTATGGCCTGAACCTGCTCAGCGCAGCCATCGCATACTTCGTGCTCCAAGCGACGATCATCCGGCAGCAGGGACCGGCCTCACCGCTACGGCAGGCCATCGGCGCCGACATCAAGGGCAAGGTCTCCCCGGTGCTCTACGTCGCCGGGATCCTCAGCGCCCTGCTGATCGACCGCAGCGGGCGCATCGGCGTCGGGCTCGCCCTGGCGTGTTTCGTCGCCGTGGCGATCATGTGGGTCGTACCCGACCGCCGCATCGACCGGGTCGTACAGCAACACGAGGCCCCCGACTAGGCGGGGCGGGCGGCAGACACCGCCCCGCCCCACCGCGCTGCGCTCAGGCCTCGCTGGGCCCCTCGTAGATCCGGCGGACGTCGACCTCGACGTCGATGCCGTGGTCGACGAAGAGCTTGGTGAAGCGCTTGCCCCACTCCACCGCCTCCTCCTTTGACCGCACGTCAAGCAGCGCGAACCCGGCGATGAGTTCCTTGGTCTCGGTGAACGGCCCGTCGGTGATGGTGGTCTTGCCGTTGCTGACGGTGATCCGCGACGCGTCCTCCTTGCCGCTCTTGCACAGCCCCTCGGCCGCGAGCAGCACGCCGGACTTGGCCACCTCCTCGATGAAGCCGCCCATCTGCTCGATGAACTCGGGGCTCGGGTCGAAAGCGCCGGGAGTGTTCTCGTCCAACTTGTGCATCAACATGAACCGCATCGATGACATCCCTTCTGGAAGAAGCTTTCACTGACCCGTCGTCCGGGTCGACCCGGATCCGACATCCCGTTCCAAGATCTTTTACGACCTGCAGGCCGCCGCCCGGTCCAGCAGCAGCGCCCGCTCGCGGGCGTTGCCGGTCAGCGACGCCGCCCGCTCGAACTCGGCCCGGGCCTCGTCGTGCCGACCGAGCCGGGCGAGCAGGTCACCGAGCACGCTGGGGAGCAGGTGGTAGGCGGCCAGCGCCGGATCATCCGCCAACGCGCGGGCCAGTACCAGACCGGCCGCCGGCCCGTCGGCCTGGGCGACGGCGACCGCCCGATTCAGCTCCACCACCGGTGAGGGCACCAACCGGGCCAGCTCCGCGTACCAGGTCGCGATCCGCGCCCAGTCGGTCTCCTGCGGGGCATACGCCCGCGCGTGACACGCCGCGATCTCGGCCTGCACAACGTACGGGCCGGGCTGGCCACCGGCGCGGGCCCGGTCGAGCGCGGCGAGGCCCCGGCGGATGAGCATCTGGTCCCAGCGACTGCGGTCCTGATCGTTGAGCAGAATCGGCGCGCCGTCGGGGCCGGTGCGGGCATGCGTACGCGACGCCTGGATCTCCAGCAGCGCGGCCAGCCCGTGCACCTCGGGCTCGTCCAGTATCAGCCCTTGCAGCAGCCGGGCCAGCCGCAACGCCTCCTGACACAGGGCCGGCCGCATCCAGTCGTCGCCGGCGGTGGCCGCGTACCCCTCATTGAAGATCAGGTAGACGACCTCCAGCACCGAGTCGAGGCGCTCGGCGCGCTCGGCCGGGCCGGGCACCTCGAACGGCACACGGGCCCTGGCGAGGGTCTGCTTGGCGCGGGTGATCCGCTGCCCGACGGTCGACTCGGAGGTGAGGAAGGCGCGGGCGATCTCGCCTGAGGTCAGGCCACCGACCAGCCGCAGGGTCAGCGCCGCCCGGGCGATCGGCGACAGCACCGGGTGGC
This sequence comes from Micromonospora sp. NPDC006766, assembly GCF_040636055.1. Classification (NCBI taxonomy): domain Bacteria; kingdom Bacillati; phylum Actinomycetota; class Actinomycetes; order Micromonosporales; family Micromonosporaceae; genus Micromonospora; species Micromonospora sp. NPDC006766. The sequence continues at coordinate 165,423 of NZ_JBEYIX010000002.1, read as the reverse complement.
AGGCCACGAAGATCAGCCGCAGCAGGTCATCCTCGATCCGATCCTCGACGGCCGCGTCGAAATCGGGGATGACCTGCTCGTCGAAGTCCCGGCCGAGCTCGGCGAGCGTACGCTGCTGGGTTTGCCTGCGGCGCAGGCTGTCGACGGCGCGGCGCTTGCCGACGGTCATCAGCCACGCGCCGGGGTTGGCCGGCACCCCGTCGCGCGGCCACTGTTGGAGGGCGGCGACCAGGGCATCCTGGGCAAGCTCCTCGGCCTGGCCGACATCGCGGACGATCGCCGCGATGCCGGCCACGACCCGCCCGGCCTCCATCTGCCACACCGCCTCGACGGTGCGCCGTACCTCGGACTCACCCATCGGCCCATCACACCAGCCCGGTCCGACGTTCGCCGGCACCTGCGGTCCACGTGTCGCCGGGTGATGATGACCGCGAGGCCGGTGCCGACGCCACCACGGCACCGGCACCGGCCTCCACCCCTGTCGGCTACTTGCAGGCGACGAAGATGGGGCTTGCGTTCACGACGTCGGCGCGCAGAGGTATGACCTGGGTAACGCGTCCGGCCAGGTCAACGACCTGCATCTCCGACCCCTTGCGGTCATCAGGCCAGGAGCGAAGGACGAGATGCTCATCGTCGGCCCAGGCGATGAACTCACCGGAGAGCGGGATGGTCTGCTGAGCGGCACCGGTGGCCGTCGCGACGATCCTGATAGGGGCGTCGATGCCAACGTTCTGCAGGGCGATCCGGCTCCCGTCGGGGGAGAACGCCTGCGCCGAACCAAGCGCGGCGGTCGCCGGGATGGTGTGCGTCAGCTTCCCGGAGCGGTTGTAGAAACGGATCCCGGTCACCTGGTCGGGCAGACTCTCGCTGCCAGCGCTCTGCGACACCGTGAGCGCGACCTCGTTGCCGCCGGGCGCCCAGACGAAGTCCTGTGCGCCGGTGTTGCCGCCAGCATAGAAGTTAAGCTTGACGAAGGTGTCCTTCAGGGTCACCGCGTCGACGATCGCGAAGCCCTTATCGTGCAGGCGCTCGCGTACGGTGAACAGGATCTCCTTGCCGTCGGGCGACCAACTGCCCTCGTCGCTGCCGTAGCTGCCGATCCACCGCACGTGATCCAGGTTGGCCGGATCGAGGATTCCCCAGCGCAGCGGGCTGGCCGGCGTGTCCTCGCCCCGGCGGACCAGCACCCGGGATCCGTCCGGAGACGGGACCACGGTGTGGTACGGCAGTTCGACGTACTCGCCGGTCGCATCGTCGCGCAGCAGCGAGTCCCGCGGCGGCTGCCGGCCGGTGAAGCTGTAGGCGGTCACGACCTGCGAACAGGTCGGTGAGCCGGCACCGAGCTGTACGGTCTGCCCGCCCGGTGAGCCAGCGCTGAACGGTTCATTCTGCCCACCCGCCGCCCGAACCCCCAACGGCGCTCCGACGGCGACGAGCGCCACGAGAGCGCCGGTGCTCAGAGCCACCCGCACTCGACCCTGACGACGGACCCTGCTCACGACGGCGGGTGCGACACCGACCGGTGCAGGTTCATCGCCGATCCGTTCGAATGCGTCGCGTAGTGCCCGGTCCAAGTCGGTGGTCATCCGTGTGTCTCCTTTACGGCAAGGCTGTCGAGGTCTGGGCAGAGGGCGCGTAGCCGGCTGAGGGCCCGCGCGATCTGGCTGCGGACCGTCGCCGGTTTGCAGCCGAGCAGGCGGGCGATCTCGTCGTCGGGAACGTCCTCGAAATAGCGCAGCACAAGCACTGCGCGTTGCTTCGGCGCGAGCCGGCGCAGCGCGTCCCGCAACGCCATGCTCAGGTCGAACTGAGCGGTGCGGTCCGGTGCCGCCCGGTTGTCCGGGACCCGATCGGTGGTCAGTTCGCGGCCGTGCCCCGGCCGCCGCCACCAGCTCACCTGCTGGCGGTACATGGCGCTGCGCAGGTACGCCTCCGGCGACCCATGAATGTGTTTCCAGCGCCGAAGGGCCTTGGCCAGGACCGTCTGAAGCAGGTCTTCCGCCTGATGCCGGTCTCCGGTCAGGGCCAGTGCCGTGCGGAACAGCACATGCGACCGGGCCTCGACAAAGGAGACGAAGTCCCGTTCGGTTTCAACGTCCACCTGACCACCGCCCAATGTGCCCGCAGACGGGCTCGCACCCGTGCTCGCGTTGCTCGCTCATGCCCGTACAGACGCCGGCCGGGCCGGCGCTGCTGCTCGGCGGCGAGAAATTCTGACGCGCCGAATTGTCGTAGCCGCCTCCTAGCCTGGCCCGGTCACGACCGACCGCAGGGGGACGACATGCTCGACCACTTCTCCGTCATGGTGCGCGACCTGTCGACCAGCGCCGCCTTCTACGACGCGGTGCTCGCCCCGCTGGGCGGCCGCCGGATCATGCAGCCCGGCCCGATCGGCTACGGCGTCGACCGCCCCGACTTCTGGCTGGTGCCTGGGCCCGCTGAGGCCGCGCCGCTGGAGGCGCACATCGCCTTCACCGCCCCCGACCGGGCCGCGGTGCAGGCCTTCTACGACGTTGCGGTCGCGGCTGGCGCGGAGGTGCTGCACGCGCCCCGGGTCTGGCCCGAATACCACGCGACCTACTTCGGCGCGTTCGTCCGCGACCCGGACGGCAACAACGTCGAGGCCGTCTGCCACCGCCCCGAGTAGTCGACAGCGGGCCGGCGGGCGGTCACCGCATCGTGAATGCGGCTTGTGGCAGCCGGCAAGAGAGGCGTCAGGCCGCGTCGGCGCTCGGCGAGAAGCGGACGTTGAGGCGCATGTGCAGCGCGCGGGCCAACCGTTCGAGAACGACCAGCGTGGGTACGGTGCCGCCAGCCTCGAAGCGGGCCACCGCCGACTGGTCATGCCGGCCGCTCGTGCCAGTTGCGTCTGGCTCCAACCGTTCCGCTCCCGCAACTCGCGTACGGTCTGTCCGAGCTCGAAAGCGATCCGCGCAGTCTCGTACGCCTCGTCCGCCCCCGGCTCGGCCATCCGGCGCTCGCGAAGCTTGCTCCAGTCGACTCGATCGGTCATCACACGTAAACCTCCGCTACGCGCCACGCGCTCGGCTGATGGTCGGGCTCATTCAGGGCGGGCGACAACGCGTTTTACCAAGGCCTGCATTCGTGTCCGGTCCGCCGACCTCGCAGACACCTGCTTGAGGCCAGTCGCGCCGGGAATCCCAAAGAAGCGGTAAAGGATGTTGGCGGCGGCCTGCCCGGTAGCGCTGTTCGGCCAGGTTGTCGCTGTCAGTCCTGCGGCATGAGCGGCTTGGAGTAGGCGCCAGAGGTCGACCGCATCCTTCGTGGTCCGCGGTTGTCGTGATGGCTGCGTACGAAGCGGTTTGCTGCATCCCCGCGTTGGTAACCGCGCTCGGCGAGGGCGCGAGCGAGCCGAGGATCGGCGATGACGGCAGGCAGCGCGGCGAAGTCGGCGTCAAGGGTCTCCCGCATCGGTACCTGTTCAGCGACACCGTGCGCGGCGATGAGCAGAGTGACCATGTGTCCACCGACGACCCGATGACCCTTCAGCTAATACTTACAACTCGGATTCAGCCTGGCCGCTCGTGTCCACGCAGACACACCTCGTGATCATAAAGCGAGCCGACTTAATCGGGCTCGATGAGATCGGGTTCAGCGCCTCGGCGGCCCCTAGCGTCGGTGGTGGAAGAGGAAGGAGCACCGGGTGTTGGAGCGGCTCAACCAGGCGATGGACCACCTCGAACGGCACCTCGACCAGCCGGTCGAGGTCGCCGACCTGGCGCGGATCGCGTGCGTGTCGGAGCACCACTTCCGGCGGCTGTTCTCCGCCCTGGCCGGCATCCCACTGTCGGAGTACGTGCGCCGGCGGCGGCTCACCGTCGCCGGCGCGGAGGTCCTCGCCGGGAAGGTGCCGCTGCTCGACGTCGCGGTGCGCTGGGGGTACGGGTCTAACGAGGCCTTCGCCCGGGCGTTCCGGGCCGTGCACGGCGTCGGCCCGGGCGAAGCCCGGCGTACGGGGGCGGTGCTGCGGTCGCAGCCCCGGATGTCCTTCCGGCTCATCGTGGAAGGGAGCAGCAGCATGCAGTATCGGATCGTGGAGAAGGACGCCTTCCGCCTGGTCGGGCGCAAGGCGCGGGTTCCGCTGGTGCACGAGGGGATGAACCCGGCCATCGTGGCGTTCGTCAAGGGCATCGACCCGGAGACCGTACGCCGGATCGAGGCGCTGTCGGACCAGGAGCCGCACGGCATCGTCAACGTCAGCGACGGCCTGGCCGGCGACCGGGCCGAGGGCACCGAGTTGGACTACTGGCACGGGGTGGTGACCGGCGCGGACGCGCCGGAGGACCTGGACAACCTGCCGGTGGCGGCCGGCGCGTGGGCGGTGTTCCAGGCCTCCGGGGCGTTCCCGCAGGCGGTGCAGTATCTGTGGCGGGACGTGTTCACCCAGTGGTTTCCGTCCAACCCGTACGAGAGCCGCCCGGGCCCGGAGATCTCGCAGGTGCGGGTGTCGGCGGACGGTACGCAGGCCGACGCGGAGTTGTGGATCCCGGTTCAGCGGGTCTGACGATCACTCGTCGGCGGACCAGGCGCGGCGTACGGCGTCGAGGGCGGCTTCCCGGTCGACACCGAGCAGCCGCGCCTGCCGCAGGTAGGCGGTCGCGTGCCGGTCGAGCGCTTGGCGGCGCTCGTCGGCGCGCGGCGCGGGCACCTGGTCCGCCACCCGGGTGCCGCCGCCGCGTCGGGACCGGACCAGCCCGGCGGTCTCCAGCTCGCGGTAGCTGCGGGCCACGGTGCCGACGGCCAGGCCGAGGTCGCCGGCGAGTTGCCGCAGCGGTGGCAGCCGGTCGCCGGGCTGGAGCACTCCGGTGTGGATCAGGTCGGCCAGTTGTCGGCGTAGCTGCTCGTACGGGGGTGTGGGGTCCTGCGTGTCGACCCGCAGGGTCGGCGCGTTCACGCCGGTACCGGGGCGGGCCGGTCGGCGCGGGGGCCGGGATCCAGGACGGCGACGGCGCTCCAGCCCAGCAGGGCGGTCCAGGCCGGGATGAGCAGGAACAGCACCCAGGCGGCGGCCGTCCACCAGGTCGGCCGGCACGGGCTGGCCAGCAGTCCGGCCGCGGTGAGCAGGGAGATCCCGATGAGCGGGATGGTGACCAGCACACCGCAGGCCCCGGTGACGGCGGTGGCGGAGCGGCGCCGCTCCGCGTCGTCGCGCACCAGGTCACCGGCGGAGGTGTGCGGGCGGGGGCGTCCGACGAGCCGGTGCATGGCCAGCGCGGCGATCAGCACACCGAGGCCGACGACCAGGGCGAGAGGAAGACTGTAGAAGGAGCCGGCCCATGGGCCGTGGGAGCCGCCGGCGAATTCGCCGCAGCGGTAGGCCAGGGTGCGGCCGGCGCGGCCGAGGTCGTCGGCGGAGCCGGCGGTGGTGGTCGCGGTCAGCAGGATGGCCAGCGCACCGCCGGCGGCGGCCACCGCCCGGAATGGTCGACGGGGCAGGTAGTGGCGGACCTGCCGGGTCTCCAGGGTGGCCTGGCGGGCGGTGCCGGCGGGACGGACGACGACGCGGCTCTCGCCCGCCACCACTCCGGCCAGCACGCAGAGACCGAACAGGGGCGCGGCCAGCAGGACGCCGCGTCCCAGCGGGTCTTGGCCGGCGGCGACGGCGGCGACCGCCGCTCCGAGGATCAGGCCGGACCACCGCCAGCGTCGGGTGGTGCGCCGGATGTGCTCGGTCGCGGGTTCGCCCGTCGCGGACGGGCCGGCCAGCGCGACGCCGAGCAGCGGCAGCAGCAGAAGCCCCAGGATCACCGTGACCGGCACGACGACACTCTCCTTTGTATCAAGCATTTGACACAAACAAGCATCACCGGGCCGACTCACTTGTGTCAAGGAGTTGATACAAGTACCGTCAGTCGGGCCGGATCACCTGCTTCGCCTCGGCGGCGGCCGCGCCGAGGCAGGCCGGCACGTCCGCCGCGTGGTAGGGGTGCTCGCTCGGTTCGATGTTGGCCAGGAACATCGCGTACGCGGCAGCAAAACGCAGCGGGGCGACCGGCCGCAGCAGGTCGACGGCGCGGCGCGGGTCGCTGCCGGGCACGTCGGCCCGCCAGCGGGCGGCCCAGGCGTCGAGCAGCGGCGCGGCGGCGGCCGGGGCAAGGGTTTCGGTGAGGCGCAGGATGTCGAAGGCGGGGTGCCCGACGAACGAGTCACCCCAGTCGATGACGACTCGCCGCCGGCCGTCGCCGCGTACGTTGCCGGGGTGAAGGTCACCGTGGACGAGGGTGTCGGGCAGCCCGCAGTCGCGTACCTGGTCGAGCCGGTCGTCGAGGTCGGCGAGCAGGTCGGCGACGGCGGACACGTCGTACGGGGCGAGCCACCGCCGGATCCAGGCGGCCAGGGCCGGCCCGCTCAGGTCGGGTACGCCGGCCGCGACCAGCGCGTCGACGTGGTCGGCGGCGCGCAGTTGGAGCAGGTGGTGGTCGGCGGCGATAGCGGCGCGTTCGGTGTCGTCGGCGGTGTAGCGGTCCTCGCCGGGCACGTGGTCGAGCAGGATCCGGCCGGCGTCGTCGGCGGCGAGCAGGGCCGGCCCGGTGGCGGGCGCGACGCTGGCGAGCCAGCGCAGCACGGCAGCCTCGTGCCGGAAGAACCCGGGCACCTGCTTGAGCCAGGCGCTGCCATGCTCGCCGTCGAGCCGCCAGATCGCCGACAGGTTCCAGGTGCGGTGCTGGACGGTGGCGGTCACCGGCCGGCCGAGGCGGTGCAGCTCGCCGGTGGCCCAGGCAAGGCTGCGGGCCGGGCCGCAGGGCCGCGCCCAGGGGGCGCGCAGCGGGTGCGGCGCCAGGTCCACCGGCACCGGTTCCAGGGGTACGGCCACCGGCGTGGTGACCTGGCCGAGGTAGGTGAGGTGGCCGCCGGGCGGCTCTGGCCGGTCGGCGGCGAGCAGCCGCAGCACGGCCACGTCGACGCCGTGGTGGCGGCGGGCCCCGTCGACGATTCCGCCGACCTGCTGCCACCACGGCTCCGGCACCTCGAACGGGGGCAGGGCGCCGAGCGACACACCGGCGTCGTCGACCAGAACGAGAGTGATCACGCGGGACACGACGCGACGGTAGCGGCATCCGTCCCCGAGGCGCATCGGGGTGTGCCGTTCCGGGACGGGTAGGGGACGGACCCGGATGTCCGGCACGCGCCTCGTTGACAGGCTGAGGCAATGACCATCAACGATGTCCGGGCGGCCGGGCGTACCGCGTACCCCTGGCTGCGGTCGATGGCCGTGACCGCGTCGCTGCTGCTGTTCGGCTACGGCCTGTTGCGCCTGATCGGCGGCCTGGGCGGGCACCGCGACAAGTCGGCGTGGCCGTGGATGATCGGGCACACCCTGTTCCTGTTCGGCATCGTCGCGTTCGGGGCGGTGATCGTGGGCCTGCACGGGCTGTTGCGCGCCACCTCGTCCCCGCTGCGGGCGGTCGACGACGTGGCGGCGGTGGCCGGCCTGCTCGGCGCGGTCGGCTTCGGGTGGGTGATCCTCGGCGACCTGTTCCCCCGGTTCGCCGACGCGGTGAACACGCCCGGCCTGGTGCTGGCGGGTGGACCGGCGCTGTTCGAGCTGGGCCTGCTCACCCTGCTGTTCCGCGCGGCCTTCGTGCGGCTGCTGCCGATCTGGGGACCGGTGCTGGTGCTGGTGGGGTTCGCGTCGATCGCGGTGCAGCTGGACCTGCTGCCAATCGGCGCCGCCCTGGTCCTCGCCGGTCTGCTCCCCCTCGGCGGTTCCCGGCCTCGCTGAACCGTCAGGTCCAGACGGTGCGGCGGAAGCCCCGATGGCCGGTGCACGAGTCGCGCTGCCCGCCGGTCAGGCTGACCGTCCCGTCATGGCACTGCACCAGCCAGCCCCGACCGGACCAGAAGTCGGGTACGCAGTCGAACCAGTCGCAGACTCCCCGGTCCGGCGTGCGGATCCGCTGGCCGCCGCAGAAGTCGTACCCGTAGGGGTTGTCCGGGGCGCCGCAGCGCGACTCGGCGACCGGCCGGGATGGTGCGGCCGTGGGCGTGGCGCGGGTGCGGTGGGGCTTCGGCGAGGTGGCCGGCACGGCGGGGGCGGCCGGCGACGGCACCGGCGCGGTGGTGGACGCCGGGGTGGCGGCCGAGGCCCGCTCGGAGCCGGGCCGCACCGGCGGGTCGGACTCGAAGAGCATCGCCGGCACGATCAGCGCGACAGCCGCGCCGACCGCGACGCCGCGCCGACCGCCCGGCACCCGTGCGGTGACCCGGGCCTGCGCCGGGGTGAGGACGGCCGGCCGGGTCGGCCGCGCCGCGCCGTGTTCCCCGATCAGCTCGTCGAGTTGAGCGACGACCGCCGCCCGCTGCTCGATCGCGTCGGCGAAGGCCAGGGTCAGCTTGAACCGGAAGTCGGCCACCGCGCCGGTGGGCAGCAGCAGCCCGGACGTACGCCGCCGGTCCAGGACCTGGATCAGGGTCACCGGCGTGCCCGGGTCGTGCGACAGCCCGGTCATCCTCCCGTACGCCCAGTCGCGCCGGCCTCGCCCGCCGAGCAGGACCAGCCGCCGGTTGGTGAGCACGGCCAGCCCGGCATCGACGACCCGCACTCCCTCGGGGCGGCGCGGGCGCAGCATCGGCGGGTCGGGCTCGACGGCCAGTTCGGGGGCCGGCAGCACGGCGCTGTGCCGTACCTCGACCAGTTGCGCGGCCGGCAGCGTCCAGAAGACCACTTCGCCGGGGGTGAGTTCCATCGGCAGGCCCGCGCCGGCCTCGGTCGAGCCATGCAAGGACACGGCGAGGGTACGCAGCCGCCGCAGCTCGTCGTCGCGTCGCCGCCACGCCTCGTCGGCCGCGCGGAACGTGCGCAGCCGCCGGTCGTTCTGCCGGTGCGCCCACCGGTAACGCCATGTGGAACCCGTCGAATCAGTCATCGCCACGCCGACTCCTCTGCCGCGCGAGCCCACCCGGGTCTTTCCTACCTGTCAACTGCGGTAAACAGCCGGAAAGACACGCGAAGCGTACTAATACGACTGATCGGGTGATTGACCACCGCGATCCGGCCCAAAAGTCAGCGGCCGGTCGCGGCGCGTGGCATGGTTCGCCGGTGGGCGAATCTGCCGTCATGGTGGGGGTGGACATCGGCACCACCAGCACCAAGGCCGTCGCGTACGACGCCGGTGGACGGCAACTCGCCGCCCACTCGATCGGCAACCCCCTCGACGAACCGCACCCCGGATACGCCGAACAGGACCCACGGCTGCTCTGCGACGCGGTGGTGAGCTCGATCCGCGCGGTGGTCGACGAACTACCCGGCCCGGTCGCCGGGCTGTCGTTCAGCACCGCCATGCACAGCCTCATCGGCCTCGACGCCGACGGCGTCCCGCTCACCCCGTCGATCATCTGGGCCGACTCCCGTGCCAGCACCCAGGCCGAACGGCTGCGCGCCGTGCCGTCCGGGCTGGCGCTGCACCGGCGCACCGGCACCCCCGTGCACCCCATGGCGCCCCTGTCGAAGCTTGTCTGGTTCGCCGAGCAGCAGCCGAAGCTGCACGAACGGGTCGCCCACTGGGTGGGGATCAAGGATTACGTGCTGCTGCGGCTGACCGATGCCCTGGTCACCGACCACTCCGTCGCCTCCGCCACCGGCCTGCTGAACATCCACCGGCTGGCCTGGGATTCCGAGGCCCTCGGTCTCGCCGGGATCACCGCCGAACAGCTCCCCCGGCTCGTCCCCACCACCCACGTCCTGCCCGGCCTGACCGCCGACGCGGCCCGCGCCACCGGCCTGCCCGCCGACACCCCGATCGTGGTCGGCGCCGGCGACGGCCCGCTGGCCAACCTCGGCCTCGGCGCGGTGCACCCCGGCGAGGTGGCCTGCTCCATCGGCACCAGCGGCGCGATGCGCCTGGTGGTGGAACGCCCCGGCGTCGACCCGCTCGGCGGCGTCTTCTGTTACGCCCTCACCGCAGACCGCTGGGTGGTCGGCGGTGCGATCAACAACGGCGGCATTGTCCTGCAGTGGGCCGGCGACGCCCTCGCCCCGGACCTCGGCGGGCACGCCGAGGAGCAGTTGCTCGACCTGGCCGGTCACGCGCCCGTCGGCTCCGGCGGCCTGCTCATGCTGCCGTACCTGCTCAGCGAGCGGGCACCGCACTGGAGCGCGCTGCCCCGCGGCGCATACGTCGGGCTCACCCGCGGCCACCGGCGCGAACACCTGGTCCGGGCCGCGTTGGAAGGCGTCTGCCAGCAGCTCGCCCTGGTCCTCGCCGCGATGCGCGCCACCGGCAACGAGGTGCACGAGGTCCGGGCCGGCGGCGGCTTCGCCCGCAGCCCGCTCTGGCGGCAGATCCTCGCCGACGTGCTCGGCATGCCGGTCCGATTCCCCGCCCGCCACGAGGGGTCCAGCTTCGGTGCCGCCCTGCTCGGCATGCAGGCCCTCGGCCTGATCTCCTCGATCGACGTCGCCGCCGACCTGGTCAAAATCGACGAGACGGTACGCCCCGACCCGGCCTCCGCCGCCACCTACGCCGCGCTGCTGCCGCTCTTCTCCGAGCTGCACGACGCGCTCGCGCCCACGTACGCGTCGCTGCGCCGGCTGGCGCCGGGCCTGCCGCCCGAACCACCACCCACCGCCCCTGTTCCCTGATCACCCATCGAGCGGACGAGGACCGACGCGGGCCACCACGGCAGCGATCGGTGCCAGGTGCCCTCGCGTACCCGGAAGTGACCGCGCCGGAGGCCTCGTGCCGCGCCGGGGCGGCCCGGCATCCACTCGCCACCACCTGTCGACCTGACATCGCAAACGACTCGCCGCCGGTAGCGGCGGCAGCGCCACACCGCCCCCGACCCCCGATTGCCAACCCCAAGCGCCGAGCGACATCACAGGCGACTCAGCTCGAAAGGCGCCGAACACCAGATGCCACACCACAGCTGGCGAGGACGAGTGAGGCGACGGCAAAAGGCCCGCGGAACGCGCCGCGAGAGGCCCATGACCAGGCAGGTTCAGGCCCGGTTGATCGCGTTGGCGTGGATCGCCTCGTTCAGGTACGTGGCCATCCCCGGCCGGATCTTCTCGTAGTACCCGGTGAACCGCGGATCGGCGATGTACATGTCGGCCAGGCCGGTGTGGAACTCGTACGAGCAGTCGTAGAACCAGCGGCTGATCAACTGCCGGTGCTCCTCGGCCAGCGCCATCGCCTCCGGCGAGTCGGCCGGGGCGCCCGAGGCCATCAGCTCGGCGAGCCGCCGGCCCCAGTCCTCGTTCTGCGCCTTGTGCCGCAGCCAGTCCTCCTTCGAATACCGGCTGACCCGCTCGGCCGACTGCCGGTATGCCTCCGTGCCGCCCCAGCGCCGCTCCGCCTCCTCAGCGTGCGCGTCCGGGTCGAAGTCCCCGAATACCTCGAACCGCTCCTGCGGCGTGAGCCCGATGTTCATTCGTCTCGCCTCCATTGCGAGTTCGATCGCCGCGACCATCTCCCGCAACTTGCCGATCCGGCCGGTGAGCAGCTCGTGCTGCCGGCGCAGGTGCGCCACCGGGTCCGCCGCCGGGTCGTCCAGGATCTCGGCGATCTCCTCCAGCGGGAACCCCAGCTCACGGTAGGCCCGGATGAGCTGCAGCCGCTCCAGGTCCGCGTCGGAGTAGCGGCGGTAGCCGGCCGGGGTACGCCCGCTCGGCGACAACAACCCGATCTCGTCGTAGTGGTGCAGCGTCCGGACCGTCACCCGCGCCGCCCGCGCCACCTGACCCACCGTGTACGCCATGGTTCCCTCCCTTCCGCGACCAAGCCTCGCGCCTCCCGCGACGTGAGGGTCAAGCCCGATTTTCGACGACTGCATGCCAAAAAATGACCGGCCCCGGTCTCCGCTTCGGGGGGTGGCGGAGACCGGGGCGGTCGGACCGGGGCGGGGCGGGGCGGGGCCGGGGTCAGGCGTTGACCGGCTTTCGGGCCGGCTCCGGGGCGGCGAACGTCGCGCTGGCCGGGGTGCGGAAGGCGTGCACCAGGCCGGCGATCGACAGCAGCAGGAGCAGCGCCGCGCCGAGGTACATGGCCAGCGCGCCCTGCTCGGCCTTGCGGCCGAACTCGCTGAAGCCGTACGAGGTGAGCAGCATCCCGCGCAGCGACTCGCCCTTGAACACGGTCTCCCGCAGGGCACTGGCCTGGGTGAGCTGCTGCTTCAGGTCGTCCAGGTTCGCGGCGTTGTTCTTCTCGGCCTCGGCGACCTGCGCCCTGAGCGCCGACTCCGGCTCACCCAGCTCGGCGTACGTCCTGCCGCCGGACATCGCCTTCAGGTGCAGCCCGATGAACTCGTTGGCGTAGCACTCGGCCTGCTTGCCGGTGGTCAGCGCCTGGCCGGCGTACTCGCGCAGGCAGTCCACCTTCTTCTCCTCGTCGGTCAGCTGGGCGGCCGGCTTGAAGGTGATGTGCTGGGCGGCGAGCTGGTCGTGCACGTAGCTGGTCGCGAAGTTGGCGTTCGTCGTCAGCACGATGCCCACGACGAGCAGCAGGACCGCGAGGCCGAGCCCGCCGATGCTGAACAACAGATCCAAGGTCCGACGCTTCATGACCGCTCCCCTGTGGAAGGTGACCGCTTCTTCGATGTCCGTTCCATCGTCGCGGCCGGGCAGCGGCCGACAGCAGGGTCCAATCCCCTGAGCGTCCGGGACTTTCGACCCGTTGCCGGCCGGGCCGGTCAGCGGGTCACGTCGATCGGGGTGAGCAGGGCGAGCAGCTCCGACAGGGTGGCCGGGCGGCCGTACCGCCAGCCCTGGCCGTGCAGGCAGCCGATCGCGGTCACCGCCTCGTGCTGCGTGCCGGTCTCCACCCCCTCGGCCACCACGGCCAGGTCGAATGCGCCGGCCAACCGGTTGACCATCTCCACGGTGGCGTACGCCCGCGGGTCACCGGCGTCCAGCCGGGACACGAACGAACGGTCGATCTTCAGCTCGGTGGCCGGGATCCGGTGCAGGTAGCTCAGCGACGAGTAGCCGGTGCCGAAGTCGTCGATGGCGATCCGCACGCCCAGCTCGCGCAGCTGGTGCAGCCGCTCCAGCACCACCTCGCTGCCCTCGATCAGCGCCGACTCGGTCAGCTCGAGGGTGAGCGCGCGGGGCGCCAGACCGGCCGCCGAGGTGGCCCCGGTGACCGTGGCGATCAGGTCGGGGCGCTGCAGGTGCGCGGCGGCGATGTTGACCGCGACGGTCACCTCGGGCGCGTGTGGCCGCCAGGTCGCCGCGGCCCGGCACGCCTGGTGGATCACCCACCGGTCGATCGCCAGGATCAGCCCGGTCTCCTCGGCCAACGGCAGGAACCGCGCCGGGGGCAGCACTCCGAGGCGCGGATGCCGCCAGCGCACCAGCGCCTCGGCGCTGCGTACCGTGCCGGTGGCCAGGTCCACGATCGGCTGGAACTCCATCAGCAGCTGTCCCTCGTCGACCGCGCGGCGCAGGTCGGCGATCAGCTCGGCCCGGCTGACCGCCGACTCGCGCAGCCCCGGAGTGCAGGTCCGGTACGCCGACTTGCCCGCCGCTTTCGCCGCGTACATGGCGATGTCGGCGTCGCGGAGCAGGTCGGTGTGGGAGGCGTGCTGCGGACCGTACTCGGCGATGCCGATGCTCGCCGATGGGTGCTCGCCGAGGTCCTCCTCGCCGGGCAGCGGTTCGAGGGCGGCGAGCAGCCGCTGTGCGAGTTGCTCGGGCGGCACCCCCTCGCCGCCGATCAGCACCGCGAACTCGTCGCCGCCGAGGCGGGCGATCGAGCCGTCGTCGCCGACGGCGTCCCGCATCCGTTCCGCGATGGTGGTCAGCAGCCGGTCCCCGGTGGCATGCCCGAAACGGTCGTTGACCTGTTTGAAGCCGTCGAGGTCCAGCAGCAGCACGGCGACCGGGCCGCCGTCGCGTAGCGCCCGCCGCAGCCGCCGGTTGAACGTCAGCCGGTTGGCCAGGCCGGTGAGCTGGTCCGTGTAGGCGAGCCGCCGCAGCCGGGCGGCCAGCCGCAGGTTCTCGTTGGCGGCCAGCCCCTGCCGCAGCGCCAGGACCCCGAGCAGCGCCATCATGGCGATGAAGATCAAATGTGGGCTCTGGCCGGTGGGCTGCCGGGCGAGCACCACGGCGACGATCGCCCCACCCACCGGCAGGTACGGCATGGCGACCCGCCACCAGGGCGGCAGCGGCGACTCGGTCGTCTCCTCGGTGTCCTCCGAGCCGGGCGGCGGCGGGTAGCCGGTGGCGGCGCCGATCAGCAGGTAGCTCAGCGGCCACCAGACGTCGATCGGATGGCCCGGCGCGTAGTTGCCGTGCGCGGCCAGCGACACGTAGACCGCGTCGGCGGTGGCCCGAACGCCGAGGCTCACCCCGATCAGGGTGAGCGCCCGCCACCGCGGACGCGCCGGCCCGGCCACCGCCACCAGGATGGTCAGCTGCATCAGGTCGAACATGGGGTAGAGCAGCCCAAAGGTGCGCAGCGGGTCGGCCAGGTCGGCCGTGGCGATGTCGCGGAACACCACCACCCAGCCGATCGGGATCAGGGCGAGCCCGACGATCACCCCGTCGAGCATGGTCCGGGCCTGCCCGACCAGGCTGCGCGGGGCGGCCAGCGAGCAGAGCAGGGCGGCCGTGCCGGTGACGATCCCGGCCGTGAAGATTCCGCCGACCAGTGCGTTGTTGGGCAGGCCGGGCCCACCCAGCCGTTCGACCGTCCACACCGTCCGGCCGAGCGCGGCGAGCGCCATGGTCACGGCCAGCAGCGTCCAGAACCGTCGCAGCGGCAGCGGATGCCGCTTGGCCGCCCGGGCGCAGGCGACCGCCGCCCAGCTCGACACCGTCACCGCGCCAAGGTCGCTGACGAGGGCCGTGCCCGGCAGGCCGGCGACCAGCCAGGACTCTTCCCCGAGCACGATGAGCGCGGCCGCGACGGGCCCGACGCGGCCGGAGAGCGGGCGGCGGGCCACCATCGTCACGGCGCGGCTCACGTCCTGCTGAGGCACAAAACTTTGCTCCGGCTCTCTCCCAGACATGCACCTCGATGATGAGGACCGGCTGCGGATGGCGAACCCCGCAAGCCTAGCTACCGCCCGGTACCACCGCCAGGGCAGAGCAGTGTCGGCAATTGGCCAGGTCAGGTCGGTGACGGCTGGTCGTGGCGGCGACCGAAGCGCGCGGGACCCTGGCCCTTGCTTTCAGTTGCTCCCGCGACGAGTTCAAGAAAATTAAGCCCCTGAGGCTTGATGACTCAAGAAAATCAAGGTACAAATTAAACATAGACAGTGGACGGGTGATCGGAGCACCGCATGGACTGGCAGGAGCTGACCAACCTCACGGGTGGTCAACCGTTCGTGGTCGAGCGGGTGCGCCTGACCGCTCGAGGCGTCGCCATCGAGGGTGAGTTCGAACCTCCCCAACTCGCCCAACTGAGCATCGAGGACCAGGTGTTCGTCACCGCGTTCGTCCGCTGCCACGGCTCGATCAAGGAGATGGAACGGATCTTCGGGGTGAGCTATCCGACGATCAAGTCCCGGCTCAACCGGATCGCGCAGGGGCTCGACTTCGTCGACACCGACCCGGCGCCATCCCGAGCCGACGTCATCGACCGACTGCAGCGCGGCGAGATCAGCGCACAGGAGGCACTACGGGAGCTGGAGACGCCGAGATGATGCCCCAACTGGTGAGCGTGCGGGTCCGCAACGGACGAGGCCGGCGGATACGCGTGTGGATCCCGGTCCTCCCGGTGCTGCTGATCCTGTCGCCGGTGCTGCTGCTGGTGCTGGTGACGGCGGCGATCACCTGCCTGGTCTGGCGGATCAATCCACTCCACGCGCTGCACCGCAGTTGGCGGCTGCTGTGCGCGCTGAGCGGCACCCGGTTCGAGATCGAGCAGAACCACACAAGCGTACTGGTCAACATCAGGTAGAGAGGACGCAACCATGAGTGAGCAGCGCAGGCAGATCCTGCAGATGCTGGCCGACGGAAAGGTCAGCGCAGACGAGGCCGAGCAGCTGATCGCCGCACTGGAGCGGGATCAGCCGAGCTTCTCGTCGTCCGACGCGGAGCCGGCACAGAAACCTCGCCCGAAGTACCTGCGGGTCGTGGTGGACTCGGCGGAGAACTTCGGCGGCGACGGACCCGGCAAGGTCAACGTCCGGGTGCCGCTGCAGCTGCTGCGGGCCGGGGTGCGGCTGGCCAGCCTGATCCCACCGCAGGCGCTCACCAAGGCCAACGAGGAGATGGCCAAGTCGGGCGTGCCGTTCGACCTCACCCAACTCAAGCCGGAGCAACTCGAGGAGCTGATCGAGCACCTCGCCGAGATGACCGTCGACGTCGATCAGCCCGACGCCAAGGTGCAGGTCTTCTGCGACTGAGTCAGGACCACTCCTCGACCGAAGCGCTCTCGGTGACCGGGAGCGCTTCGGGCATGGCCGCCGGCGGACCACCATGCGTCCACGGCGTCTCCTCCGGGGCGGGAAAGTTCCCGGCCGGCAGGTACGCATCCGACAGGGTGGTGAAGCAGAGCCGCTCCCCCACCTCCGGCACGGTGCCCGGCGGCGCGGTCAGCCCGCGTCCCATCCCGCCGGAAAGCTCCAACACCACCTCGGTCTTGCCGTCCCCGCCGGGGGTCAGGAAGACCACCTTCGCCTTCTGACCCGGCCGGGCCGGGGAATACAGCGTCGCGCCGACCGGCACCGCCACCGGCTCGGTGGTGACCACCTGGACCCGCGGCCGCAGCACCGGCCGTTTCCCCGAGTCGTCCACCCGCTTCGGGTCGGCCAGGGTCACCTCGCCGACGAACGCCTCCCCGGTCAGCCGGTGCTCGGCCATCACGAGCGGATCGTCGTAGGCGCGCTGCACCGCGTACGAGGTCATGGCCCGCTCCAGCCGGTGCAACCGTACCGCCGCGGCCACCGCACCGTCCCGGCGCGGCTGCGGCCCGCCCCCGGCGTCGACATGCTCGGCGTGGCCGGTGAAGGCGTCCTTGTCACCGTCCCACCGGCCGGCCACCCGCACGCCGGGCGGCAGCGCCCGCAGCAACCCCACCCCGCGCCACATCAGCGCCCAGGTGGGCGCGAGCTGGTCGCGCAGCAGCCGCTCCAGCTCCGCGTACGCGCCCGCCCGCGCGACCGGGTCGCCGTCGGCCTCGGCGTACGCCGCCATCGCCGGGGCCAGCCGACGGTTGTCGAAATCCGGGTCGGTCGCCGGGCCCGCTGGCGGGCAGTGCTGCGGGTCCTCGGCCCGGGCTGCCGCCGCCGCCCCGGTACACCCCGGCGGCGGGTCGATCCAGCCGAGCAGCGCCGGCAGGTGCAAGTCCTCCACCGCGCTCTGCCCGGTCGCCCAGTGCAGGGTCAACGCCTCGGTCATCGCGACCAGGGCCGACGAGCCGGGATGCTCGGCGCGCTCCGCGAAGAAGGTCAGCCAGCGGCCGAGCAACGGCACCGACGGGTGCACCGGGTAATCGCCATCCGGACGGCGGAACCGGGTGGCCCGGCCGAACAGCCGCAGAAAGCCGACCCCGGCCGGATTCGGCACCAGCAGCTGTGGCGCGTCGACGTGGCGGTACCGCACATCCCGGCCCCGGTCGATCGGCACCGCCTCGCTGACCCCACCGAACGACTCCAGGTAGGGCAGCACGATCGCGGCCAGCTCGGCGGCGAACGCGAAGCGCTGATCACGGTTACGCGGCTGCGGCACGATCAGCAGCCGCGCCTCCTCGGGGGCGGCGCCGACCATGGCGGCCAGCGGGGCGTTGGCCTCGCCGGCCATGGCGAGGGGCACCACCACCAGCGGCCGGTCCGACAGGTGCAGGTGCCGCACGGTGGCCACCGGCTGAGCCACCCCGGCGGCGACCGCCTGCGCCTTGGCCAGGGCACGCAGCGTGCTCACCGCGACCTCCGCGACCGAACGGGCCGGCCGGACCGGCGCAGCGTACTCATGCGAGGTTTCCGGCGAGGGCGTCGGCGCGCAGGCGGGCGGCGGCGCGCAGCAGCGCGGCGGCCTCCGCCTGCTCGGGTTCGGGGGCGCGGACGCCGTCGGCCAGCGCCAGCACGTCCCCGACGTCGGCGATGCCGCCCAGCGCCTCCCGCACCGGCCGACCCAGCGCGGCGGTGTGGCCGCGCGCCTCGTGCCGACAGAAGTACGCCAGCTCGCAGGCGGCCAGGCACTCCGGGGCGTAACGGGCGGCTACGCTGGCCAGCGCGGCGGCCAGGGTCGCCGGGTCGGCAGTCAGGTCGGCGGTGAAGGCGGCCGGCACCTCGGCGAGCAGATCGTCGATCCGGGCCATCCGGTCCAGCTGGCGGCGCAGCACCAGCAACTGCTTGCGCACGTCAAGCAGGCTGGCCACCGGCTCATTGGCGAAGTCACGCGGGCAGACCAGCACCACCTCGTGCGACACCAGGTCCGGGTCGCCGCCCTCGGCGGCCAGCAGCTCGCGCAGCGCCAGCACGTAGACGGCCGACTGGATCGCGGCGGCGGACACCTTCGCCGGGTCGGCCTGACCGTCGATCACCGGGAACGACTTGATCTCCACCACGTGGAACCGGCCGTCGAGCCGGGCGGCGACCAGGTCCGGCTCCAGATGCACCCGCCGCCCGGCCACGTCCAGCCCGAGCAGCGGGTGGTCGAACAGCGCCGGCCCATCACCGGACGCGGTAAGCGCGACCCGGGACCGCTCCGACCGATCCCCGTCGACGCCCAGGTCCGTCCAGCTCGCCCCCGCCGGCACCGGTACGCCCAGCCGCTCCGCCACCAGCCGCAGCAGCTCCACCCCGCCGTCGGCCTTCACCCGCGCCTCGAACGCGTTGCCCCGCGTAATGGCGAAACGGGACTGGCCGAACCCGGCCGGAAAGCCGACCCGCTCGGCGAGCTTCGGCTTGTCCACCCCGGCGCTGTCCAGCACCGCCCGCCGGACACAGCCCGGGTTGCCGGTCAGCGCGGCGATCGTGCGGGCGTTGTGCCGCCGGGCCGGCACGCCACCCCGGATCCCAACCAGGCGCCCCTCGGTGTCCATCACGCCGCCACCCTAGCGATGAAAGGAAGGGCCCTCTATTAACGCCTACGGTAGAGAAGGGCACCCTTCTCACCGGTGCCGGCGGCATGAGCGACGTCGGCGGCATGAGCAGCGTCGGCGGCGACCACGGCCACCGACACGACGGTGACCATTGTGGCCGGGACCAGACGCGTCATCCCCCGCTGA
Organism: Micromonospora sp. NPDC006766; assembly: GCF_040636055.1. NCBI lineage: Bacteria > Bacillati > Actinomycetota > Actinomycetes > Micromonosporales > Micromonosporaceae > Micromonospora > Micromonospora sp. NPDC006766. The sequence goes on along the minus strand of NZ_JBEYIX010000002.1, from coordinate 146,287 downwards.
GCAGCGGCAGCACCAGGGTCGGGGCGGTGAGCAGGATCAGCGTGGCGCCGGCCGAGCCGGGGCTGAGCCCGACCACCGTGGTCAGGTACGACGGAAGATAGACCAGCAGCGGCACCAGCACCACCACGATGGTGGCCGCCGCCAGGCAGATGCCGACGAACCGGGGTTGATCATGCTTCCAGTGCGACGGAGGATTTTTCTGGGTGACCGGCGGTGCACTCCCACTTCAACTTCCACCTGGGCCCGAACCGTGCTGGGGCAGCGGGCCCGGGCGCTCACGGGGATTCTGGAGGGCATCGACAACGATCGAGCAGCTCACGAGAGTTCGTGCCGAGTTCCGTCGGCGACGGCGTGGAGCTTGTCGGGGTTGGCCACGTTGTGGATGGTCGAGATGCGGCCCTCCGGGCCGGTGCGGTAACAGCCACGTGAAGGGGCCCGGGCGGCGAGCCGCCCGGGCCCCTTCACGTTCGTGGTCAGCTCGGGCTGCCGGCCGGCATCTCGACCGGGAGCCAGATCGGCTGCCAGTCGGCCATCTCGTGGAAGCGGCGCAGCTCGAAGAGGCTGGCCACCACGCCGGTCCACGCCCCGTACGGCGGGTTGCCCTCGTCGAAGCCGCTCTGCACCAACGTCAGCCTCGTCTTGCCGTCGGAGTCGGCCAGCTCCCAGGTGCCGACGCCGATGGGCCCCCAGTCGACGGAGAGCTTGCGGCCGGGCTCCAGGTCGACCACCTTGGCCGCCTGCCCGCTCTCGAAACCGCCCATGGCGTACCGGCCGCCCACCCAGGGCTCGATGCCGATCGGGTAGCCGAACCAGGCGCTGGCCTGCTCGGAGTCGGTCAGCGACGTCCACACCCGCTCGGTCGCGGCGTCGATGGTCACCTCGGCGCGCAGCTCGGCGGCGGTGAAGTCGGTGCGGGGCAGCAGCGGCCCGCCCTCCAGCCGGGCGGCGAGGTTGGCGATCGACAGCGCCCAGAAGGTCTGCAGCACCCCGCGGATGCTGCTGCCGCTCATCGCCTCGGCGAAGTCGAAGTGGCTCTGCCGCAGGGTCAGCACGGTGGCCTCCCCCTCCGGCGTGAGGGTGAACTCGGTGGTCGTCTCCACCCCGTCGAGCAGCCAGGCGAACCGCAGCACGTGCTCGTCGGCGTGGAGCAGCCGCTGGTGCGGCGCGTCGCCCTCCGGCGTGTAGCGGCCCCAGAACTCGTACCGGTGCGGCAGCTCGACCTCGGCGTGCTCGGCGAGCCAGACCCGCAGCTCGGCGGGGTCGGTCAGGGCGTGGCGCACGGCCGCCACCGGGGCCGCGAGACGGACATTGACGGTCAGCGGTTCACTCACGGTCGTTACCTTTCGGATAGCACGCCACGGCGAGTTTGAACGCGTCTCCTTCGGCGCCCCCGTAGCGCGTGAACAGGTCCTGCAGCGTCGACTGCAGGTCGTGCAGGAACTCCTGCCGGCGCTCGACCGGCACCCGGATCTCGCCGGACACCCCGATCGAGGGCAACTCCGGCGCGGCGCGGTCGAGCGCGGCGATGTCGGCCTGGACCTCTTCCACCAGGTCGAGCAGGTAGCCCAGGCTCAGCTCGTCGCGCACCCGGCGGGCCCCGCCGATCCGTCCAACGAGGCGGGGCGAGAGCCAGTACGACCGGGCGGCGGCCTGGTAGATGCCCTCGGTGATGCCGCGCACCCGCCGCTGCGCGACCTGCTCGGCCAGCCCGGCCGCGACCAGCTGCTTGACGTGGTAGTAGACGCGCTGCGGTGTCTGCCCGAGCCGGGCGGCGACCTCGGTGCAGGTGCGGGGCTCGGCGAGCTGCCGCAGCACCTCGATGCGCTGCGGCTTGAGCAGGGTCTCGGCCTGCTCGCGCTCTTCCAGGTACAGGACGTCTCTCATGGCAAAATCAGTTTGTACGTACAAAACTTGTTTGTCAATGGGTTCGACGAAAGGCCGCGCGGTCCGCGCGGCCTTTCGTGGCGGGACGAGAGGTCAGGGCGTCCAGTCGGGGCGCAACGGGTAGCCGTTCACGCCCTGCGGGCCGTTGTGGGTGGCGAGCACCTGGTGCAGCTGAATCTCGTTACGCTCGAACGCCAGCCGGGAGCCGGCCATGTAGAGCCCCCACACCCGGGCCGTGCCCGGGCCCACCTCGCCGACGCAGAAGTCCCAGTGCTCGACCAGGTTGCGGCACCAGCCGGCCAACGTCAGCGCGTAGTGCTGCCGCAGGTTCTCCTCGTGGTGCACCTCCAACCCGGCGTCGTGGATCTCGCTGATCAGCCGACCCGGCCCGGCCAGCTCGCCGTCCGGGAAGACGTACCGGTCGATGAACGCGCCGGAGCGGTGCGGGGCACGGTTGTCCGCCCGGGTGATGCAGTGGTTGAGCAGCCGGCCGCCCGGCTTGAGCCGGCCACGCAGCGCCCCGAAATACGCGGGATAGTTGCGTACCCCGATGTGTTCGGTCAGCCCGATCGACGAGATCACATCGAACTGCTCGTGCGGCGCGTCCCGGTAGTCCAGGTGACGCACCTCGGCCAGCTCACCCAGCCCCTCCCGCTCGATGGCCGCCTGCGCCCACTCGGCCTGCGCCCGGGACAGGGTCACCCCGAGCGCCTTGACGCCGTACTCCCGGGCCGCGTGCCGGACCATGCCGCCCCAGCCGCAGCCCACGTCGAGCAGCCGCATCCCCGGCTTGAGCGCCAGCTTCCCGGCGACCAGGTCGTACTTGGCCCGCTGCGCCTGCTCCAGCGTGTCGTCCGGGCTGTGGAACACCGCGCAGGTGTACGTCATCGACGGGCCGAGCACCTTCTCATAGAAGGCGTTCGAGACGTCGTAGTGGTGGGAGATCGCGCTGCTGTCCCGCGACCGGGAGTGCCGCAGCCCGTCCATCACCCGCTTCCAGCGCGGCGCGGCCTCCTGCGGCGGAGGCGGCGGCGGCAACAGCCGCTCCCAACCCAGCCCCTTGACCAGCGCCACCGCCTCACCCATCGACGGCAGCCGCAGGCGCAACTCGTCCTTGACCACCGTGAGCGCCTCGTACGGGTCGCCCGGGTGCACTCCCTCCAGCCCCAGGTCACCATTGACGTAGGCGCGGGCCATGCCCAGGTCGCCGGGCGCGGTCAGCAGGTAGGACAGCCCCCGCTCGGAGCGGATGGCCAGGGTGATGCCGGCGTCGGCCGGGCCGACGGCGCTGCCGTCATACCCGGTGATGCGGATGGGCAGGTCACCGGTGGTGACCGCGCGAATCACATCCGCCACGGTCGGTCCGGTGCGTCGGCCGCCCGCCGGCGGCTGGGCCGGGACGCTCGCCGCCCCCTTTTCACGGTCGATCAGACTCATGCTCGCGCTACCGCCTTCTCATACAGTCCGGTGAGCCGGTGGTCCGGGTCGTAGCGGTCCTTCACGGCACGCCAGGTCTCCCCGCCGTAGAGCCGGTCGAACGCCGCCCGGTCGTAGTACGCGTCGGAGTAGAGCGACTTGTGCCCGCCCACCTCCGACACCTTGCGCTCGATCTCCCGGTTGACGTCGCCGTCCGCCGCGCCCTCGGCGATCGGCACGGTCCCCCAGAAGCCGACGTTCACATAGGTCTTGCCCGGTTGAAGCGGATAGAGCGGCCAGGACCGGGCCTCGCCGCGGCCGGCCGCCTCGCGCAGCCGCAGCGGGCAGAGCCAGATCGGGCTCATCCTGACCGTCCCCGCGAACCAGCGCAGGAAGCCGGCGGTGCCGTCAAGCGGAATCTCGACATCCTGCACCACCCGCTCCCGGGCCGGCTGACCCCGCCAGCGGTCGACGCGGGCGGCCACCTGGTAGCGATTCTCCAAGCGGACGATCCGGTGATAGACGTCGCTGCGGCGGTAACGCTGCGGCCACAGCCGACGGACCACCGGATGCTGCACCCCGAACGCCGCCGAACACCAGAACCAGTCGGTGTCCCATCGCCACAGATAGTCGTACGTGGTGAGCACGTCCCGGGTGAGCCGCTGCACCGAGCGGTAGTAGATGTCCTGGCCGGTGTAGTCGCTCGGGCGTACCGTGACAGCCTCGTCGCTGAAAGTCCCGAGCACCAGGTACGCCTCACCGGGGCTGAACACCACCCCGTCCATCGCGTCGACCGGGTCACCGTCCCAGGTGCCCTTGGCGACCACCTCGCCGATCGCGTCGGTCAGCTCCTCCAGCTGGGTGAACCGGATGTTACGTAGGGCCACGTACCGGCGGACCGGCTGCAGCTCGATCCGCAGCCGGGTGGCGTAGCCGAGGCTGCCGAGCGAGTTGGGGAAGGCCCGGAACAGCTCCGCGTGCTCGCCCTCGGGCCGGGCGGTGACGATCTCACCGGCCCCGGTGAGAATGTCCATCTCGCGCACCGACTCGTGGGGCAGCCCGTTGCGGAACGAGGTGGACTCGATGCCCAGCCCGGTCACCGCGCCGCCCAGGGTGATCGTGCGCAACTGCGGCACGACCAGCGGCATCAGCCCGTGGGGCAGGGTCGCGTCGACCAGATCCTCGTAGGTGCACATGCCCTGCACGTCGGCGGTGCGGGCGGCCGGGTCGACGGAGAGCACCCCGGTCAGGCCGCTGACGTCCAGCCCCGGTGACCGGGGCGTGGATCTCGGGCGGAACAAATTCGAGGTGCGTTTGGCCAGCCGCACGGGCTCGCCGGCGGGCACCGCGGCGTACGACCGCCGCAGCGTGTCCACCGCCTGATCATGGTCAACCTGATGATCCGCACGCTGCGCACGCATGAGATCACATTACGCCGACTCCGCCAGGTTGGCGCGGTTGTCCACCATGGCCCTTTTCCCATCCACCGCCCGGTCGGCGGGTTACCGTGGCGGGCATGCCGTCCCCCGCGATCGCCGCCCTCGACGCCGTCGGGCTGCCGTACCGCGTGATCCGGCACGGCCCGGTCCGCAGCCTCGCCGAGGCCGCCCGGGCGCGCGGCGTAGCGGTCCCCGACGTGGTAAAGACCATCGTGGTACGCCGGGCCGAGGACGATCACCTGTTCGTGCTCACCCCCGGCGACCGGGTCATCTCCTGGCCCAAGCTGCGTGCCCTGCTCGGGGTGAGCCGGCTGTCCATGCCGGACGCCGAGGCCGCAAGGGCCGCCACCGGCTACGAGCGGGGCACCATCACTCCCTTCGGCTCGACCACCGCCTGGCCGGTCGTCGCCGACGAGCGGCTACGCGGCCGCGAAATCACCCTCGGCGCGGGCGAGCACGGCGTCGCCGTCGCGATCGACGCCGACACCGCCCTCACCGCGCTCGACGCGACGGTCGCCGACGTCACCGACCCGGAACCGGCTCGCTGACCGGGAGGGTCAACGCCCGGTCCATCGCCGCACCACCCGGCCGGGATGGTCACCCTTGCGCCGTCGGCTGAGTCACGCCCGCGTCGGGCGGTTAGCCATCGACGGTGGCCATGGGTCAGGATGCCCCCATGTCCGAGCCACGCACCGACCCGCCCGGCACCGTCTACGCCACCCGCCGGGCGGCCCGGCTGCGCCTGCCCCAGGACCCGCTGCTGCGGATCGCGCTGGGCGTCGCCGTGGTCGGCGTACTCCTGGGGGCCATCTTCGCCACCGGCATGCTCGTCGCTGGCGGCGGCGACCGGCCGGTGGTGCCCGCGGCGGCCGTGACGAGCCCGGCGGAGAGCGAGCCGAGCGTGGTCGAGCCCACCACGGAGCCGTCGCCCACCACGGAGCCGTCGCCGACGGAGGCGCCGCTCCCGCCGCCCGCGGGCGGGCCCGCGGTGTTCCGCGGGGTGCCCTCCGGCCGCTGCCTCGGGGTGGCCGGCGAGAACCCGGAGGGCGCGCTCGCGGTGCTGGCCGATTGCACCGGCGACGCGGAGCAGCGGTGGGTGGCCACGCCGGTCACCGACGACGTGTTCACGCTGGTCAACGCGGGCAGCGACAAATGCCTGGACGTTTTCGGGATGAGCACCGACGACGGCGCGCCCGTGCAGCAGTGGTCCTGCAACGGACAGGCCAACCAGCAGTGGCGGCTCGCCCCGGCCGGCGCCGGCGCGGTGCTGCTGGTCGCCGTGCACAGCGGCAAGTGCGCGCAGGTCGCCGATGCCGGCACCGAGCCCGGCGCCCAGCTGCAGCAGGCATCCTGCACGGGCGCCGCCGAGCAGCAGTGGGCGCTGGGCTGACCACCGCGCATCGGCGGGCGGCTCAGTCCCGGTAGCTCCACGCCCGGCCGCCGACCCTGACGGGCAGCGCCACCGGCGCAGCGCCGCCCGGCCGGCGCAGCAGCAGCGAGAGCCCGGCCGCACCGATCGACAGCGCACCGGCCGCGTACCAGGCCAGGGTGTACTCGCCGAGCTGGTCGCGGACCAGCCCGGCGCCGGTCGCCGCCACCGCCGCGCCGACCTGGTGGGCGGCGAACACCCAGCCGAAGACCACCGCCCCGGACGCCCCGAAGTGTTCCCGGCACAGCGCCACGGTCGGCGGCACGGTGGCCACCCAGTCCAGGCCGTAGAAGATGATGAAGACCAGCATGCTCGGCTCGGCGGTGCCGGCGAAGAGGCTGGGCAGCACCAGCAACGAAGCGCCGCGCAGCGCGTAGTAGGCGCCGAGCAGCAGACGGCTGTCCACCCGGTCGGTGAGCCAGCCGGAGGCCACCGTACCGACGATGTCGAAGATGCCCACCAGGGCGAGCAGTCCCGCCGCGGTGGTCTCCGACAGGCCATGGTCGTGCGCGGCCGGCACGAAGTGGGTGCCGACCAGACCGTTGGTGGTCGCGCCGCAGATCGCGAAGCCGCCGGCGAGCAGCCAGAACGGCCGGGTCCGCGCGGCGGCGGTGAGCGCGCCGACCGCCCGCGCCGCCGCCCCGCTGGCCGGCGGCGCCGGAGGCACCACCTCGGTCGCGCCGTAGGCGGGCAGGCCGAGCTCCGCCGGGTGCTCCCGCAGCAGCCAGACCACCAGGGGTACGACCGCCAGCGCGGCCCCGGCGACGACCAGCGCCGCCACCCGCCAGCCGTGGTCGCGCACCAGCACGGCCAGCAGCGGAAGGAAGACCAGTTGCCCGGCCGCCCCGCCCGCGGTGAGCACGCCGGTGACCAGGCCCCGGCGGTGGACGAACCAGCGCCCGGTCACGGTCGCCACGAACGCCAGGGCCATCGAGCCGGTGCCCAGCCCCACCAGCACGCCCCAGCAGAGGATCAGCTGCCAGCTCGCGGTCATCCCGACGGTCAGGCCGCTGCCCAGGGCCACCAGCACCAGCGCGCTCGCCACCACCCGGCGGATGCCGAACCGGTCCATCAGCGCGGCGGCGAACGGGGCCGTCAGCCCGTAGAGCATCAGGTTGACCGAGACGGCAGCGGAGATGGTGGCGAGGGGCCAGCGGAACTCGGCGTGCAGCGGATGCAGCAGCACGCTGGGCGTGGCACGGAAGCCTGCGGCGCCGACCAACGCGACGAAGGCGACGGCGGCGACGGTCCAGGCCGGGTGGAGGCGGTGTCGGGTCACGCACCGAGTCTCGGGGGCGGCAGCCGACGCGACGAGTGGCCGGAAAGCCATCATGCGCAATAATCGGGCCATGGCCGTCGTCCCGCACCGGATCGCGGTGCTCGCCGTCGACCAGGTGGTCGGCCTCGACCTCGGCACCCCGTCCCAGGTCTTCGGCACCGCCCGCACCGAGGACGGGACGTCCCTCTACCGCGTCGACGCCTGCACCGCCGGCGGTCTGCCGGTCCGCAGCACCGCCGGCTTCCAGGTTCTGCCCGACCACGGGCTGGAACTGGTCGAGGCCGCCGACACGGTGGTCGTCCCCGGCATCCACAACGGTTCGCCGCTGGTCGACGGCACGGTGGACCCGGCCGTCGCGGCAGCGCTGCGGGCCGCCCACGAGCGGGGCGCCCGGATCATGTCGATCTGCACGGGCGCGTTCGTGCTGGCCGCCGCCGGGCTGCTCGACGGCCGCCGGGCCACCACCCACTGGGCGTACGCGGACCTGTTCCGCCGGTTGCATCCCCACGTCGAGCTGGACCCGGACGTGCTCTTCATCGACGACGGGGTGCTCACCTCCGCCGGGGTGGCCGCCGGCCTCGACCTCTGCCTGCACGTCATCCGCACCGACCACGGCAGCGCGGTGGCCAACTGGTCCGCCCGGCGCTGCGTGGTGCCACCGTGGCGCGACGGCGGCCAGGCCCAGTACATCGAGCACCCGGTCCCCCGCGCCGCGGCGACCGGCACCGCGGCCACCCGCGAGTGGGCCCGGCAGCGGCTGCACGAGTCGGTCGCGCTGCGCGACCTGGCCGCGCACGCCCGGATGAGCGTACGCACCTTCACCCGGCGCTTTCGCTCCGAGACCGGCCTCAGCCCGGCACAGTGGCTGCTCCAGCAGCGCACCGACCACGCCCGACTGTTGTTGGAAACCACCGACCTGACCGTCGACCAGATCGCCCGCCATACCGGCTTCGGCACCACGGCCACCCTCCGTCACCACTTCCACCACCGCGTCGGCGTCTCCCCCACCACCTACCGCCGCACCTTCCACCACACTCGCTGATACGGCAGCCCCACGCCCTCCCACCCTCCCGCACTCCGCGATCCTGCACTCAGGACTCCTGTTTGCCCCTTTTTACAAGGCTATGCGAAGGCAGGAAGTGCAAGATCGGCGCGCGGTCAGGCGGGGTGGAGGTGGGGGCGGAGGGCGCGGAGCTGGGTTAGGTGCATGGGCAGGTGGAGACGGGTGTGCAGGTCCAGGGCGCGGGCCCAGGGCAGGGACTCATCCACGTCCAGGTCGGGGCCCTCCCGCAGCACGGTGTCGACCGGGGTCTCCCCAGCTGGGCCGAGCCGGTCGGCGAGGGCGCACAGCTTCTGGCTGGTGGCCCGCAGCAGCACGGTCAGCCCGTCTAGGCCACCACACTCGGAGACCAACGCGTCGAGCTGCGGTCGGTGGATGGTCTCCAGGTCGTAGTAGGCGAACGGCGAACCGGCCAGCACCGCCTCCGTCGCCTCGCTCATCAACTCGTCGTTGGCCGCCAGGTGCGCGACGATCTGCTCGGCGCTCAACTCACCGTCCGCAGGCGCCCCGAACCCACCCACCTCCAACTCCGCGAGCACCGCCCCATACGCCCGCCGCAGCCCTTCCCCGTCCACCCCCGCATCCAACCCCGCCCCTCAGCGCGGATCATGGAGTTATGGCACCCGATTCACTCGGATGAGGGACTTTTCCGCGGAACCACACCTCCATGATCGACGCCAGCGGGGGTTGGCACCACGAAACCCGACTCGTACGCGGCGATCACTGCCTGGGTTCGGTCTCGGGCATCGAGCTTGGCCAGCAGGTTTCCGACGTGCGTCTTTACCGTCTCCACGCCGACCACCAGCCGGCCGGCGATCTCGGTGTTGGACAGCCCGGTGGCCATCAGCCGCAGCACCTCAGCCTCCCGCTCGGTGAGCCGCGCCGAGCGCAGCCCGTCCCCACCCCGACCCCCGTACGCCCCGACGAACTGCCGGATCGCCGCCGGAAAGAGCAGCGACTCCCCCGCCGCGACCACCCGGATCGCCTCCACCACCTCGCTCGGGCGGGCCCGCTTCAGCAGAAAACCGCTGGCCCCGGCACGCAGCGCGTCGTAGACGTACTCGTCATTGGCGAACGTGGTGATCACCAGCACCCGGGGTGGGTCGGCGGACGCGGCGAGCAGCCGCCGGGTGGCCTGGATGCCGTCGATGGCGGGCATCCGGACGTCCATCAGCACCACCCGGGGACGCAGCTTCGCCACCAGCGGCGGCACCTCCGCCCCGTCCGACGCCTCGCCGACCACCCGCAGATCCGGCTGGGCGTCGATGATCGCCCGCAGCCCCAACCGGATCAGCTCGTCGTCGTCGACGATCACCACGTCGATGCTCACCCGGCATCCCCACCCCTCGGCACCGGCAGGGACGCCCGAACCCGCCACCGCCCGCCCTCCGGACCGGCGGTGAGGCACCCGCCGAGCAGCAGCACCCGCTCCCGCATACCGTCCAGCCCGCGCCCGCCGCGCCCCGGCCCGGTCGCGCCGCGCAGGCCGTTGACCAGCTCGATCTCCAACCCCTCAGCGGGTACGTCCACCCGCAGCGTCACCGGGCCGTGGCCGTGCCGGGCCGCGTTGGTCAAGCCCTCCTGCACGATCCGGTAGCCCTCCCGGGACACCACCGCGGGCAGCTCCCCGACCGCGCCGCTGACCCGCGCGTCCACCGCGAGGCCGGCGGCCCGGGTGTCGGCGACCAACCGGTCCAGCCGAGCCAGCGTCGGCTGCGGGACGGTGGGGGCAGACCGGCCGGCATCCGCCGACTCCCGCAGCAGCCCGAGCACGTGGTCCAGGTCGTCCATCGCCTGCCGACTGGTCTCCTCGATCGCGCGCAGCGCCCGCCGCGCGAACTCCGGATCGGCGTCGAGCAGTTCGCGAGCGGCACCGGCCTGGAGGGTGGCCACGGTCAGCGCATGCCCGACCGAGTCGTGCAGCTCGCGGGCCAGCCGGTTCCGCTCGGCGAGCCGGGCGGCCCGGGCCTCCAACGCGGCGATCCGCTCGCCCTGCGACGGGCCGAGCAGCACCGGCGCCATCGACGCGGCGAGCGCGCCCAGCCCGGCCACCGTGTAGCCGAGCCCGACCAGCAGCACCACCCCGGTCAACGTCGCCCCGACCGGGTTCGCGATCAGCGTCCCGAACCCGTCGTCGGGGACCGAGGCCGGATCGACGCCGAACGGCCCGGCGAGGAAGACCAGCGCCATCGGCAAGGCGCTGATCGCCGCGAACAGCACCAGACCGCCGGTGAGCAGGTGCAGGGCGATCCAGAGCGCGGCGCGCACCCGGGTCTCCCGGTCGATCCGGTGACCCGCCGCCGGCTCGGGCAGGTCGACCGCGAGCAGCGCCCGGGCGGCGGCGATCTCCAGAGCCCGGCTGCCGGAGAGAAACACCGGCACCGCCGCGATCACCACGGCCACCAACAGCAGCCCGAAGACCACCGCCCGGGGTACGTCGTCGATGGCCAGCATCTGGACGAAGGCCGCCGCGAGCAGCGCATACGGCAGCGCGAGCACCCCGCCGAGCAGCAGGAACACGGCACGCCGCCAGGTGCTCCCGCGCACCAGCGGCCCCAGCACCCCGCCGACCCTCACCCCGCTATTCTTCCGCCCGCCTCACCCCCCGCACCTCCCCCACGTCGGGGAGATCCTCAGCGGTGTTCCCGCACGTACTTCTCCGGGTCCTTGTCGAGGAAGGGCAGGTTACGGCCGTTCTTGTGCTCGCCGTAGAACCGCAGCCAGCGCGCCCCCAGCTCCGCACGCAGCGCCACGTCGGCGTGCCGGCGGAAGTCGGGCAGCGCCTCGTCCTCCTCCTCGGCCAGGTGCTCGCTGTTCTCCCGGCGGGCCCGCCACACCGCCGCCCACCACGCGTCCGAGCCGACCTCGTGCTGCTTGGACTCGGCGATCGCGTCGCGGATCTTGTTGTGGTCGCCGATGGCGTCCTCGGTCTCCTCCTCGCCGTCGTCGCCGTGCCGCACCAGGTGCGGATAGAGGATCGACTCCTCCGCTTCGGCGTGGATGTCCAGGTGCAGGGCGAGCGCCTCCCAGATGGCCAGCAGCTCGGTCGGGTCGCGGGCGTCGTCGAGCCGGGCGAAACCCCGCCGGAAGGCGGCGTGGTCGTCGAGGATCAGCGCGGTGATGTCGTCCATGACAGGGTCACCTCCGGGTCCGGGCACGGATCAGCTTGGGTACGGCGGCCAACCCGGTGACGGGCCGGAACTGCCGGGCGGCGGTGGCCAGCGCCGCGTACTCGTCGTCGGCCAGGTCGATTTCGGCGGCGGCGGCGTTACGCTCCATCTGCTCCACCCCGGACGCGCCGGGGATGGCCACCACGTTCGGGTGACGCAGCAGGTACGCCAGGGCGATCTGACTGGGGGTGGCACCATGCGCCTCGGCCACCTCACGCAGGGTGGCGATCAGTGCGGCGCCGCGTTCCAGGTTTTCCGGCAGGAAGTACGGGTTGGCCCGGCGAACCGCCCCGCTCGGCGGGTGCCGGGCGTCGTACCGGCCGGAGAGGAAGCCCTGCGCGAGCGGGCTGTACGCGATGACGATCCGGCCGCTCTGCTCCGCGTACGGGATCAGGTCCTGCTCGGGCCCACGGTCGATCATGCTGTAGCGGACCTGGTTGCTCAGCACCCGGCGGCCCAGCGTCGCCTCGGCCACCTGCCAGCGACGCAGGCTGTAGTTGCTGACCCCGACCTCGCCGACCAGCCCGACCTCCTGCAGGGCACGCATGCCCCGCATCGTGGTGGTGTCGGCGACCACCGGGTTGGGCTGGTGCACCTGGTAGAGGTCGATGCAGCCGACGCCGAGCCGGGCGGCGGACGCGACCGCGCGCTGCTGCACCACGGCGGCCACCGGCAGCACCGGGAAGATCTTGCTGGCCACCACGACCTTGGCCCGGTCGTCGCCCAACGCCGCGCCGAGGATACGCTCGCTGCGGCCGAAGCCGTACAGCTCGGCGGTGTCGAAGAGGGTGACGCCGAGGTCGATGGCCCGCCGGACGATGTCCGCCGCCCGGCGTTCGTAGTCGGGGCCGTAGCCCCATTCCTTCGACCCGAACTGCCAGGTGCCGAGGCCGATCTTGGAGATCGGCTTGGGCGTGGCGAGCTGCACGACGCGCATGGCCTGAAGCTACCCGCAGCCACGCGCCGGCATGCCTGTTCCGCCGTCCCGGCACAGTGGCCTACGGCCTTGGTGCCCGGTTAGGGTCTGGGACCGTGACCTACCTCGCCGCTGATCAGCGTTACGACTCGATGACCTACCGGCGCAGCGGGCGGAGCGGCCTGCGCCTGCCCGCCATCTCGCTCGGGCTGTGGCACAACTTCGGGCCGGACCGCCCCCACGAGCGGCAGCGGGACATCGTCCGGCGCGCCTTCGACCTCGGGATCACCCACTTCGACCTGGCCAACAACTACGGCCCGCCGCCCGGCGCGGCGGAGGAGAACTTCGGCCGGCTGCTCGCCACCGACCTGAAGCCGTACCGGGACGAGCTGATCATCTCCAGCAAGGCCGGCTACCTCATGTGGCCCGGCCCGTACGGCGAGTGGGGCTCCCGCAAATATCTGATCTCGTCGCTGGACCAGTCGCTGCGCCGGATGGGGCTCGACTACGTCGACATCTTCTACTCGCACCGCTTCGACCCGGACACCCCGCTGGAGGAGACGATGGGCGCGCTGGATGCCATCGTCCGCTCCGGAAAGGCGCTCTACGTCGGCGTCTCCAACTACGACTCGGAGCAGACCGCCCGGGCCTCGGCGATCCTGCGCGACCTCGGTACGCCCCTGCTGATCAACCAGCCGTCGTACTCGATGTTGAACCGCTGGACCGAGGCCGACGGGCTGCTGGACACGTTGGAGAAGGTCGGTGCGGGCTGCATCGCCTACAGCCCGCTCGCCCAGGGCCTGCTCACCGACCGCTACCTGCACGGGATCCCGGCGGACTCCCGGGTCCGTACCAGCGTCTTCCTCAACGAGAGCGACCTCGACGACGAGCGGATGGCGACCATCCGAGGGCTCGGCACGATCGCCGAGCGGCGCGGCCAGTCGCTGGCCCAGCTCGCGCTGGCCTGGGCGCTGCGTGACCCGCGGATGACCAGCCTGATCATCGGGGCGAGCAGCGTGGCGCAGTTGGAGGGGAACGTGGCCGCGCTGGACAACCTCGACTTCACCGCCGAGGAGCTGGCCGAGATCGACCGCCACCTGGGCTGAACCCGGTCCCCTATCGGGCCGATCCGAGCGTGGCCTTGCGGGAACCGACTCGATCCTGGACGAGGGCGGTGGATGGGCCGCTGTGTCGTCCTGCACGACGCCGAGGGCGACCCCGCCGAGCTGCGCTTCTGGGGCTACTCCGGGGACTGACGGGGCAGCTTCGCTCCGCACGGGCCGCCGGGAAAAGGTGGGGCGGCGGGGATCGGGGATTGGCCCTACAGTGTTGGCACCGAGAATCAAGGAGCTGCCGTGTCCGAGTCGCCAACGGCGCCAGATTCCCCTCCGGCCGAACCGAGCGGCGGTGACAGCCCCGCCGACGTCACGCCGTACCTGCTCGTCATGCCCATGGTGGACGGGGCGCCGCCCGGCATGGTGTGGCCCGGCCAGGAGGGCCAGCCGGCCTGGGCGATCCCGGTGGCCGTGCCGCCAGGCACCCGCGGCTACGCCGTGTTCGTACCCCTGGTGCCGCCCGGTGAGGGCCAGCCGGCGCAGCCGGAGGGCTCGCGGGTCGCGGCGCCCGCGCCGGGCGTTCCCGCCCAGGCGACCCCGCCGGCCGTCGAGAGCACGGGGGGCGTTCCGGCTGCGGCCGATACCGGAACCACACCGACGTCGAACGAGACCACCTCGGCCGAAGCCGTCCCTGCTGCGTCCTCAACCGACTTGGGCACAGCGGAGACCCCGCCTGCGGGCCCAGCCGCCACGACGACCGGCGCAACGGCGGCCGGCACCAGCCCGCCCGCCGCCTCGCAGGCCTCAGCCGCGCCGGCGGTGCCTCCGCCCCCGGGCTATCCGCCGCCGTACGCCGTGACGCGGCCCGTGCTGCACCCCGGGGGCGGCTGGGGCCCCCGCCCGCCGACGCCGCGCACGTCGTTCCTCAGCGCGCGCTGGCCCGGCCCGAAGCAGGCCACCGGCCGGGCCGCGCCGCTCGCGGTGCTGGCCGGCGCACTCGGCACCGCGTTCTTCGTACCGCTGAGCCGGGTCGGCATCGGCTGGTTCCTCGGCTGGCTCACCCTGACCCTCGGCGTGCTGCTGGCGGTGCGGTGGCGTACCGCCGACCTGCCCCGCACCGAGCGCCTGATCCGCGGCGGCTGGGCCGCGGCGGCCCTGGCCCTGCTCGCCGTCCTTGCCTTCCGCAACGCGTGGTGGCTGGTGACGTTCTGCGTTCTCGGCGCACTGGGCTGCGCGACGCTGGCCATCGTCGGCGGCCGGCTGGTCCGCTCGATCCTGTTCGGCCTGGTCGCGACGCCGTTCGCGGCGTTCCGCGGGCTGCCCTGGGTACGCCGGCACATCACCGCCTCCCCCGATGCCGGAATGGTCCGCCGGGTCGCCGGCTCGGTGGCCGCCACCGTGCTGGTGCTGGTGGTCTTCGGCAGCCTGCTCGCCTCGGCCGACGCGAGGTTCTCCGAGCTGATCGGCGCGACGGTCCCCGAGACCGACGGCGGCGCGGTCTTCCGCGGGATCTTCCTGGCGGCCGTCGGCGGGCTGATCGCCGTCGCGGCGGTCTACACCCTGGCCGCCCCGCCCGACCTGTCGACCGTCGACAAGCCGAGCACCCGCCGCCTCGGCCTGCTGGAGTGGGCTCCCGCCATCGGGGCGCTGACGCTGCTCTTCGCCGGCTTCGTCGTGGTGCAGTTCACCGTGCTCTTCGGCGGCGAGCGGCACGTCCAGGTCGCCGGGCTCAAGTATTCCGAATACGCCCGCAGCGGTTTCTGGGAGCTGCTCTTCGTCACCCTGCTCACCCTGGCCGTCCTGGGCGGGGTGAGCCGCTGGGCCAGTCGGGAGAAGCCGGTCGAGCGCCTCGTGCTGCGGGTCCTGCTCGGCCTGCTCAGCGCGCTCAGCGTGGTGATCGTGGTGTCGGCGCTGTCCCGGATGTGGACGTACCAGAAGGTCTACAGCTTCACCGGCGAGCGGATCTTCGTGATGGCGTTCGAGCTGCTGCTCGGGGCGGTCTTCCTGCTGATCCTGGTGGCGGGCATCCGATGGCGGGGCCGGTGGGTTCCCGGCGCCACCGTGGCGCTGGCCGTGGCGATGCTGCTCGGCCTGGCGGTGCTCAATCCGGAGGACTACGCCGCGCGGCGCAACATCCTCCGATACGAGCAGGCCGGCAAGATCGACGCCTGGTACCTGCGGGCTCTCTCGGCCGACGCCACTCCGGCCCTGGCGACGCTGCCCGATCCGGTACGCCGCTGCACCCTGAGCTGGATCGCCGACGACCTCAAGGGATCCGACCCCTGGTACGCCTGGAACCTGGGCCGGTACCGGGCCCGACAGGAACTCCACCGGCTCGGCCCGAGCGCGATCGGCGGGCCGAAGGACTGCCGCAAGGCCGACCAGTTCGACCTGCCCAAGACTCGCCGTACCCGCTGACGTCCGAGAGCTGGGCCACGCCGAGGAGGTATCCAAACAGCCCTATTCAACAAAGTCGATACGTGGTAGAAATTTAACGGGCCGGCCCTCCGTTTCGCAAATTTCTGTCCCTGCTGCGAATCAGGAGATGCCATGTCAACGACCCGTCGTGTAGTGCGCCGCCGCATGCTCACCCTGCTCCTCGCCGGCGTCGCGGCGATCGGCACCGTCTTCGGCTTCAGCACCCCCGCCTTCGCGGTCAGCCACGCCAGCGCCACCTCCCAGCTGAGCGCCGCCGGCATCAGCTGGACCTCCAGTGGCGGCTGCAGCGACCGCAACAGGTCGAACTGCACCTCGTTCGAAGGCATCCGTCAGGCCACGATCGACGGCATCATCACCTTCAAGCGGGCCAGCGGCTGCGCCATCACCATCACCGGCGGCACCGAGACCGGCCACGCCAGCGGCACGTACAGCCACTGGAACGGCTACAAGGTCGACATCTCCAAGACGACCTGCGTCGCCAACTGGATCACCAGCAAGTACACGTACATGGGCTACATCTCCGGCTGGGGCTACCAGTACAAGGCCCCGTCGGGCAACCTCTACACCGACGAGGGCAACCACTGGGACATCCTGTACTACACCTGCGGCTGCTGACGCCTCAACAACCCGTAGGCGCCGAGGAGTTGACGGCGCGGATCGGGCCGGCGAGCAGTACCGGGCAAGCGCCCGGGTGAGGGACTTCGCCCCTCACCCGGGCGTGCTGCATGCGGACTCGCGCCGGCCGGGGGGTTATCTGGATCTACCACCCGAAGAGGTCACTTACTCATCCAAATGCATATAGGAGCACACGTCTCGGTACTCTCCCGGCTATGAGCGAGCCGAGCCGGACCGGCGCCGCGGGCGCAGGGGCGCATGGGTCGCCACATCCGGGAGCCGACCCGAAATGGTGGACTCTCGCGGCGGTCTCGCTGGGCACGTTCATGCTCCTGATCGACCTGACGATCGTGAACGTGGCGCTGCCCGACATCCAGGCGGCGCTGCGGGCGTCCTTCTCCGACGTGCAGTGGGTCGTCGACGCCTACGCGCTGACCCTGGCGGCTCTCCTGCTGACCGCCGGGTCGCTGGCCGACCTGTACGGCCGGCGCCGTCTCTACCTGATCGGCCTGGTCGTCTTCACCGCCGCATCGGCGCTGTGCGGCGTCGCCCAGTCCCCGCTCATGCTCGAACTGTCCCGCGGGCTCCAGGGCATCGGTGGGGCGATCATGTTCTCCGTCTCACTGGCTCTGCTGGCCAACGCGTTCCGCGGCGCGGAACGCGGCTTGGCCTTCGGCGTCTGGGGTGCCCTGGCCGGGCTCGCCGCAGCCGTCGGACCCATCGTCGGCGGCGTCCTGGTCTCGGGCCTGTCCTGGCGGTGGATCTTCTTCGTCAACGTGCCCATCGGAGCCATCGCGCTGGCCCTGACCATGGCGCGGGTCGTCGAGTCGCGCGACGAGCAGGCCACCCGACCGGACTGGCCGGGCTTCGTGTTGTTCTCCGGGGCGCTGGCCTGTTTGATCTACGCGCTCATCGAATCCGGGCGAAGCAGCTTCACGGCCACCCCGGTGATCGCCTGCTTCGCCGCCGCCGCAGTGCTGCTCATCGCCTTCCTGCTGGTCGAGGTCCGAAGTCGGCACCCGATGTTCGACCTACGGCTGTTCCGGGTGCCCACCTTCGTCGGCGGCGACCTCGCCGCGTTCGGCCTTTCCTTCAGCATCTTCGCCATGCTGCTCTACGTGGTCCTCTACCTGCAGAACGTGCTCGAATACAGCGCACTGCAGACCGGCGTCCGGCTGCTCACCCTCTCCGGCGGTGTCCTGGTCGCCAGCGCAGTGGCGGGACGGCTGAGCACGAAGGTGCCGATCCGCGCCCTCATCGGTCCGGGGCTCGTCCTGGTCGGCGTCGGGTTGTGGCTCATGCGCGGCCTGACCGCGGCCTCCTCGTGGACTCACCTGATCCCGGGGCTGATCGTGGCCGGCGTGGGCATCGGGTTCGTCAACCCACCGCTGGCCTCCACCGCGGTCGGGGTCGTGGAGCCACGGCGGTCGGGGATGGCCGCGGGTATCAACCTGACGTTCCGGCAGGTCGGCCTGGCTACCGGTGTCGCACTGTTGGGCACCCTGTTCGCCAACCGGCTGACCTCCGAAGTGCAGTCCCAAACGGCCGGCACCCCGTTCGCCACGCACAGCGCCGAAATCTCGACAGCACTGCGCAGCGGCAACGTGAGCCGGTTGTTCGCGACCACCCCGCCACAGCAGCGCGGCCCGCTCGTCGAGGTCGCGCGCGGCGCTTTCGCCAGCGCCCTGGACGAGATCCTGTTGATCTCGGCGATCGTCACCCTGGCCGCCGGGATCCTGTCCTTCCTCCTGATCCGCTCGAAGGACTTCGTCTCACCCCCGCAGGGGTGATCGTGCCGGATCCACGACCCCGCGGTATGCGTACCGCTGTCAGCGCCGTGTGCGTGCGCTGACAGCGGCCCCGTCCATCATGAGTGCCATGAGCTACGCATTCGAGGCGGAGGGCCTGGTCAAGCGGTTCGGCAGGACGACCGCGCTGGCCGGGATCGACCTCGCCGCCAAACGGGGGACGGTGCTGGGTGTGCTGGGGCCCAACGGCGCCGGCAAGACCACCGCAGTTCGGATCCTCGCCACGCTGCTGCGCGCCGACGAGGGACGCGCCTCGGTCGGGGGGTACGACGTGGTCCGCGACGCCGCACAGGTCCGCCGGCTGATCGGGCTGACCGGGCAGTACGCCTCGGTCGACGAGGACCTGACCGGCACGCAGAACCTGGTGCTGATCGGCCAGCTGCTCGACCTCACCCGGCGGGAGGCCAAGGCGCGCGCGGCCGAGCTGCTCGCCTGGTTCGACCTGACCGAGGCGGCCGGGCGGCCGGCCAAGACGTACTCCGGGGGCATGCGCCGCCGCCTGGACCTGGCGGCGAGCCTGGTCGGCCGGCCAGAGGTGATCTACCTGGACGAGCCGACGACCGGTCTCGACCCGGCCAAGCGCGAGGACATGTGGGGCGTCGTCCGCTCGCTGGTCGACGACGGCGCGACCGTGCTGCTCACCACGCAGTACCTGGAAGAGGCCGACGCGCTGGCCGACGAGATCTCGGTGATCGACCACGGCCGGGTGATCGCGCACGGCACGCCGGCCGAGCTGAAGCGGATCGCCGGCAGCCAGACGATCGTCGTCCGGCCGACCGACCCCGCCCGGGTCGGCGACGCCGCCGACATCCTGCGCACCTCGACCGGAAACGAGCCTGAGCTGCCCCAGCCGGGCCTGCTCACCGTGCCGGTGGAGAGCGACGCGACGTTCACCACGGTGGTCCGCCGGCTCGACGAGGCCGGCATCGGAGTGGTGGAGCTGGCGCTGCGACTGCCCAGCCTCGACGAGGTGTTCTTCACGTTGACCGGCCACGGTGCCGAGAACCGTCAGGAGGTGGCGGCATGACCACGACGACCCGACCGGCCGGGCCGCCGCAGCAGACCCGCACCCCGAGGGCCGGCGCCGGTCAGAAGCGCCCCTTCGGGCTGGTCCGGCACAGCCTCGCGCTGGCCGTCCGCAGCCTGATCAAGACCATCCGGACGCCGGAGCAACTGATCGACGTCACCCTGCAACCGGTCATGTTCGTGGTGATCTTCGTCTATCTGCTCGGCGGCGCGATCTCCGGCTCGCAGCACGCGTACCTGCAGTACCTGCTGCCGGCGATCATGGTGCAGACCCTGATGTTCGCGTCGATCGCGACCGGCGTCAGCCTCAACACCGACGTCGAGAAGGGCGTCTTCGACCGGTTCCGTAGCCTGCCGATCGCCCGATCCGCGCCGCTGGTCGGCTCGGTGGTGGGCGACCTCATCCGGTTCGTGGTCTCGATCGTGGTGCTGTTCGCGTTCGGCTACGCCATCGGCTTCCGGATCGGCACCAACCCGCTGTCGACCATCGCGGCCTGCCTGCTGGCGATCGCGTTCGCATTCGCCATCAGCTGGATCGGCGTGCTGCTGGGCGTACTGATGCGCAGCCCGGGCGCCGTGCAGGGCACGTCGTTCCTGATGTTGTTCCCGCTCACGTTCGGCACCAACATGATGGTCCCGACGGACACGCTGCCCGGCTGGCTGCAGGCGTGGGTCAAGATCAATCCAGTGACCGACGTGATGGAAGCGGCCCGCGGCCTGATCATCGGCGGCCCGGTCGCCAAACCGGTGGCCCACTCGCTGCTCTGGACCGTGGGGATCATCGCGGTGTTCGCGCCGCTCGCGGTGCGGGCGTACCGCCGCCGCGCCTGAGCCACCCGCTCAACGAACCGGGTCGGTGCCCACGAAGGCGAGGGCATCGGCCCGGCTCAGGCCGTGCCCCCGGGCGTACGCGGCGGCGTACGCCTCGTCGCCCAGCTCCGCGCGCAGCTGCTCGGCGAGCCGCTGCGCGTCGAGGTTGGACCGGTCGGGTCGGCCGCGCAGCGAGTCGGACGTGCCGAGCAGCTCCGCGGCCAGCTCGTACCGGCTCTCGGCGGCGGCGATGGCGACCCACCCGACCGTGACGATCGCGACGACCGGCATGTCGTGGGCGGCCTTGCCGCAGTCAACCGCCTCGGCCACCCACCGGCGCGCGGTCGCCGCGTCGCCGTCGGCGAGCGCGAGGTGCCCCATCGCCGTCAGCAGAGTCGCGCGGAACTGCGGTGCACCCATCGGCACGGCCTCCACGCGTCGCATCGCCTCGGCGAAGCACTCCCGCGCTTCATCGAGCGAGCCCTCGGTCCGGGCTATGTCGCCGAGCATCGTCAGCCCGAACGCGACGTCGTGGCCGGCCCGGTCGGTCGCCCGGTCGGCGACGAACCGGCGCAGGCTCTCCTTGGCCCCCGCCACATCACCGGACCGGGCACGCATCGCCGCCAGCCAGATCACCTGGTTCCCCGGCTCGTCTGCGGGGTTGAGCTCGCGCGAGAGTCGCACCGATTCCTCGAGCGCGGCCGTCGCCGCCGCGAAGTCGCCGCGCTTGGTGAGCGCGTCGGCGTAACTCGTCAGGGCTCCCGACAGGCTCCACCGCTCACCGACCGCGCGCAGCTCCTTCGTGGCCTGGGTCAGGTCGCGCAACATGCCCTCGGCGTCGCCGTCGTTCTCCTTGATCTGGCCGCGCAACGCGAGCAGCGTGCCGTCGACCCACGGGTCGGCGTGGCCCCGCGCCCGGTCGACCGCGGCGATGCCGGCGCTCGTGTCGTCGGTGAAGATCGCCAGGGCCGGTTCGAGGAGTGCCACGTACGGGTTGGTCGACCCGTGCGCCGCGCGGATGGCCGCGGTCAGCTCCGCGACCTCCGGCTCCTCCGGCATGCGGCTGCCGCTGAACATCTCCGTGATCATGCGGATGACGACCACGATGGCGCGCTCGGCCACCAGGGCGGGCCCGGGCAACGTGAGCGCGCGGGCGAGCACGTCGCCGCCGATGCCGCCGTCGCCCCAGATCGCCAACGGCAGCGCGAGCGCCGCGCCTATGCGCAGCGCGGTGTCGGCGTCACCGGCGTCACAGGCGAAGTGCAGCGCCCCCACGATGTTGTCCCGCTCCGCCTCCAGCAGCCGCAGCCAGGGCAACTGGCCGGCGGTGCGCAGGTGCGGGTCGGCGGTCTGCACCAGGTGCAGGAAGTACGCGGTGTGCGCGGCGCGGGCAGCGGCGACGCCGCCCACCTCGGCGAGTCGTTCCAGACCGTACTCGCGGATGGTCTCCAGCATCCGGAACCGGCCGTCGCCGACGATCTGCAGCAGCGACTTGTCGACCAGCGCGTCCAGCAACGACGCGGCATCACCGCCGGCGACGCCGGCCGCCGAGTCGGCGGTGATCGATGAGGGAAACACCGCGAGCCGCTCGATGAGCCGGCGCTCGTCGTCGGTGAGCAGCCCCCAGCTCCAGTCGACGACCGCGCGCAGCGTCCGGTGACACGGCAGTGCCGTCCGGCTGCCCCCGGTCAGCAGCCGGAACCGGTCGTCGAGGCCGGCGGCGACCTGCCGGGGCGAGAGCGTCCGGAGCCGGGCCGCGGCCAGCTCGATGGCGAGCGGCAGGCCGTCGAGGCGACGGCAGATCTCCACGACGTCCCCGACGTTGCCGTCGATCACCGCGAAGCCGGGGCGCACGGCCACGGCCCGGTCGCGCAGCAGTTGGACGGACGGATAGGCCAGCGCCTCGACCGGTGTCACGTCGGCCGGCGGAAGCCGCAGCGGCGGCACCGGGTCGAGCGCCTCGCCGAGGATGCCGAGCGGCTCGCGGGAGGTGGCCAGGATGCGCAGCCCCGGGCAACGGCCGAGCAGCTCGTCGGTGAGCTGGGCGGCGGCGTCGATGACGTGCTCGCAGTTGTCGAGCACGATCAGGGTGTCGTTGGCGAGCAGCGCGTCGACCAGGCGGCCCATGGTGTCGCGCGGGGCGGGGCGGGCGGTTTCGAGCGCCCGGTCGCGGCGGCCGAGCGCGTCGAGGACGGCGCGCGGCACGTCCGCCGGGTCGGTGATCGACGCCAGCTCGACGAGCCAGGCGCCACCGGCGATGCCGTCGGACAGCATGCCGGCGGCGGCGCCCGCCAACCGGGTCTTGCCGGCGCCGCCCGGCCCGACGAGCGTGACGAGCCGGTGCTCGGCGAGCTGCTTGGTGAGCTGACGCAGATCCTCGTCCCGGCCGACGAAGGTGGTGAGCGCGGCGCGCAGGTTGCCGCGTGGCGCGGCAACCTTGGCCGGCGGCGGCGCGGCCTCGCCACGGAGCAGGGCGAGGTGGGCGGCGCGCAGCTCGGGCGAGGGATCGACCCCCAGCGCGTCGGCGAGCCGCTGGCGGATCCGCTCGTACGCCGTGAGCGCCTCGGCGGGCCGGCCGGCGGCGGCCAGCGCGCGCATGTGCAGCACGGCGAGCGGTTCCCGCAGCGGGTGGGCGGCGGTCAGCTCGTCGAGCTCGGCGACGAGCAGCGCGGGGTGGCCGATCCGCAGCTCCGCCTCGATGCGGTCCTCCTGCGCGGTGAGGCGCAGCTCCTCCAGCCGGCCTGCGGCGGCGATCGCGTACGCGGCGTCGGCGACGTCGACCAGCGCCGGGCCGCGCCAGAGCGCCAACGCGTCGCGCAGGGCAGCGAGGGCCTGGCCGGCGTCTTCCGCGCGCAACGCCTCCCGACCCACGCGGGTGAGCCGCTCGAACCTTTTGGCGTCGACGTCGTCGGGGCCGAGGTCGAGCCGATAGCCGGTCGGGCCGGACAGCACACCGAGCCCGGGTACGGCCCGGCGCAGCCGGGACACGAGCGACTGCACGGCGTTCGCCGTGTCTGCCGGCGGCGTGTCGCCCCAGAGCGCCTCGGCCAGGGTGCTCACGCCCACCGGGCGGCCCGGGTCGAGCGCGAGCCGGATCAGCAACGCGCGCAGGCGCGCACCGGTCACCTCGACAATCTGGTCGCCGTCGCGGACCTCCAACGGCCCCAGGATGCCCACCCGCACGATCCAACTCTCTCATCCGTAACCCATGACAGGGCGCGCCGACCGTCACCACCTGTTCCGCTTCGGAGCAGACACCGGGTCCGGGTGCCTTGGGAAGCATTGCCAATTGCGTGGAATCCCGTCATTTAGGCCTCCTGGAACCCCACCTTGATCATCAACACTCCGGCTACCGCGCTCTCCGGCGTGTACACCGGCCAGGTGATCCACAGCGTGAGCTAAATCCGGAAGACAAGCACGAAACAGGACATATCGTCATAGCCTGCTTGCAACACCTCCAACCGGCACGAAAGGGAGCCTCATGAAGAAAGCCCGGATATACGCCCTGGTGGGCGCCGCTGCCATGGTCGGGGGCGCGCTTGTCGCCACCCCCGCCTCTGCGGTCACCTGCGACTCCGGCACCGCCTGCTCGACCACAGTCACGTTCACCCTCACGCCGGGAACGTTCCAGATCACCGTTCCGGACTCGCCGGTCGCGCTCGCCAACAACGGCACGCCGGGCGGCTACGCGTACGGGCAACTCGGCTCGGTCACGGTCAGCGACAACCGCGAATCAGCGACACCGTCCTGGACCGTCACCGTCACCGGAACGACATTCACCAACCCTGCGGGCGGCCCGACGATCCCGACCAGCAGCGTCTACTACTGTTCGGGCACCGCCACAGCCACCACCGGCAGCGGCACCTTCACCCCCGGCCAGACCGGCTGCGCCGCGCCTCCGCCGCCCACCGGGCAGACCGTTGACACCGGCCCGATCGCCTACAGCCACGGTACGGACGGCACCGGTAACAACTCGGCGACCTGGAACCCGCTGATCACGGTGAGCATCCCCGCCGATGCGGTGGCCGGAACATTCACCGGCACGATCACCCACACCCTCACCTGAGCCGCCCGTGACACGGCTGCGCTCGCTAACCCACGGGGTGCTCACCGTTCTCCTCTGCACCGCCGTCGTCGGCGTACCCACCACTGGATACGCCGGCGGCGGCGGTCCGCGGACCGGTGCCACGAGCGAGCCCCCACGCTCGCCGGACGGCAAGCTCGGCGTCCAGCTGCTGGAGGTGTCCGAGAACCGACGCGACGATCCGCGCGCCATGGTCTACATCGTCGACCACATCAACCCGGGCACCCGGATCGTCCGGCGCTTCGAGGTGAGCAACAGCACGTCCACGACCCGACGGATCACGGTCTTCGTCGGCGCCGCCGAGGTCAAGAACAACGAGTTCGTCCCCGCCGAAGATCGCGACGCCAACGAACTGCCCACCTGGGTCACGGTCGACCGGCCCTCGTTCGACGCCCGGCCGCACAGCAAGACGACGGTACGGGCCACCATCGACATCCCGGCGTCCGCGCCCCGAGGGGAGCGCTACGGCGGAATCTGGGCCTCGGTCTCCAGCGCCGGCAGCGGAGGAACCGTACAGCAGGTCCACCAGGTGGGAATCCGCCTCTACCTCGACATCGGGCCGGGCGGGGACCCGCCGTCGGACTTCCAGATCGACGAGTTACGGCCCGGTCGCACCGACCAGGGCCTTCCGGTCATCAAGGCGACAGTGCGGAACACGGGGGAACGCGCCCTCGACCTGACCGGCAAGGCATGGCTCTCGGACGGGCCGGGCGGCCTGAGCGCCGGTCCGGTCCCCGCCCAGGTCGCCACCACCGTCACACCGGGCGGCACGGCCGCCGTCATGGTGGTCCTCGACCACCAACTCCCCAACGGTCCGTGGCAGGTGCGGCTCCAGCTCGAGAGCGGACGGGTCAAACGCGAGGTCAGCGGCCGCCTCACCTTCCCACAGGAGAACGGGGCCTGGGGCCTGCCCGCCGACCTCAGCAAGGGCCTGCCGCTCGCGGCCCTGCTCGTCGGCAGCCTGGCCATCCTGGCGCTCGCCGCAGTCGCCCTCGTGGTACGCCGATCCCGGGCGAAGGCCCGCCAGCCGGTCGGCTGATTGAGCCGCCGTCCCCGCGCTCGACGAATTGTCCAGGGCGAACACCGGCGTGTCGCGGCGAGGACCTCAACTGATCGCCTCAGAGGCATGTCTGCGCTTCGTGGAATGGCAAAAGCCCCGGTGAGGTTGATCCCTCACCAGGGCTTTTCGCTTGGGTGGAGCCGAGGGGACTCGAACCCCTGACCCCCACACTGCCAGTGTGGTGCGCTACCAGCTGCGCCACGGCCCCTTGCGGTCGTCCCCGGTCGCCCGGGCACGGAGAGAACTATACACACGCCAGCCGCCATGGTCATATCGCGGGGTCCCCTGCACACGATCAGTTCAACGCCACGTCCGGCGGGAAGTGGGCGACCGCCGCCAGCATGCCGCCCTGCCGGCGCAGCACCATCGGCCAGAGATCATCCGGCCGTTCGACGAAGGCGTCCCCTGGGAGGGCATCCAGGACGAACCAGGACCCCTCCTCGATTTCGCGCTCCACCTGACCGGTGCCCCAACCGGAGTAGCCGGCGAAGACCCGGATCCCACCGATCGCGTCCCGCAGCCGCTCAGGGTCGACCGAAAGGTCGATGGTGCCCACCGCACCGGTGACCCGGTGGAAGCCCTTCACCGGCTTGATGGGATGGCGCATCCGGGCCAGGCAGATGGCCGAGTCGGGTTGCACGGGGCCGCCCTCGAAGAGCACCGCCGGGTCACGGGCCAGATCGCTCCAGTCACCCAGAACGTCGGATACCGGCACCTCGGTGGGCCGGTTCAGCACCACGCCGAGCGCGCCGCCGGGCTCGTGGGCGACCAGCAGCACGACCGTACGGTCGAAGTTCGGATCCTTCAACGCCGGAGTCGCCACCAGCAGCCGCCCGGTCATCGACTCCATGGCTCGGCCACCGACCGTCTGTCCGTCACCCTGCATGTCCGACACCCGTCAGCCGCACGCCGGTGTTGCCGATCCGACGCCGTCGACCAGCCACGCTGTCAACGCCATGCCACGCACGATAGCTTGCGGCCGGCCCACTGACTAAGGTCTAAATGGCAGGTGATCGCAACAGGATCGAAGGAGGACCGGGATGGGCCCCACGGCCGAACTGGCGGTGATCGGCGGGTCGGGCCTGTACGCCCTGCTCGACGGCGCCACCGAGCATGTGTTGGACACGCCGTACGGGCCGCCGTCGGACGCGGTCACCATCGCCGAGGTGGGCGGCCGGCGGGTGGCGTTCCTGCCCCGGCACGGACGCGACCACCGCTACCCGCCGCACCTGATCCCGTACCGGGCGAACCTGTGGGCGCTGCGGTCGCTCGGCGTACGCCAGGTGTTCGCCCCCTGCGCGGTGGGCGGGCTGCGGCCGGAGCTGGGCCCGGGCACGTTCGTGGTGCCGGACCAGCTCATCGACCGCACCAGCGGGCGCACTCAGACCTACTACGACCAGGGCGCGGTGCACGTCCCGTTCGCCGACCCGTACTGCCCGATCGGGCGGCGGACCCTGCTCGACGCGGCGGCCGGGCGTGCCGTGCCGGCGGTGGACGGCGGGACGGTGGTGGTGGCCGAGGGGCCCCGCTTCTCCACCCGGGCCGAGTCGCGCTGGTTCGCCTCGATCGGCGGCACGGTGGTCAACATGACCGGCCACCCGGAGGCGGTGCTCGCCCGCGAGCTGGCTCTCTGCTACACCTCGATCGCGCTGGTCACCGACCTGGACGCGGGGGTCGAGGCCGGCGAGTCGGTCACTCAGGAAGAGGTCTTCCGGGTCTTCGCGGAGAACACCGACCGGCTACGCGGGGTGCTGCTGGACGCGGTCGCCGCGCTGCCCGCCGAGCGGGCCTGCCCGTGTGGGCACGCGCTCGACGGGATCAAGCTGCCCTTCCAGCTGCCCTGACCACCCGCCGCCAGGTCCACGAAGCCCGGGAAGCCCGGGAAGCGCCCGAAAAGTCGGCTGATGCCCGATAGATTCGGCTGATGGCGACGGTCCGCGACACGACGTACGACCTGCTCCGCGACCTGGGCCTGACCACCGTCTTCGGCAACCCCGGCTCCACCGAGGAACCCTTCCTGCGAGACTTCCCGGCCGACTTCCGCTACGTGCACGCGCTGCAGGAGGCGTCGGCGATGAGCATGGCCGACGGGTACGCCCAGGCCACCGGCCGCCCCGCGCACGTCAACCTGCACACCGCGCCGGGCACCGGCAACGGCATGGGCAACCTGGTCACCGCCTGGCACAACAAGACCCCGCTGATCGTCACCGCCGGCCAGCAGTCCCGGCAGATGCTGCTGCTCGAGCCTCGACTGGCCAGCCGCCGGGCGGCCGAGCTGACGCAGCCGTACGTCAAGTGGGCCCACGAGCCGACCCGCGCGCAGGACATCCCGGCCGCTTTCATGCGGGCGTACGCCACGGCGGTCCAACCCCCGGCCGGGCCGGTCTTTCTCTCCCTACCCATGGACGACTGGGGCGAGCCCACCGACCCGCCCCCGCAGGTACGCACAGTGGCCACCCGGTTCGCCCCCGACCCGGACCGGTTGCGCGGCTTCGCCGCCACCCTCGCGGCCAGCCGCGCCCCGGTGCTGGTGCTCGGCGCGGCGGTGGACCGGGCCGACGCCTGGGCGGCGGCCGTGGCACTGGCCGAGCGGCTGGCCGCCCCGGTCTGGGCCGCGCCGGCGCCGGAACGGGCCGTCTTCCCCGAGGACCACCCGCAGTTCCGGGGCGTCCTGCCGTACGCGATCGACCCGCTCGCCGAATCGCTGCGCGGACACGACACCGTGCTGGTGGTCGGTGCCCCGGTATTCCGCTACTACCCGCACGTCCCCGGCGACTATTTGCCGGCCGAGGCGCGGCTGCTGCACGTCACCGACGACCCGGAGGAGGCGGCCCGCGCCCCGGTCGGGGAAAGCCTGCTCGGCGATGCCGGGCTGACCCTCGCGAGCCTGGTGGAGCTGCTGTCGCCCACGGCCCGGCCGGCACCACCCAACCGCGCGCAGCCGGAAACGCCCGAGGCCACCAGCCCGCCGAGCGCCGACGCGCTCTTCGCCGAGCTGGCCCGGCACTGGCCGGCCGACGGGGTGCTGGTGCAGGAGTCACCATCCAACCTGGCCGCGCTGCGCCGCCGGCTGCGGATCAGCCGACCCCGCTCGTACTTCACAATGGCCAGCGGCGGCCTCGGCTTCGGCCTGCCGGCGGCGGTCGGGATCGCCCTGGCCGAGCGGGACACCGGGCGCGGCCGGCCGGTGGTGGCGGTGATCGGCGACGGCTCGTTCCACTACTCGGTGCAGGCGCTGTGGACCGGCGCGCAGCTGCGCCTGCCGCTCGCCGTCGTGGTCCCGGCCAACCAGCAGTACGCGATCCTCAAAGCGTTCGCCGAGCTGAAGCACACGCCGGGGGTGCCCGCGCTGGACCTGCCCGGCCTGGACATCGCCGCGATCGCGCACGGCTACGGCTGCGCGTCGGCCGTGGTGGACCCGCTGGACCGGCTCGGGGAGGCGCTCGCCGCCGCGCTGGCCGCCGACCGGCCGACCGTGCTGCCGGCGCCGATCAGCACCGAGCTGCCCCGGATCCTGTGAGGGGGCTGGGCCGGGTCAGTTCTCCCCGCCCAGGTCGGCCTGGTACGCCTCCCACAGCAGGTCGGCACCGCGCTGCCGGTGCCGGTCGAGGGCGCTCAGCAGGCGTCCGACCCCCTCCCGCAGTTCCTCGGCCGAGACGCCGGGCAGGGCAGCCGCCCGCTGCAGAGCGGCGATCGCCGCAGCGATGCCGGCGTGCTCGCGGTGCAGCAGCCGCACCCCGCGATCCAGCCGGGGCGCCTCGTGCAGCAGCGCGGCGTAGAGGCCGGTGGGGCCCTCGGTGACCCGGACGTGTTCGGCGAAACCCTGCCGGACCGGGCCGAGGTGGCGCATCAGCCGCTCCCGCCAGCTCGGCTCCCCGGTCGACGCGGCGAGCACCCGGGCGAGGGCGTGCACGTCGCCGAGGAAGTTGGGCCGGGGCTGGCGCGCGGCGGGCGGGCGGGCCGTCGCGGCAACGGTGGACGGCTGCTGGACCGGACCGGTGGCCATGGGCACCTCCCGCACTGCTGCGCTCACCGCGATGGTGAACCCGTACGGCCCGGGCTGTCCAGGCCCGGCGGGCAGCTCATTCGCCCCATCTGCACCAATCGGCGCAGGCGCCCCTATCGGCCCAGCGGATCGTCGGCCATCTCGCGCAACCGGCCGGCGAGGAGGTGCGCGTCGGCGTCCCGGCCGTTGTTCGGCCGGCCCGCGGTCATCGCGTCGGCGAGCGCCCGCAACTCGTACGGCGGCAGCGTGGCCAGCCCCATGCCCTGCAACGGGATGGTCGCCCGGCGGCCGGTGTCCCGGTCGCGGGCGATGACCGTCGGCACCCGCACCACCGCGTCCCCGCCGGCCCGGTAGACGACCGTGCCGCCGTGGATGTCGGCGGTGGCCAGGTCGACGGTGCGGACACCGAACGCGCCGCGCACGGAGGCCCGAGTCCCCTCCAGCCAGGCGGCGGTGCGCAGCACCCGCAGCAGCAGATAGAGCCCGAGCAGCACGAACGGAAGGCCACACAACCCGACGAGCCGGAACGACTCCGGCACGGCCGTGTCGTGCAGAGCCGGCGGCAGCATGCCGGGCGGCAGGTCCCGCGCCTCCTCGTACGACGGGAACGGGTCGCCGTAGCCGGTCAGCCGGGCCAGTAGGCGGTCGGCGATCATCGGCAGGAGCACGAAGACCGCACCGAACCCGGTGAACACGACGCCCCCGACCACGGCGAAGGCGCGCTGGCGCGGCCCGGCGCCCACGGACAGTGCGATCCTCTCGTTCGTCACAGGCGCAGCGTAGGCCGGGGTTTGGTCAGCGTATGGAAAGAGGCCCTGAAAGTGTCGGAACACTCTCAGGGCCTCGATCGGTGGAGGTGCCGGGAATCGAACCCGGGTCCTTCGCCGGTTTGTCAGGGCTTCTCCGAGCGCAGCTCGCTATGCCTCTACTCGGCCCCACCGCTCACGCGAGCGAGTTGGTGTGACGGGCCCAGTCGCTGATTGATCTCGCCGCACGGACCCCGCGACCGGGTCCGGTTGGCCAGCCTCCTAGCTGATGCCGGCTAACTGGGACGAAGGCGTTCCCAGGCCGACAGACTCACTACTCGCCTCAGGCGGCGAGAGCGAAGTCAGCGCGATTGTTCTTGGCGCTTATTGGTTTCCGACGAACGATTCTCGAGACGACGTCGGCTTCCTCGGCTCGCTTCCCCTGCCGCAACGTACGAAGTCGAAACCAGTCACCCCCTCGGTCGGCCGCCCTGTTGGCGGCTCCGTCAAGAATAACGCCTGCCGCAACCGGATTCATCCCGCGCCCCGGCCCTGATCACCAGCCCGGACAAAGACGACAAATCAGTCGTCCATTCCCTTGCCGCGCCGGCCCGCCGCGCGGGCGATCTCCCGGTCGGCGTCCCGCTTGGCAAGGTCCTGGCGCTTGTCGTACGACTTCTTACCCCGAGCCAGGCCGATTTCCACCTTCGCCCAGCCGTCGTGGAAGTAGACCTGCAACGGCACCAGGGTGAGACCGCTCTCCCGGGTCTTGCCGACCAGCCGGTCAATCTCCAGCCGCTTGAGCAGCAGCTTCCTGGTCCGCCGGGGCTCGTGGTTGGTCCAGGTGCCCTGCGTGTACTCCGGGATGTGCATGCCGTGCAGGTAGAGCTCGCCGTCGCGCTCCTGGGCGAACGCGTCGACCAGCGACGCCCGCCCGGCCCGCAACGACTTGACCTCGGTGCCGGTCAGCGCCATGCCCGCCTCGTACGTGTCGAGGATGGCGTAGTCGTGGCGGGCCTTCTTGTTGGAGGCGACCACCTTGCGCCCCTTCTCCCGTGGCATCGGCGCCACCTCCCTTCCGATCGGTCCGCGACCACCGGCCACGCATGCTACCCGAATGACAAGGGCCCTCCCGCGTGGTTTATTCCGACGCGGGAGGGCCCCTGGGAGAGCCGTCGCGGTAACTAGACCCGCAGGTAGAAGCGGAGCGTGACCCAGGCGGTGACAGCGCTGATCAGACCACCGACGCCGGCCATGAGCGGGAACGTCAGGAAGATGTCGGACCAGGAGATCGGCGTGATCAGGCCCTCCAGGGCCGCCAGCGACCCGCGGGCCGCCACCACCTTCAAGGCGACCAGCGCGACCAGACTGAGGATCGAGCCGAACAGGCCGGCGAACACGGCCTCCAGCACGAACGGGGCCTGGATGAACCAGTTGGAGGCACCGACCAGCTTCATGACCGCCACCTCGCGGCGCTTGCTGTACGCGGCCACCTGGATGGTGTTCGCGACCAGCAGCAACGCGGCGACCGCCATCACCAGCGCGATGGCCAGCGCGAAGTTCTGGATCCCGGTGAGGACGCCGAAGACCTTGTCGAGCAGCTTGCTCTGGTCGACGATCTCTTCGACCCCCTCGGAGTCCTTGTACTGGTCATAGATGTTCTTGTACTGCTCCGGGTTGTTCAGCTTGAGCCGGTAGGACTCGGGCAGCTGGTCCGGCTTGACGGCGTTCACCAGGTCGGGAGCGTCCGCGTACATCTTCTTGAAGCGCTCGTACGCCTGCTGCTTGTCGACGTACGTGACCTGCTTGATCAGCGCGTCGCTGTTGAGCTTCGTGTCCAGCTCGGTGCGCTGCTGTGCGGTGACGTCCGTCTTGAGGAAGATCGAGACCTCGACGTTCTCGTAGTAGAGGTCCTTCATGTCCCCGACCTTCTGATAGAGAAGGCCGCTACCACCCAGCATGAACAGCGATACCGCCATCGTGATGATCATCGCGATGGACATCGTGACGTTGCGCCACAGCCCGACCAGTACCTCGGTCAGGACGTATTTCATCCGCATCGGGAAAATCCTCCGGCTCTCCGGCGTGAGGTGTTCGTCGTCAGGATCTACGGATCGTCAGCGCGGACGGCTCAGCCGTAGACGCCACGGGCCTGGTCGCGCACGATGCGGCCGCTCTCGATCTCGACGACCCGGCGGCGCATCTGGTTCACGATGTTGGAGTCGTGGGTGACCATCACGACGGTCGTGCCGGTGCGGTTGATCCGGTCCAGCAGGCGCATGATCTCGATCGACGTGTCCGGGTCCAGGTTTCCGGTGGGCTCATCGGCCAGCAGGATCAGCGGCCGGTTCACGAAAGCCCGGGCCACCGCCACCCGCTGCTGCTCACCACCGGAGAGCTCGTGGGGGTAACGGTGTTCCTTACCGCCGAGGCCGACCAGCTCCAGCACCTCCGGCACGACCCGACGGGCAACCGCCTTGGTCTTGCCGATCACCTCAAGGGCGAACGCCACGTTCTCGTACGCGGTGCGGTTCGGCAGAAGGCGGAAGTCCTGGAAGACACAGCCGATGGAACGCCGGAAGTGGGGTCGCTTCCAGGACCGCATCGATGTGACGTCCTTGCCGTTGACGACGACCCGCCCCTTGTTGGGGGCGACCTCGTGCAGCAACAGCTTGATGATCGTGGACTTGCCGGAGCCGGATGGACCGATGAAGAAGACGAACTCGCCCTTCTCGATCGAGACGGACACGTTGTCGAGCGAAGGCCGGGACGCCTTCGGGTACGTCTTCGTCACTTGCTCAAGCTGAATCACGGGTCGAGAGTCTACGCGGTGTAACGAAGGAGCCAAGCCCCCCGCCCCGGCGATGCGAGTCGCGTCATCGATTCAGCCGCTCAGGCAGAGATCGATGACGCGCTGCGTCCGACCGGTATCACGCACCGTCAGCGGTGAGCTGCCGCTGCTTGCGCCAGCGGATACCGGCCTCGATGAAGCTGTCCAGCTCACCGTCGAAGACCGAGGACGGATTGCCCGTCTCCTGCTCGGTACGCAGATCCTTCACCATCTGATACGGGTGCAGGACGTACGAGCGCATCTGGTCGCCCCACGAACCGGCGGCCTCGGTCTTCAGGCCCTGGAGCTTGGCCTGCTCCTCCTGGCGCTTGCGCTCCAGCAGCCGGGCCTGGAGCACCCGCAGCGCGGAGGCCTTGTTCTGCAGCTGCGACTTCTCGTTCTGGCAGGTGACCACGATGCCGGTCGGAACGTGAGTGATCCGGACCGCCGAGTCGGTGGTGTTGACGCTCTGCCCACCCGGGCCCGAGGAGCGGTAGACGTCAATTCGCATCTCGTTCTCGGGGATGTCGATGTGGTCCGTCTGCTCGACGACCGGCAGCACCTCGACACCGGCGAAGCTGGTCTGCCGCCGCCCCTGGTTGTCGAACGGGCTGATCCGCACCAGCCGGTGGGTGCCGGACTCGACGCTGAGCGTGCCGTACGCGTAGGGCACCTTGACCGTGAAGGTCGCCGACTTGAGGCCCGCCTCCTCCGCGTACGAGGTCTCGTAGACCTCGGTCGGGTAGCCGTGCCGCTCGGCCCAGCGCAGGTACATCCGCAGCAGCATCTCGGCGAAGTCCGCCGCGTCCACGCCACCGGCGCCGGCCCGGATGGCGACCAGCGCCTCCCGGGAGTCGTACTCGCCGGAGAGCAGGGTGCGGACCTCCATCTCCTGGATGGCCTTGGTCAGCCCGGCGAGCTCCGACTCGACCTCGGCCAGGGCGCCCGGGTCGGACTCGTCCTGGGCGAGCTCCAGCAGCACCCCGGCGTCGTCGAGCCGCGAGCGCAGGTCGCCGAGCTTGGTGATCTCGCCGTTGACGTACGACAGTTGCGACGTCACCTGCTGCGCCTTGGCCTGGTCGTCCCAGAGGTCGGGCGCGGAGGCCTCCTGCTCCAGACGGGCCTTCTGCTCGCGCAGCTTGTCGAGGTCGAGGACGGCCTCGATGTTGCGCAGGGTGGCGTCGAGGTCCTTGAGCTGTTCGGCATAATCGGCAGCGGTCACGACAGACAAGCGTACTGCGCGGCAGCGGCGCGGGCTTGCGAGCCCCGCGATCACCGGCGAAAAGTCAGCGCGGCACCGCCGGCGGGACTGCTCACCGCAGCGACCCGGCCCGCCGGTGGGTCACTCGGCGACCGGCGCGGTCTTGAGCCAGGACAGAGCGGCCCGGTGATAGGCGACCGCGAACTCCAGCGCGCTGGCGTCGTAGTTGTCGCCTTCCTTCTTGGCGTTCTTGACCTGCTCACGCGCCGCCGCGAGAGCCTCGGTGTGGTACTCGTTCGCCGTGGCGTACAGGTTGTTCAGTTGGCTCGCCGAGTGCAGGCCGCCGAAGGCGATCCGCAGGGCAACCGGGTTCCGGATGGTGTCCTTGCCGGGGTTTTCGGCCAGCCAGCGAGAAAATGTCCGTTTTCCGGCGGCCGTGATCGCGTACGGCTGACTCATCCGCGGCCCGGGCTTGCCCAACCGCACCAGGCCCTTCTCCGCCAGCACCGGCAACTCCCGGTAGACCTGGCTACGCGTCATCGACCAGTACGGCGCCAGCCGGCGCTCGGCGGCGGCCATGAGCTGGCCGCCTGTCATGGGACCCTCGTGCAGCAGCCCCAGCAGGGCCGCCGCCGTCGGATTGACTCCGGTTTCCGCCATGCCCTCTAAGCTGCCACTTTGCCCGACCCGGCGTCCAGGATTTGCCGTTTTCGCCACCCGATATGTCGTCCGATGTGCACTGTCGGCCGACGACAGTCCGCGACAGACGTGCGGAAAGGAGGGGCCCCTTGTTAACAGACGTCTGTTAACAAGCAGCCCCTCCTTTCACCTCAGCCCATGTGCGGGTAGGTGTGGTCGGTCGGCGGGACGAAGGTTTCCTTGATCGTCCGCGGCGACATCCAGCGGATCAGGTTGTGCCAGGACCCCGCCTTGTCGTTGGTGCCGCTGGCGCGGGCCCCGCCGAACGGCTGCTGCCCGACCACCGCGCCGGTCGGCTTGTCGTTGATGTAGAAGTTGCCGGCCGCGTACCGCATCTTCTCGGCCACCTGGTCGACCACCCGGCGGTCGGTCGCGAAGATCGACCCGGTCAGCGCGTACGGCGCGATCGACTCGGCCTGCGCGACCACCTCGTCGAAGCGGGCGTCGTCGAAGACGTGCACACCCAGAATCGGCCCGAAGTATTCGGTGGTGAAGGTCTCGTGCCCCGGGTCGGAGCACTCGAACAGGGTCGGCCGGACGAAGTAACCGACCGAGTCGTCGGCGGTGCCGCCGGCCAGGATCCGGCAGCTGTCGTCACCGCTGATCAGCTCCAGCGCGGCGGTGTGCCGGCTGAACGCCTTGTCGTCGATCACCGCGCCGCCGAAGTTGCGGAAGTCGGTCACGTCGCCGTAGGTCAGCGAGTCGGCGGTGGCGGCCAGCCGGTCCCGCAGCCCACCCTCCCAGATCGACCGCGGGACGTACGCCCGGGACGCGGCCGAGCACTTCTGCCCCTGGTACTCGTACGCGCCCCGAAGCAGCGCGGTGTGCAGCGCGTCCACGTCGGCGCTGGTGTGCGCGACCACGAAGTCCTTGCCGCCGGTCTCGCCGACCAGGCGCGGGTAGCCCCGGTAGCGGGCGATGTTCTCGCCGACGGTCCGCCACAGGTGCTGGAACACCTTGGTCGACCCGGTGAAGTGGATGCCGGCCAGGTCCGGGTCGGCGAGCACCACGTCGGAGACCTCCTCGCCGCGCCCGGTGACCATGTTGATCACGCCGGGCGGCAGGCCGGCCGCCTCGAACAGCCGCATGGTGAAGTGCGCGGCGAACTGTTGGGTCGGGCCCGGCTTCCAGACCACGGTGTTGCCGAGCAGGGCCGGCGCCGAGGGCAGGTTGCCCGCGATCGCGGTGAAGTTGAACGGGGTGATCGCGTAGACGAAGCCCTCAAGCGGACGGTGGTCGAAGCGGTTCCACACGCCCGGCGAGGACATCGGCTGCTCGGCCAGCAGCTTGCGAGCGAAATACACGTTGAACCGCAGGAAGTCGATGAACTCGCAGGCCGCGTCGATCTCGGCCTGGACGGCCGTCTTGGACTGGCCGAGCATGGTGGCCGCGTTGAGGGTGTCCCGCCAGGGGCCGGCGAGCAGGTCGGCGGCGCGCAGGAAGATCGCCGCCCGCTCCTCGAACGGCAGCGCCCGCCACATCGGAGCGGCGTCCTTGGCGGCCTTCACCGCGGCGTGGGCGTCGTCGTGGGTGGCGTGCCCGGTGACGCCGAGCACGTGCGCGTGCTTGTGCGGCTGGACCACGTTGATCGGCGCACCGCCGGCCATCCGCTGCTCGCCGGCGATGGTCATCGGCAGCTCGATCTGCGCGGCGGCCAACTCGGTCAGCCGCCGCTGGAGCCGCTCCCGGTCGGCGCTGCCGGGCTCGTAGGTGTGGACCGGCTCGTTGCGCGGCTCGGGTACGGAGAACACGGCGTCCATCACGGCTCCTGTGCGATCTCGGCGGCTGTGGCGAAATCGGACCCGCGCGGACACCGGCCGGTCAGCCGGGTGCCGGGCACCGCGCGGCGGACCGGTCGCGGCGGCGGGACCTGGGCCGATTCTTTCATGCGATGCCTGCGGCCCACCCCTGGCCGCCCCTCGTCCGACCGACCTCGCCGAGGCCGATCGAGGCCGGATCGGACACCAGGCACACACCGGACCGTAGGCAGGGCCGGCTTTGATCCGACGGACCATCGGCAAACCACCCCCTCACCCTCCGATCCGTCACCCGGCACGCCCAGCCTGCCCCACCTCTTCGGCGCGCCCAATCCATGATCAACTCGATGTGCGGCAAGAGGTGGTCTCGTCATCGGATTTGACCCCCACATGCCGCACCTTGGGTCGATCAAGCCCTGCCCTGAGCCAGCACGCAAGCGGACCTCAGGGACGCCTCGGGTGACGCGTACGCTGGAAGACCGTGACCTGCCCGGCCCGTCGCGGCCGATCCGGCGTCCGTCGAAGGGAAGAGGATGAGCAAGCAGCCCGGCAGCTTCACGGCTGCGGAGCCGGACCAGCCCGAAACCGCCCCGGAGGCGGCGGAGCAGCCGGCCCCGGCCGCCGAGGCCACCGAGACGCCGGACCGACCGGCGTACGCTCCCGGCACGCTGGTGCTGGCGCTGGTGGCGGTCGGCTGGCTCGCCGCGATGCTCTGGTCCACCCGCGCGGCGATCAACAGCGCTGCGGCCGGCGTCACCGCGATCAGTCTTTCCGCGTACGCGCTGCCCGGCGTCATCACCGCTGCGCTGATCGCCGGAGCCGCGGTCGCCCTGGCGGCGACCAACCCGCTCGGCCGGGTCACCCTGCGCTTCCTCACCGCCGTCGGCACCGGCCTGCTGGTCGGGTTCGCCGCCGCGGTGGCGATCAACCTGACGTACGCCGACAACGCGACCACCAACACCATCGCCGGCACCACCGCTGCGGCGGCGATCATCGGCGGCGCGATGGCCGGCGCCCGCAACGCCCGGGTGGTCGGCGCCCTGGCCACGGCCACGCTGGCCGCCCAGGTCTTCGTGGTGCTGTTCAGCCGCGCCCGGGACCCGCTGTCCGGCCTGTTCGGCGCCGGAGAGACCCAGCAGTCGATCCTCGACGCCGCGAAGTGGGTGTCCCGGACCGAGTCGCTGCTCGCCGGGCTGGTCGCCGGCCTGTTGGCCTTCGGCTACCTGGCCTGGGCCCGCCGCCGCGCCACCCGCCGGAGCGGGTCCACGGCGCCGCTGCGCTGGCCGGCGTACCTGGTCGCTGGGGCCGGGCCGGGCCTGCTCCTGCTGCTCACCGAGGTGATCATCCGGATCGGCGGGCGCGGCCTGCTGAACCTGGCCGCCGCCCTCAGCGAGGCCGACCAGGTGGCGCAGACCTCCCTCGGCACCTCCCGGATCGACAACGGCATCTGGGTGCTCTTCGTCGGGGCGCTCACCGCGCTCGTGGCGTTCGGCCGCACCCTCGGTCCACGCCCCGATGGGGACGAGCCCGCCGAGGAGATGGCCGCCTGACCCGCCGTCGGGCGGTCAGGAGACCTCGCGCAGCAGCAGCTCCAGCTCGGTCACGTCGTACCACTCCAGCTCGTGATCCTCGGTGCCGTCGACGGTGAACTGAGCGTCGGGGTCGCCGGCCCGGGCGGCGGCGGCCACCTCGGCGGCGGCCGCCACGTCACCGACCGCCTCCGCGCCGTCGATGTGGATCGCCGCGACCGCGGCCACCGGCACCGGCCCGGCCAACCGGACGACGCTGGAACCGAGCTCGCCGTCGACCCGGCCGACGGACCGCGCCGGCAGGTCCGCCGAGACGACCATCCGCCGCCGGGGCGCGGCCGGATCGGCCCGCAGCAGCAACAGGGCGTCCTGGGCGGCCCGGGTGAAGGCGACGTACTCCAGTTCCTCCTCGTCGCCCTCGGCGTACCACTCGCGCAGCTCCGGGGTGACCGCGTGCGCCTCGCCGACCGTCAGCCCCTGCTCGCGCAGCCGCGCCAGCATCGGGGCGGTCGCCGGCACGTACACCCGGACAAGCTCGTCGGCCACCGGTCTCTCCCCTGCTCAGGCTCGACCGGCGGATGCCGGCTCCGGGCGCCGATCATGCCGTACGCCGTGACCGTCATACACCCTGCACCCGCCGGGAAGAAGTTTCCTACCGGTGTGTCCCGGCGCGGATCGCCGCGACGGTGACTGGGGCGGGGCGGCTCCTGGTGGCAAACTGAAGCAAACGAAGCCGACCCGGGGAGTCACCGTGGAGCCGAGGTTCCTGCTGCTGTCCGACGTGGCCGCCGAGCTCAACGTCTCGGACTCTCAGGTGTACCACATGGTGCGCAGCGGTGAGCTGCCCGCGATCAAGATTGGCGGCCGCGGGCAGTGGCGGGTCGAACGCGCCCGACTGGAGGAGTACATCCAGCGCAAGTACGCAGAGACCGCCGAGTGGGTACGCGCCAACCCACTCACCGAACGCGACGCGGAGTGACCACACAATGGCACAGCGGCATTGACGGCCGACCCCGCCCTGCCCCAGAATGGGGCCTACCGGAGGCAAACGAAGGCAAACGCAACGAACAGGGGTTGAGGATGGTCGACAGCCGCCGCCCGCTGGCATCGCGTCCCCCGGTCCGGCTCCGCCCCGCCCCGCCGATCGACCCGCCCTGCGTCGACGAGGGCTCACCCTGGGGCGACGTTGACCAGCTCGACCTGTTCGGCTCCCACCGCCGCGATCCCGGCCGGCCCGCCGGCCGGCCCGTGGATGTCCGACCGGCACCGGCCCGCCCGGGGCTGCGTACCGGTGGCCCACCGGCGGCCGCCCTGGCCACCGCCACCCCCGAGGCCACCCGCGCCGCCCATCGGTTCGTCCGCACGTTCCTGGAGATCGTCAACGGCTACCGGCCACCCGGGCAGCTCCGGCCGTTCTGCGTGCCCGATGCCGCGTCCCGGGTGACCACCGAGCTGGCCCGGGCGGCCCGCCGGGTCATCCCGACCCGTCGTCGCAGCGCCCGACCGGCGCTCCAGCTCCGCCGGCTGCGGGTCTGCGAGCCCCGCGCCGGCGCGGTCGAAGCCGCCGCCGTGCTCGCCGGTGCCGCCGGCACGAGCTGGGCCATCGCCCTGCGCCTGGAGCACCGCCGCGGCAACTGGCTCTGCACCATCCTCGACGTCCTCTGAGCCCCCAACCTCTGGCGCGGCCCGCGCCGAGATAGTGCTCGATCCAGGAAACAAGGGCCCCCACCCGGCGCCGACACCACTCAATCCCAGATCGAACACGATCTTGCCGGGAGATACGGGCGGGCCCCGGCCGTGATCGGCCGGGGCCCGGTGTCGCGTTGGTGCGGGCGCGGGTCAGTTGCCGCCGTTGGGCGAGCCGTGGCAGCGCTTGTACTTGCGGCCGGAGCCGCACGGGCACGGCGCGTTGCGGGACGGCCCCTCAGCGCCATCCACCTGGCCCGGCGCGCCACGCCGGGCGGTGCTGGCCGCGACGGCCTGGCCGGTCATCCCCGGGGCCGAACGGCGCGGGGTCGACGCGGCGGGACGCTCCGGCGCCTCGGTGCGGCCGAGGCCAAGCGCCGGGGCCTGCTGCTCGGGGCGCTCGATCACCGGGGCGCCCCGGCCCGCCTCGCCGTCGACGGCCGGCGCGGAGTATTGCAGGCCCTGCTGCTGCGGCGCACGGTTGAGGCCCTTGGCACGGATCTCCACCGGCTTCTCCAGCAGCTGCACCTCCTCGGCCTCCGGCTCGGGCTCCTCGACCTGCACCTCGAGGTTGTAGAGGAAGCCGACCGTCTCCTCCTTGATGCCGTCCATCATGGTGGCGAACATGTCGAAGCCCTCGCGCTGGTACTCGATGACCGGATCGCGCTGGGCGTACGCCCGCAGGCTGATGCCCTCCTGGAGGTAGTCCATCTCGTAGAGGTGCTCGCGCCACTTGCGGTCGATCACCTGGAGCAGGACCATCCGCTCCAGCTGGCGTACCGCCTCCTCGCCGAGCTGCTCCTCGCGCCGGTCGTACGCGGCGTTCGCGTCCTCCTTCAGGCGGGCGAGCAGGAAGTCATGGTCGAGGCCGGCCCGAGAACCCACCTCATCCTCCAGCTCCGCGACGGTGATGCCCACCGGGTAGAGCTGCTTGAGGCTGGACCAGAGCTGGTCGAGGTCCCAGTCCTCGGCGTAGCCGTCGCTGGTGGCACCGGTGACGTACGCGGTGATCACGTCGTCGATCATGTTGCGGACCTGGTCGGAGAGGTCCTCGCCGTTGAGCACCCGGAGGCGCTCGGCGTAGATCACCTGGCGCTGCTTGT
The DNA here is from genome assembly GCF_040636055.1 of Micromonospora sp. NPDC006766. NCBI lineage: Bacteria > Bacillati > Actinomycetota > Actinomycetes > Micromonosporales > Micromonosporaceae > Micromonospora > Micromonospora sp. NPDC006766. The sequence goes on along the minus strand of NZ_JBEYIX010000002.1, from coordinate 105,240 downwards.
TCATCACCTCGTCGTACTTGAGGACGTTCTTCCGGATCTCGGCGTTCTGGCCCTCGATCTGGGCCTGCGCGCTCTTGATCTGGCGGGTCACCATCTTCGACTCGATGGGCACGTCCTCCGGGATGTTGAAGCGCTCCATCACCGCCTCGACGGCACCGGCGCGGAAACGCTTCATCAGATCGTCCTGCAGAGACAGGTAGAAACGGGACTCGCCCGGGTCACCCTGCCGGCCGGCGCGACCACGGAGCTGGTTGTCGATCCGACGGGACTCGTGCCGCTCGGTGCCCAGCACGTAGAGGCCACCGGCGGCGGCGACCTCCTCAGCCTCGGTGTCGCAGGCCTGCTTCCAGGTGGGCAGGACCTCCTCCATCGCCTTGGCGTACTCCTCCGGCTGCTCGACCGGGTCGAGGCCGCGCTGGCGCAGCTCGTTGGCGGCGAGGAACTCGGCGTTGCCGCCGAGCAGGATGTCCGTACCACGGCCGGCCATGTTGGTGGCGACGGTGACCGCGCCCTTGCGCCCGGCCTGGGCGACGATCTCCGCCTCCTTGGCGTGGAACTTCGCGTTCAACACCGAGTGCGGGATGCCGCGGCGGCGCAGCAGCTGGGAGAGGATCTCGGAGTTTTCCACCGAGACCGTGCCGACCAGCACCGGCTGACCCTGCTCGTGCCGCTCGGCGATGTCCTCGACCACGGCGTTGAACTTGGCCTTCTCGGTCTTGTAGATCACATCCGGGCGGTCGAGGCGAACCATCGGCCGGTGCGTCGGGATGGTCACCACGCCGACCTTGTAGACCTTGTTGAACTCGCCCGCCTCGGTCTGGGCGGTGCCGGTCATGCCGGAGAGCTTCTCGTAGAGCCGGAAGTAGTTCTGAAGGGTGATGGTGGCCAGGGTCTGGTTCTCCTGCTTGATCTCCACCCCCTCCTTGGCCTCGATCGCCTGGTGCATGCCCTCGTTGTAGCGACGGCCGTGCAGGATGCGGCCGGTGAACTCGTCGACGATCAGGACCTCGCCCTCGCTGACGATGTAGTCCTTGTCGCGCTTGTAGAGCTCCTTGGCCTTGATCGCGTTGTTGAGGTAGCCGACGAGCGGGGTGTTGACCGACTCATAGAGGTTGTCGATGCCAAGCCGGTCCTCGACCTTGGCCACGCCGCGCTCGGTGATGGCGATGGTGCGCTTGGAGTGGTCGACCTCGTAGTCGCCCTCGCCGTCGGTGCCCGGCTGGAGGCGGGCCACCACGCCGGCGAACTCCTGGTACCAGCGGGCGGAGTGCTCGGCCGGGCCAGAGATGATCAGCGGGGTCCGGGCCTCGTCGATGAGGATCGAGTCGACCTCGTCGACCACGGCGAAGAAGTGGCCGCGCTGGACCAGCTCCTCCTTCGACCACGCCATGTTGTCGCGCAGGTAGTCGAAGCCGAACTCGTTGTTGGTGCCGTAGGTGATGTCGCACTCGTACGCGGCCCGGTGCTCGGTGGACGGCCGGTTGGGCAGCACCACGCCGACGGTCAGGCCGAGGAACTCGTGCACCCGCCCCATCCAGGCGGCGTCGCGCTGGGCCAGGTAGTCGTTCACGGTGATCACGTGGACGCCCTTGCCGGCGAGGGCGTTGAGGTAGACCGGCATGACCGAGGTCAGGGTCTTGCCCTCACCGGTCTTCATCTCGGCGATGTTGCCGAAGTGCAGCGCCGCGCCGCCCATCACCTGGACGTCGTAGGGCCGCTGACCGAGCACCCGCGCGGCCGCCTCGCGGCACACCGCGAACGCCTCGGGCAGCAGGTCGTCGAGGGTTTCCCCGTCGGCGAGCCGCTCCTTGAACTGGTCGGTCATGGCGCGCAGCTCGTCGTCGGTGAGGTTGACGTAGTCGTCCTCGATTGAATTGACGGCGGCGGCGATGGCCTTGAGCCGACGCACCATGCGACCCTCGCCGGCGCGAAGGACCTTTTCCAGAATCGACACGGATCAACGCTCCCCTAGACGGTCTCGAACCATCGTAGGCGCTGCATCGTCGTCATGGTCACTGGTGGCGGTGGTCCGGGCCGACGAACCCGACATAACACCTGAGCGACCGGTCGAGCGGCGGTAATCGGGTTACGCCCAGCGCGAACGATCCGGCACGATGCTCGCGTGGAGCCCGTGGAAATCATCGAGGACGGCCTGCTGCTGCGCCCCTGGCGGGCCGAGGACGCCGACGCGGTGTGCCGCGCCTGCCAGGACCCGGAAATCCAGCGCTGGACCACCGTACCCCGCCCGTACCGGCCCGAACACGCCCTCGACTTCGTCGCCAGGAAGAGCAGCCCGGCGGCCTGGGCCGCCGGCACCGGGGCGGAGTTCGCGGTCTGCGACGCCGCCACCGGCGAGCTGCTTGCCTCCTGCGGCCTGATCTCGATCGACCCGGGCCACGGCAGCGCCGAGATCGGCTACTGGACCGCGCCGTGGGCGCGCGGCCGAGGCGTCGCGGTCCGCGCCACCCGGGCGGTCGCCCGCTGGGCCTTCGACGTACGCGAACTGCGCCGGCTGATCTGGCAGGCCGAGATCGGCAACCACGCCTCCCGGCTGGTCGCGCTGCGCGCCGGCTTCCGGATCGAGGGCGAGTTGCGGCTGGCCGACCCCGCGCCCGGTGGCCGGCGCGAAGGTTGGCTCGGCTCACTGTTCCCCGGCGAGGTGCCCGCACCCGGCGAACCCGGCCCCGCCGGCCCGGGCACCCTGGAAGCCCGCCGGGCCGCCGTGTTCGGCCGCCCGCAGCCCGTCCTCTTCGCCACCACTGGCGCCGCCGAGCTGCGGCTGCGCCCGCTCGAGGAACGCGACCTGGACGCGGTCGTGACGACCTGCCAGGACGAGCAGACCGTACGTTGGACAAGCGTGCCGCACCCCTACCAGCGGGAGCACGCCGAGGGTTTCCTCGACATCACCCAGGCCGCCTGGGCCCGGGGCAGCAGCGCGAACTACGCCATCGCCGACGCCGACGACCGGTACGCCGGCTCCATCGACCTGCGCATCTCCCCCGCCGACCCGCTCGTCGCCGACGTCGGCTTCATGACCGCCCCGCACGCCCGGGGTCGCGGATACATGCCCGCCGCGGTGACCGCGCTCTGCGCCTGGGGATTCACGACGCTCGGCCTGGCCCGGATCGAGTGGCGGGCCAACGTGGGCAACACCGCCTCCCGCCGAGCAGCCGAAAAGGCGGGATTCGTCTTCGAGGGCACCACCCGGGCCGGCATCCAGCAGCGGGGCGAGCGGCCGGACGTCTGGGTGGCCTCGCTGCTTCCCGGGGACCTGGCGTGACGCCGGAGACGATCGAGGCGTACGGGGTGCGGCTGCGGCCGTCCCGCCCCGACGACGTCGCGGACACCGCCGCTGCCTGCGCGGATCCGATCACCCAGCGGTTCATGCCCGGCCTGCCGAACCCGTACACCGAGGAGAGCGCCCGCTGGTGGATCGCCGAGGGCGAGCCCGCGGCCTGGGCCGCCGGCGGCGCGTCGTACGCGATCGCGGACCCGGCCACCGACCGACTGCTCGGCGCGGTCGGGCTGAGCAACTCGATGCCCAAACGCCGGCAGTTCGAGATCGGCTACTGGGTGGCGCCCTGGGCTCGCGGCCGAGGCGTCGCCACGACGGCCACCCGCGCGCTGGCCGAGCAGGCCTTCGCCGCCGGCTGCGCACGCCTGGAACTGCTCGCCGACGAGGAGAACACGGCCAGCCAGCGGGTCGCGCTCGCGGCCGGGTTCCGGCCCGAGGGAGTACGCCGGTCGGCCGGCACCGCGCGCGACGGCAGCCGGTACGACCTGGTCGCCTGGGTACGCCTGGCCGACGATCCGCCCGGTCCGGCCGCCCGACTGCTGCCCGACCTGCCCGAGGAGCGCCTCACCGACGGCGTGGTGACCGTGCGCCGGGTCGCCCTCGGCGACGCGGACACGCTGCACCGGCTGCACACGCTGCCCGAGGTGGTGGCGAACCGGGTGCCGCCGGTCCCGCCGACGCGGGAGTCGACCGAGCGGCGCTGCCGCCTGGCGGAGTGCCACTGGTTGGCCGGCCGCTCGGCCGACCTCGTGATCGTGGACGCGGCGTCCGGCGCGGTCGCCGGCGGCAGCGCCCTGGTGTACGACGAGCCGGCCACCGGCCAGGCCATGCTCGGCTACAGCGTGCTGCCCGAGGCGCGCGGCCGAGGGCTGGCCACTCGGGCGGTGCGACTCGTCGCCGGCTGGGCGTTCGAGATCGGGCTGGCCCGGCTCTGGGCAGGCACCCGCCCGGAGAACGTCGCCTCCCAGCGGGTGCTGAAAAAGGCCGGCTTCCGGCGAGAGGGGCTGCTGCGCGGCCGGCTCCCCAGCCCGGGCGACACCCGCACCGACTCGGTCGTCTACGGGCTGCTCGCCGCGGACCTGCCGCGTTAAGAAGGGGCCCCTGCTCTACCTGAGGCGTTAAGCAGGGGCCCTTCCTTCAGAAGGTGGTGTCGAGGGAGATGATTCCGTAGTCGTAGGCGTGCCGGCGGTAGACCACGCTGGGGCGGCCGGACTCCTTGTCCTGGAACAGGTAGAAATCGTGGCCGACCAGTTCCATCTGGAACAGCGCGTCGTCGACGGTCATCGGCTCCGCGGGGTGCACCTTCTCCCGCGCGATGTGCCACGGCTGGCCGTCGGCGTACTCCTGGTAGTCGTCCTCGTCGGGGCGCTCGGCGACCGCAGTCGCCGTCGCCGCGTCGTTCAGCACCGCCAGCCCCGGACCATCCAGGTCGGCGACCGGCAGACCCGCGGTGGCCGCGGCGACAGAGAGCGGCGCGTGCCGCCCGCGGTGGACCCGACGCCGGTCCGCTGCCCGGCGGAAGCGGGTGTCCAGCTTGGCGATGGCGGTGTCCAGCGCACTGTAGAAGTCGCTCGTGCAGGCCTCGGCCCGGATCACCGGGCCCCGCGTCACGCAGGTTATTTCCACCCGCTGACAGTGATCGGCCTGGCGGGGATTCCGCTCGTGGAACAACTCGACATCCACGCGAATAAGCTTGTGGTCGTAGCGCTCGATCTTCGCGAGCTTCTCGGCTACGTGCACCCGGTAGTGATCCGGCACTTCGACGTTACGGCCCTTGACCACGATGTCCACGTGACCTCCCTTGTTCGGACGGTCGTCTTGATTCGGCACTCGGCCGACGCGCCCGGAGAGCATCCCGCTCGGCGTCGACCGGATTGGTACGGCTACGCCTCCCTTCCCACGTCGCGGGCGGCTTGGGAAGCTCCTACCCCCGACACGAGAACGCTAACTCCTGTTCCCCCAACCGTCACCCCTTGTCGTCGAGACTGCCCCCGAATTCTCGCAGCTCGTACACGAAGGGGCGAAACGAAGACACAGAGCGTCACCGGCAGAGTCGCTTTTGCGTTGCGGCCAGCACCGCTGCCGCCTTTGGCGTCATTCCCGCAGAGCGCAAGATCCGGCTCACCGCCGCCAACGTCGCGCCGGTGGTGAGGATGTCGTCGAGCAGCACCACGAGGCCGTTTGCCGGCATCCCGCCGCCCCGGCGCAGCCGGAACGCCCCCTCGGCCGCGGCGGCGCGCCCGGCGCTGTCCAGCACGACCGAGTCCGGCCGGGGCAACGCCCGCAACGGCCGGAACACCCGTACCGGCCACCCGGCCGCCCGCAGCCGGCCCGCCGCGTGGCGGGTCAACCGGTCCAGGTGGTCGCCGTAGCGGGCTCGGGCCGCCCGCGCGGTGTCCGGCACCGGCACCAGGATCAGCGGCCGGGCCGGGCCCACCGCCGCGGCCACCACCTCGGCGAGCAACGCGCCCAGTGGCCGACCCAGCCCGTGCCGGCCCCGCTCCTTGTACGCCAGCAGCCCCTCCCGCAACGCACCCGCGTACGGGCCGAGCGCGACGCAGGGCGGCAGGTCGGGCGGGGCCGGGTCCGGGCGGGCCGGCGCGGGGCGCAGCGCCTCCAGCTCACCGACGCAGCGCGGACAGAAGCCGTGGGCCAGGCCCGACACCCGGTTCGCGCAACCGGCGCACCCGGCCGGCAACACCAGGTCGGTCAGGTCCGACCAGAGTCCGCCCAGGCCCCGCACCGGCACCTCAGTAGAGGAAGAAGGGTGCCGTCGGGTTCAAGGCCTTGCCGCCCGGCGTCGGCGGGGTCACGTCCCGCACCTGATCCGGCTTGATGGGCTCGAACGGGTTGTTCCGGTAGGCCACCTTGTTCGCCTCATACATGTAGGAGAAGGACGGCAGCACGCCGACCGGGCCGCCCGGGTACGCGGCCAGCTGGGTCACCTCGGCACCGACCTCCCGCTTGAGCGCGGTCTCCAGCCCGCCGTCCACGTAGGTCTGGTAGATCGCTGGCCGACCCGCCTCGATACCGGCGAAGACCAACTGGTTCTCCGCGTACCAATCAACGGCGGTGAGGCCGGTGAGCCGGGTGACCAGCCGCCGGGGCTGATTCACCGTGGCCCCTCCCCCGTCGAAGCTCACCGAGGCCACCCAGAGCTGGCCACCGATGATCAGCGCGATCCGGTGCCCGTCGTACGAGCCGGCGACCGCGGTGACCGCACCCGGGGCGGCCAGCGTGATCGGGGTCATGACCGCCATGCTGTCGAACCGGTAGAGCCGACCGTCGGCCACCACCAGACCGGTCGGATGGTCCAGGTCCGGCGAACGGAGCCAGGTCGGACGACCGATCGAGCCGTACGACTTCTCGCTGCCGGTGAACAAGGTGACCGGGGCCGGGTCGGCGCCGACCATGAGCCGCTGCCGGTCCGAGCGGGTGACCACCAGCGCGGCCAGCACCTCGTCGCCGGCGCGGCTGAGCGCCGCGGACACGACGCCCTTGTTGACCTTGTCCGACACCGGCACCGGGCCGGCCGGCTCACCGGCGATGGAGAAGGAGTGGATCACGCCGTCATAGACGCAGAAGCGCTCGGGCATCCCGGCGGTGGGGTACAGCGCGAACTCGGTCTTCTCTCGCTGCTGCTCGAGGTCGACGGTGTGCCGGTTCTGATTCTGGATCTTGAGCTGAAGCTTGCCCTTGAAATCCCGCAACGACCACGCCAGCTGGGTGGCGAGCTTGGCCAGCTTCAGCTCGTTGGCATCGGGCATGGTCAGGTTGACCTCCCAGCGATTGTTCGCATTGGTGGCGTTGTTGATCAGAGCGGTGCCACCGGGCAGCCGGCTCACCCCCTGCGCGAGCCATTCGGGCGGACCGAAGGCGAGCCACTTGACCACCTCGGTGACCCGGCGTTCGTTGGGCACCGTCGCGGGCAGGTACCGCTGGTCGGGCACCAGCCGGTTCTGGTCGGCGCTCCAAAAGTAGATGGGGTGGATGCCGTAGTAGCTGCGTAGGGCGTCGTCACTGAGCAGCAGCACGTTCGGCATCTCAGTGATGAACAACCCGTTGTGGCCGTCGTCGGCCGGGCGGAGCTTGAACACGTACTCGGTGTCGCCGCCCGTTGGCGTTAGGGTGCCGTCGGGGCGCAGCACACCGACCTGCTGCACGGGCACCGTGACCTCCCAGGTGCCCTCGTTGTTCAAAGTCACCTCCGCCTTCTCCCGCAGCCGGACCACGGTCAGCTCCACTTCGCTGCTCTGCTTCTCCCGCAGCCGGGGCTGGTATTCCCGCGCGATGAACTCCTTGACGCGGGCGTACGCCTGCTCGCGCTCGCCGGCGGCGGCGGCGAGATAGTTGAGGATGAACTGGCTGGGGTCGCTGCTGGCGGTCCGGGTGGGTGGCTGGGCGCTATGGCCGTTGAGCGGACCGGCCTCGGCCGCCGTCGAGGGGCGGCCGTCCACGTGCACCTCGGTCTGCTCGGGAATGCCGCAGCCGGCCAGCCCGACGGGCAGGACCACCCCGGCCAGCAGCCCGGCCACCAGCGCACGCCTCATGAGATCACCTCCGCCCGGCCGACATCCTCGACCGGCCCGATGGCCATCAGCCCACCGTGGCGCGGGCCGCCGAACGGCACCGGGGCGTCGGCCGGCACCAGCCGCAGCGGCGAGGTGGTCAGCCGATCGCCGGCCCGCGCCGGCAGGGTCAGCCGGAACTGGGCGCCCTGCCCGGGCGCGCCCCACGCCTCCAGCCAGCCACCGTGCAGCCGGGCATCCTCCACGCTGATCGACAGACCGAGGCCCGTGCCCCCGGTCTGCCGAGCCCGGGACGGATCGGCCCGCCAGAAGCGGTTGAACACCAGCTTCTCCTCGCCCGGCTTGAGCCCCACGCCGTGGTCCCGCACGGTGACCGCCACCGCGCTCTCGTCCATCCCCAGAGTGATCCGCACCGGCCGGCCCTCGCCGTGCTCGACCGCGTTGCCGACCAGGTTGCGCAGCACCCGTTCGACCCGGCGCGGATCCACCTCCGCGATCACCGGCGTGTCCGGCAGGACCAGGTCGATGGTGACGCCCACCCGCTCGGCCAGCCCGGCCAGCCGCTCGGTCACCCGGTGCACCACCGGCACCAGGTCGGTCGGCTCAGCGTCCAGCACCGCGAAGCCGGCGTCGAACCGGCTGATCTCCAACAGGTCGGTGAGCAGTTCCTCGAACCGGTCCAGCTCGGCCTGGAGCAGCTCGGCGCTACGGGCCACCGCCGGGTCGAACCCGTCCCGCTCGGAGAAGATCAGGTCGGCGGCCATCCGGACCGTGGTCAGCGGCGTACGCAGCTCGTGCGAGACGTCGGAGGTGAACCGGCGCTGCAACCGGGACATCTCCTCCAGCCGGAGGATCTGCCGCTGCAGGTTGGTCGCCATCTGGTTGAACGAGGCGGCCAGCAGGGCCAGGTCGTCCTCGCCGTTGACCGCCATCCGCTGGTCGAGCAGCCCGGCGGAGAGCCGCTGGGCGGTCCGGGCGGCCACCCGTACCGGGGTCACCACCAGCCGGGTGACCAGGGCGGCGAGCAGGCTGAGCAGGATCACCAGCGCGACACCGGTGGCGACCACGGTGGCCCGGGCGTCGGCGGCGGTGGCGTCCTGCCGGGCCAGCGGTACGAGGTAGTAGAGCTCCAGCTGCCCGAACCGGGTCGGCACGGGGGATCCGTAGACGAGGTATTTGGTGCGTTGACCGCCGAGGACCCCGGTGCGGATCTGGTGGGCGACGTTGCCGGCGGCGACGGACGACCGCAGCTCCGCACCGATCAGCGGGCCCACCTCGACCTCCGGGGAACTGCGCGGCGCGATGGACCCGATGGTGTTGTCCCCGGTGATCGCCACCACCACGCCGCTGGTCTGCGTCGGGTCACCGCCGGCCAGGTAGGTGACCGTGCCGTCGATGGTGTCCTGGAGCTGAGCTTCCTCCGCCCGGCTGTAGAGGTTGAACTGCTTCGAGGCGTACTCGCTGCCATTGGTCAACCGCGACCGGACGTCGGTCTCGGCGTTCTCCAGCAGGATGCCGCTGATCTTGTCGGCGATCAGGTACGCGAAACCGCCCACCAGCAGGCTGGACGCCACCAGCGTGATGGTCACCACACGAAGCTGGAGCGACCGCCGCCATGCGCTGTGCACGCCGGAGGTCAGCCGGGACGCCAAGGCGGCGAGGCCGCGACGCAGCAACCGCGCCACCCGCAGCCAGCGGGCGGCGATGGTCGGCGAGGCGGGAGGCGGGGAGGTCACCACAGTGATGACCAGGCTATCCGGTGCCCGCCTTGTAGCCCACGCCGCGCACGGTGAGAATGATTTCGGGCCGCTCCGGATCCGGCTCGATCTTGGCGCGCAACCGCTGGACGTGCACGTTGACCAGGCGGGTGTCGGCGGCGTGCCGGTAGCCCCAGACCTGCTCCAGCAGCACCTCGCGGGTGAAGACCTGACGCGGCTTGCGGGCGAGCGCGACCAGCAGGTCGAACTCCAGCGGGGTCAGCTTCACCTCCTCGCCGTCCCGGCTGACCGTGTGCGCCGGCACGTCGATCGAGATCTGATTGCCGGGCGGGCCGATGGTGAGCAGCTCCGGCGCCACGTCCTCGCCCCGGCGCAGCCGGGCCCGCATCCGGGCCACCAGCTCCTTGGGCTTGAACGGCTTCACCACGTAGTCGTCGGCGCCCGACTCCAGCCCGAGCACCACGTCGACCGTGTCGCTCTTGGCGGTCAGCATGACGATCGGCACGCCGGACTCGGCCCGGATCGACCGGGCCACGTCGATGCCGCTCATCCCGGGCAGCATCAGGTCCAGCAGGACGATGTCGGGTCGGCTCTCACGAAACGCGGCCAGCGCCCGTTCCCCGTCCGCGACGAATGAGGGCACGAACCCCTCGCTGCGCAGGACGATGCCGAGCATCTCGGCGAGCGCGGGGTCGTCGTCGACCACCAGTACCCGGGCTCTCATGGGGTTTATCGTTCCATCCCCGTTCGGTTGGAAGGGTTCGGCGTCATCACGGGCACGGTACCCGCGGCCGGCGGCCCCGCACCACCGCCGACCGTCCGGACCTGCTGCGTCGGGTGCGGGTTCGACAGGACCGGCCGTGCCACCATGATCCCCCGGGCGCGTCGTTGCCGCCACTTCCGCCCCGAACCGATGCCCTGGTCGGACCCCACCGGGCCCCGGTGGGGCCGGTCAGGAGAAGAGCGTGCCGCCCCACCAGTCGGCGGCGTCGCGGACGCCCGGCGGGCAGGCGAACAGCCCGCTGGAGACGTGGCGCAAATACTCGTTCATCGCGTCCTGGCGGGCGAGTCGGGTCTGGATCGGCACGAACTGCCGGCGCGGGTCGCGCTGGTACGCGATGAAGAAGAGCCCGGCGTCCAGCCGTCCCAGCCCGTCCGAGCCGTCGACGAAGTTGTAGCCACGGCGCAGCAGACGCGCACCGCCGTTCTGGTCCGGGTGGGCGAGCCGGACGTGCGCGTCCTCGGCGATGAGCGGTTCCCCGTCGTCGTTCTTGGCGGCGAGGTCCGGCTCGTCGAACTCGCGGGCCTTGCCCAGCGGCGCGCCGACGCCCTTGGTCCGCCCGACGATCTGCTCCTGCTCGGCCAGGGAGCTGCGGTCCCACGTCTCGATCAACATCCGGATCTTCCGGGTGACCAGGTAAGAACCGCCGGTCATCCAGTCCGGCCCGTCGCCCGGCTGCGCCCACAGGTGCTCGCGCAACAGCCCCGCGTCCTCGGCCTTCAGATTGGCGGTGCCGTCCTTGAAGCCGAACAGGTTGCGCGGGGTGGCCTGGTCCCGCGACGTCGACGACGTACGCCCGAAGCCGAGCTGCGACCAGCGGACGCTGACCACGCCCATCCCGATGCGGGCCAGGTTGCGGACGGCGTGCACCGCCACCTGCGGGTCGTTGGCGCAGGCCTGGACGCAGATGTCGCCGCCGGAGATCTCCGGCTTGAGCGCGTCCCCGGCGAAGTGCGGCAGGTCGGCCAGGGCGGCGGGACGCCGGTCGGCGATGCCGAACCGGTCCGTGCCCTGGGCGTCGCGAAACAGCGTCGGACCGAAGCCGATGGTGAGGGTGAGCTGCGACGGGGGCAGCCCGAGGGCCTCACCGGTGTCGTCCGGCGGGGCCTCCGGCAGGCCGCCGACCGCGCCGAGCAGCCCGGCGTCCTTGCCGGCGGTCATCCGGGCCGCGGCGGCGGTCCACTCCTGCAGCAGCGCGATAAGCCTCGCCCGGTCCTTGGTGATCACGTCGAAGGCGACGAAGTGCAGCCGGTCCTGAGCGGGAGTGGTGATGCCGGCCTGGCGCTCGCCGTGGAACGGCACCGCCCCGGCGGCCGCGTCGGTGGCGGCCGCGTGGGTGTCGCCGCCGCTCAGGGCACCCGCGCCGGCCGCCACCCCGGCGACGCCGGCGGCGCCGACCCCGGCCAGGGTGAGGGCCCGCCGCCGGGACAGGGTGGCCCGGCGTGGGGCCTCGGCGGGTGCCGCCTCGCTCCGCTCGCTCATCGCTTTACCTTCCGGCCCGGTCGTCACCGGGCGACGACCGCAGCGACCTTGCTGACCGGTTCGGCCAGCGCGTTGATGCTGTCCGACAACTCCTTCAGCTCGGCCTCGCTGAGCTGGGTGTGCAGCTTCCAGCCGTCACCGGCCCGATGCCTGCCGAGGGCGGCCTCGGCGTTGGCGAACTCGGTGTCGAGCTGCTTGACCAGCTCAGGAGCGCGCTGCTCCAGCGCCGGGCGCAGCGCGGCGATGGCCGCCTTGGAGCCCTCCAGGTTGGCGTTGAAGTCCCAGAGATCGGTGTGCGAGTAGCGTTCCTCCTCACCGGTGATCTTGCCGCTGGCAACCTCGTCCAGGAGCGCCTTGGCGCCGTTGGCGAGCTGGAGCGGGGTGAGCTTCTCCGCGTTGGCCCGGGCCACGAGCTCCGTCACGTCGACGAGCAGCTGGTCAGCGATCGGGCCGTCCTTGCTGATGTCGCCGGTCGTCCAGAGGTCCTTCTCCAGCCGGTGGAAGCCGGTGAACTCCATGCCCTCCTCGATGACCTCCTCCCGGCCGTCGATCTTCGGGTCGAGATCGCCGAAGCTCTCCGCGACCGGCTCGATCCGCTCCCAGTAGGTGCGGGCCACCGGATACAGCGCCTTGGCCTTCGCCACGTCGCCGGCCTTGACCGCGGCCACGAACTCCTCGGTCTTGGTCAACAGCGCGTCGGTCTGACTCTTCACGTACCGCTGATAGCTGGCGGTGGCCTCGGCCAGCGCGGCGTCGGGCGCCACGCTCGGGGCGTTGCCGGTGACCTTCAACGCGCCCCGGATACCCCGGCCGATCATTCCGGGCTTGCAGGCCGTCTCGTACGTCCCGGCGGACAGTTCGACCCGCAGCTCACGGCTCAGCCCCGGGGCAATGTTCTCCACCTCGCCCATCACCCGGTCGCCGGCGCCGTATACGTAGAACTCGTTGACCTTGGAACCGGAGTTGGTGATGGCGAAGGCCACCTGACCGGCCTCGACCTCGGTCACGGCGACCTCACAGACGGTATCGGTGGCCTTGACTTCGATCGGCCTGTCCTTCGCGTCCTTCTTGTCGCCGCCCCCACAGCCGGCCAGGCCGGCGACGGCGAGCAGCCCGGCAGCGGCCGGCACGACGAATCGACTGGTACGCATCGGTTCTGGTCTCCTCTGAGGCGGGACGGTCAGGCGCTCTGGGGGGTGACGGTGGGAGTCGCGGCCGGCGCAGCCGGCTTGCCCGGGCTGCTCGGCTTGCGCAGGAACAGCGCCATCACCGGCACCGCGTACGCCACCCAGGCGACCATCTCGAGCACACTCGGCGCGGCAGTGATGTTGAACATGCCGCTCAGCAGCGTCGCGTACCAACTGCCCGGGTCGAGCACCGAGGAGATGTCGAAGGCGTGGTTGTTCAGGCCGGGCAGCACGTCGGCCTCCTGGAAGTCGTGCACGCCGTACTTGAAGATGCCGGCGGCGACCAGGATCAGCAGCGCGCCGGTCCAGGTGAAGAACCTGCCCAGGTTGAGCCGGAGGGCGCTGCGGTAGAGCAGGAAGCCGATCACCACGGCGGTGGTGACACCACCGATCAGCGCGAGCAGCGGGTCGCGGCCCGCGCCACCGGCCGCGCTCTCGGCGGCGGAGTAGAAGATCAGCGCGGTCTCCAGGCCCTCCCGGATCACCGCGAGGAAGGCCATCCCGGTCACCGCGAACGCGCCGACGGCGAGCGCCTCGGAAAGCCTGCCGCGCAGCTCGCCGGCGATGCTGCGGGCGGCCTTGCGCATCCAGAAAACCATCCAGGTGACGAAGACCACCGCGGCGATCGAGGTGACCGCGTCGAAGAGTTCGCGTTGCTTCGAGGTGTTGAGCAGCGCGCTCGAGGTGTACTCGATCATCCAGCCGAAGAAGACCGACAGGGCCACCGCCAGACCGACCCCGAGCCACACGTGCGGCAGCCGGTTGCGGCGGTCCGACTTGACCAGGAAGGCGACCAGGATGCTGACCACCAGGGTCGCCTCCAGGCCCTCCCGCAGGCCGATCAGGTACGTGGCGAACATCGGTACTCCGTCTAAGTTAGGCACGCCTCAGCTAAGTTAGGGCAGCCATACCTTCCTCCCGATCGGGGGTCGCGTCAAGTCGTTCACGACAACGTCACCCGGTGGGACGGCTGACAGACACCCGCGTACGCGAAAGGGACCGGGACGACCGCACGGCGGCCGACCCCGGTCCCCTCCGGGCGTGGCTCTCAGTACCGGTAGTGCTCCGGCTTGAACGGGCCCTCCTGCGGCACGCCGAGGTAGGCGGCCTGCTCCTTGGTGAGGGTGCTCAGCTTGGCGCCGAGCGCGTCCAGGTGCAGCCGGGCGACCTTCTCGTCCAGGTGCTTGGGGAGCACGTACACGCCGACCGGGTATTCCTCGGTCTTGGTGTAGAGCTCGATCTGGGCGATCGTCTGGTTGGCGAACGAGTTGGACATCACGAAGCTCGGGTGCCCGGTCGCGTTGCCCAGGTTCAGCAGGCGGCCCTCGGAGAGCACGATGATGGCGTGGCCGTCGGCGAACTTCCAGAGGTCGACCTGCGGCTTGATGTTCTCCCGAGTGACGTCCGAGCGCTTCGCCAGGCCGGCCATGTCGATCTCGTTGTCGAAGTGGCCGATGTTGCCGACGATGGCCTGGTGCTTCATCCGGGCCATGTGCTCGTTGGTGATGACGTCGAAGCAGCCGGTGGCGGTGATGAAGATGTCGGCCTGCTCGACCACGTCGTCCAGCGTCGAGACCTGGTAGCCGTCCATCGCCGCCTGCAGCGCGCAGATCGGGTCGACCTCGGTCACCACGACCCGGGCGCCCTGGCCGCGCAGCGACTCGGCGCAGCCCTTGCCCACGTCGCCGTAGCCGAGCACGACGGCCATCTTGCCGCCGATCAGCACGTCGGTAGCCCGGTTGATGCCGTCGATCAGCGAGTGGCGGCAGCCGTACTTGTTGTCGAACTTGCTCTTGGTCACCGAGTCGTTGACGTTGATCGCCGGGAACAGCAGCGTGCCGGCCCGGTGCATCTCGTAGAGCCGGTGCACACCGGTGGTGGTCTCCTCGGTGACACCCTTGATGCCGGCGGCGATCCGCGTCCAACGCTGGCCGTCCTCGGCCAGCGACCGGTGCAGCAGCCCGAGAATGACCGCGTACTCCTCGGAGTCAGCCGACTCGACCGGCGGCACGACGCCGGCCTTCTCGAACTCGACACCCTTGTGCACGAGCAGGGTGGCGTCTCCGCCGTCGTCGAGGATCATGTTGGGGGCCTGCCCGTCCGGCCAGGTCAGCACCTGCTCGGTGCACCACCAGTACTCCTCCAGGGTCTCGCCCTTCCAGGCGTAGACCGGAACGCCGGCCGGGGCTTCGGGAGTGCCGTCCGGGCCGACGACGATCGCCGCGGCGGCGTGGTCCTGGGTGGAGAAGATGTTGCAGGACGCCCACCGCACCTGCGCGCCCAGCGCGACCAGGGTCTCGATCAGAACAGCGGTCTGGATCGTCATGTGCAGCGAACCCGTGATACGCGCGCCGGCCAACGGCTGCGCCTCGGCGAACTCGCGCCGAATCGCCATCAGCCCGGGCATCTCATGCTCGGCGAGCCGGATCTCCTTACGCCCGAACTCGGCGAGCGACAGATCCGCCACCTTGTAGTCGCCCCCGGCGAGGGTGCTCGGCCGGGCTCCGGACGACGCGCCACTGAAGGCCGCCGGGAGGGTGCTGGTCATAGAAACTCCTGTCAAACGAAGTGCTGCGCAGCTTTTTACCTTACGCGCGTGGCCTTCTTCACCCATGCGCGGTTTCCGATGAGGTCCGGCCCGATCGGTAAACAGCGCACGGGGCGGTCGGTCATGGACAGACTTTCCGCCCACGGCCCGACCGCCCCGTGCATCCCCCCGGTTTGGTTCCCCGCGCGTTACCGAGACCTTCATCGCGACAACGCTGCGCACTCATAGAGTCACACTGAGCGAAGGCCGCGTCAAGCTATTCCGGGAAAGTCGGACTCGTCCAATTTTCTTCCGCACTCAGCGCAGGCCGCAGCTGGCGACGAACGCCTCGCCCTCACCGTCGATGACCAGCGGACCGCCCACCGCAGACCCCACCGCCGCCTGCCCCGGCTCGAGCACGACCGTGCCCACCCCGTCGTCGACGGCGAGCCGGCCGGCCCGACAGAGCACCACCCGCGGCCCCGGCAACGCCAGCCGCGCCCGCGGACAACCGGCCGCCAACTCGACCCGGTGCAGCGCGAAATCCTCGACCGGCACCGGCCAGGTCACCACCCCGGGCGCAACCGACACCGGCGCGATCACCGGCTCGGCGAGCACCTCGAACCGCAGTACCCGCAGCAACTCGTGCACGTCGACCCGCTTCGGCGTGAGACCGCCGCGCAGCACGTTGTCACTGGCCGCCATGATCTCCACGCCGGTGCCCCACAGGTAGGCGTGCAGGTTGCCGGCCGGCATCCAGATCGCCTCGCCCGGCGCCAGCCGCACGTGGTGCAGCAGCAACGCCACCAGCACCCCCGGATCGGCCGGGTAGTCGGCCGCCAGGCCGCGGGCCAGCGTCGCCTCCGGCCCGGCAGCCTCCGCCGCCAGCACGTCCGCCAACAGCCCGGGCCGCTCCGCATCCGGCCAGCTCAACAGCAGGCGTACGGCCTCCCGCAGCCCCGCCGGCCCGGCCCGTAGCGCCGCCACGACCGGTTCCAGCGCCGGCACGCCGAACGCGGCGAGCGCCGCCGCCGACACGGCCGGGTCGCGGAACCCACAGAGCGCGTCGAACTCCGACAGCGCCACCAGCAACTCCGGCTTGTGGTACGGGTCCACGTAATTGACCCGGTCCGCGTCGGCCGCGTGCCCCGCCCGGGCCTGTTCGGCGTCCGGATGCGCCTGCAGGCTCAACGGAGCGTCCGCGGCCAGCACCTTCAGCAAAAACGGCAACCGAATGCCGAACCGGCCGACGAGCCGCTCACCCAACCAGTGGTCCGGCTCGGCGACCAGCAACTCGGTGAGGCTCACCGGCGTCCCGTCCCGCTCCACAGTCGCCGGGCCGTCCGGGTGCGCGCCCAGCCACAGCTCCGCCTCCGGCCCGTCACTCGGCACCGGGCGTCCCTGTAACTGGGCGATCGCAGTACGGGAGCCCCAGGCGTAGTCCCGGATCCGGCCCTGCAACAGCTCCACGGTCAGCTCCCGGCCCGCCCGGACGCTCCGGCGGGCCCGGGATCCGACTCCGCCGCGCGGTAGATGTCCGGCTCCAGGTAGATCACCCGGGCGATCGGCACCGCGCTGCGGATCCGCGCCTCGACCGCGTCGATGCCCCGGGCCACCTCTTCGGCCGTCTCACAGGCCGCCACCGCGACCTTCGCGGCCACCATCAGCTCCTCCGGGCCCAGGTAGAGCGTCTTCATGTGGATGATCCGCTCGACCTCCGGGCCGCCGGTGACGGCCTGCTCGATCGCGGCCAGGTCCCTCGGCTCGGCACCCTCCCCGATCAGCAGGCTCTTGGTCTCGACCGCGAGGATGACCGCGATGGTCACCAGCAGCAGACCGATCATCAGGGTGCCGAACGCATCCCACCTGCCGTTACCGGTGGCCAGGGTCATCCCCACGCCGACCAGCGCGAACACCAGACCGATCAGCGCGCCGAAATCCTCCAGCAGCACCACCGGCAGCTCGGGCGCCTTCGCCCGCCGGATGAACCGCACCCACGACTGGCTGCCCCGCAGCTGGTTGGACTCCTTCATTGCCGTACGGAACGAGAAGGACTCCATACCGACCGCGACCACCAGCACGGTTACCGGCGCCCACTGCCAGCTGGTGATCGCCTCCGGGTGGGTCCACTTGTGGTAGGCCTCGTAGAGAGCGAACAGGCCACCGACGCTGAACAGCACGATCGACACGATGAACGCGTAGATGTACCGCTCCCGGCCGTACCCGAAGGGATGCTGCGGCGTCGCCGCCCGCTTGGCCCGCCGACCGCCGAGCAGCAGCAGCCCCTGGTTGCCGGAGTCGGCCACCGAGTGGATGGCCTCGGCCAGCATCGACGAGGAACCGGTCAGCAGGAACGCGGCGAACTTGGTGACGGCGATGCCGATGTTCGCCGCAAGGGCGGCGATGATCGCCCTCTTCCCGCCACTGGCGCTCACGCCACCACCCCGCTCCGCTCGGCGGCGGCGCGAGGCACCGCGCTACTGAGCTCAACGGCTCGCTCGCTCCGCTCGCTCACGCCACCACCTCGCACCGCTCGCTCACTGATTCGCCAGTTCCTTCATCTCCGAGACGGCCGGCACGGCCATCGGGTCCAAGCCGTGCGCCAAGGCCAGGTAGACCGAGGTGAAGTCCGGGACCGCCACCAGCGAAGCCAGCCGCTCCAGCGCGGAACCGCCCTCGGCGGTGACCACGTCGCAGCGCACCCCGCGCCGCTCGGCCAGGGTCTGCACCGCGTCGGCCCGCCGCTCCTCCACCGCGAGGGGCTCGTCGGTGTCGTCTCCCGCGGTGAGCCCGCCGTCACGCAGCAGCACCAACCGCAGCCGGGTGGCGTCCGTGCCGGCCTCGTCCGGGTCGGCGAAGATGTCCCGATCCCCCTCAACCAGCCCGCCGAAGACCCCGTCGAGCAGGCCGACCCGGCCCCGCCCCGCCTCGCCCAGCGCCCCGGTCACCACCGGGTAGCGGGCGTTGGCCGAGAGCGTGTCACCGAACCGGCGGGCGGCGACGGTGGCCAGCGGCGACGAACCCCAGACGATCGGGATCGACCCGGCCAGGCCCAGAGCCAGCGACTTCGCCGGGTTGACGAAGGACTCGGCGGCGGGGCGGCAGCGGTCGGCGTCCGCGTCCAGCCGGGCCGCGGTCTCGGCCAGGTCCGCCTCGTTCACCTTGACCAGCCCGAGCGTACGGGCCGCGAGCAGCACCGGCACGGTGAGCGCCCAAAGACTCGCCCGGGCCGGGGCGCGCCGAGGCACCGGAATGAACGGCGCCCGGGCCCGCTCGGCCACCGACTGGAGCTGCGAATCCGGAGCGCCGACAGCGACCAGACGGGCACCCCGCCGGTGCGCGGCCTCGGCCGCGCCCAGCGCCTCTGGGCTGCGACCCGACGCGCTGACCGCGATGACCACGTCGGCCGCACCCACCCAGCCCGGCACACCGGCACTACTGTGCGGGATCACCGGCACCGGACAACGCGGCCCGGCCACCGTCGCCAGCACGTCCCCGGTCCGCCCAGCGGTACCGATGCCGGCGATGACCACCGCGCGCGGTCGTCCCTCGTCGGCGAGCGCGCTCAGATTCGCCTCGGCGGTCAGCGCGGCCGATTCCCGCACCTGGGCACCGGCGGAGGCGGTGAACCGGAGCATGCCGCCCGGATCCCGCTCGGTCAGCAGGTCGGGATTGTCCAGCAGCGGCTCGTCGGCGTGCCGGTGCCCGCTGAGCCCGGCCGTACCCTCGATCATCGTTGCGGCGCGGAACCGCCGCGCGCGTCGTCCGCCGCGGATCCACCGCGCGCCTCGTCCAGCAACAGCACCGGCACGTCGTCGCGGACCTCGAAGATCCGACCGCATTCCGTGCAGGTCAGGGTCTGGGCCTGCGGGTCGTAGTCGAGCGGGGCGTGGTGTGTGTCCGGGCAGGCGAGGATCTCGAGCAACTGCGGGTCCAGGGCCACGTCGCGGCTCCTTCCACGTATGCGGTCTGACCGGTCGGCGGCGCCGACCGGCGCACGCGATCTTATCGGCGAACCGGCACGGAAGCCGCGTCACGCAGCTGGACCATCCGCCGGCTTCTACGCCCACCGGTCACCGTGGCACCGACTCGCGTCGGTCGCCGCCACACACCGTCACCGTAACTCCCGATGGGCGGTCCAGCCCCGGCTCAGCGGAGCTCGTGGGGCAGCACACTGGTCGCGTCGCCGCCCGGGGCTGCGGACGGCTCGCCGGCCGACCGGTTTGCCGCGGCCGCGCCATACACGTTGCCGGTTGGGCGGGGCGACGAACCCCCGCCATAGACGGTCGGAGTTGGCGGCTTCTGCCCGTACACCCGTCCCGCCGCCGCCGGCGCCGCGGCCCGGTATGTGGTGCCACCCGCGTCGCGGGCCAGCGGGACCTGTGGGTAGGCGTCCGCGTGCTCGTCGGCCCGGTCCGTGCGATTGCGCCGGACCAGCAGCACGATCAGGGCGACGCCGACGAGCACCAGGCCGATGCCGAACCACATGACTGGGGAACCTCCGGAGGACGAATCGGCGGCGGCGCGGGACCCGACGGTCGGAACGGCGGCGGCCACCACGGCGGTCGGCGGATCCTCGTCCGACGACGGGGTGACGGCGGCGCTCGGGGTCGGGGACGGCTTCCGCGTCGGCGAAGGGCTCACCGCCTTTGCCCCACCCACCATGCGAGCAGCGGCGTCGGCCTGGCCGAGAAGACGACCGGCGGCGGTGCTCGCGACGCCAACCACGGTCAGCCGACCACCCGGCGCGCCGGCCAGGAAGGCGACCCGGTAGCGGACCGTCGTCCCCTTGCCCTTGCAGAGGGCCGGCTTGTCCGGCGCGGTGGCGGCCGTGACGACCGCGCCGTCGCCGCCGGAGACCTCGACCGGCTGCCACCGCCCACCGGCGTTGACCTCCACCCGGACCTGGTCGGCCTGGACACCGTCGAGCCGCAGCCCCAGACCGGTGCGCAGCTGCACGCAGCCGTCGGTGCGCTTGCGCACCTCCAGCGCGACCGTTTCCGATGACCCGCCGACGGTGAAGCTGCGGGCCGCACGAACGTGCACCCGGTCGTCGGCGGCCAGCGCTGGGGGCGCCCCCACGGCCACCAGGCCGCACAGCATCACGCCGAAGATGGCCAGCCGTGCGGCGTGCCGCCTCATCGACATCTCCACCTCACCGTTCCCACCCCGACGGGGTGCGCCGGGTCAGGCTACTACCGGCCCAGGTTGGTATCCGCCCATCGAGCGCTCGACATGTGCGCCGCGACACGCCGGACCGGCGTCAGGCCAGCGCGGCGGCCAACGCCCGCCGGGACAACCGGTCGGCCGTCCGGGTGGTCTCCGGCAGCCGGAACCGGGGCGTCAACGCCAGCACCCGGTCGGCGGCGTTGGCGAGGCCCATCCGGTGACCGACACTGACGAACACCGGCTTCACCCCGTCCCGGGTACGCAGCACCCGACCGATCTCCTCACCGCCGTCACACAGCGGCGTCCAGGCACCCCGCTCCAGCCCCGGCTCCGCCCACTCGCCGACCAGCGGCGTCTTCCCCACCCCGATCGCGGGCAGACCGGTGACCAGGCCGAGATGGCAGGCCAGCCCGAACCGACGCGGGTGCGCCAGCCCGTGGCCATCGCAGACCAGCAGCTCGGGGCGCACGGTCAACCGGTCCAGGGCGGCCAGCAGCGCGGGCATCTCGCGGAACGCGAACAGCCCCGGCACATACCCGAAGGCGGGTCGCCCGACGCTGACGGCCTCGTCGACCACGGCCAGCGTGGTGGCGTCCAGCACCGTTACAGCCGCCGCGAGCCGGTCACCGCTCTCCGCGTACGCGACATCGAGGCCGGCCACCGTCGTGGGTGCGGCCGGCCCCGGCCCGACCAGGTCCACCCGCGACCGCAACTCGTCCTGTACGCGCAGCGCCTCCGCGACGTCAGCCGGCGCCACGTACGGGACCTGATGCTTCCGCGTACCCGTCACCAGCTCACCGTAGCTAGCGGATCAGCTGCTAGACGGAAAGAGGTTTGCCCGCGCCTCCTCGGCCCACCGCAGGATGCCGTACGCCGCGGACGCCTCGGCGACCGCCGTGGCCTCGTCCACCAGAGCGAGCGCCCGGTCGGGGTGCCCCGCCTCGGCGGCGAGGTAGCCGAGCGCGACCAGGTTCGCGGCGACGCCGGGCAGGAACTCCACTTTCCGGCGCAACCGGGTCGACTCCTCCATCCGCTCCCAGGCCACGTCGAGCCGGCCTGCGGCGCGGTCCAGGAACGCGATGTGCCGCAACACGTACGACAGGGTCAGCTCGTCGCTGGCCAGCGTGGCCAATTCCCGGGCGCGCACGAAGGCCGGAGCAGCCGCCTCCTCATCGCCGCGGATCACCTGATGCACGCAACCCATCCAGAACCAGGCTTCCCCTTCACCACGCGGGTCACCGAGCCGCTGGTACAACTCGGCCGCCCGCTCGAGGAGCTCCAGCTCCCGCGGATCCTCGACCTTCTCCTCCAGGTAACGCGCGTGCAGCACCCGGCCCCGGGCCAGCGCGAGATCCGCCTCGACCGCGTCCAGTGTCCGGTCGGCGATGGCCAGCGCGGCGCTGCGGCCGCCGAACACCGCCTCCTCGTACAGCTCCCGCGCCCGCTCGATCCGCTCCATCGCCCGCTCCCGCTTGCTGTACGTCCGCCCCGCCATCAGCCGGTCGCGATGGTCGGGTCGGCACCGGGATCTCCGGCCTGCCGCAACTGCTCCTCGAACATGACGAACGTCCGCCGCCGGATGCCCTTGACCAGCGCCGCCTCTTTTGGGGTGTACGGGCGACCTTCGGCAATGGCGACGTCCTCTATCGCCCGAACCGTCTCATAGAGAGCGAAAATCGGACCCTCGCCCTTGAGGTAGCGTCCTCGCTCCGCCTCGGTCCGCTGCACGAACTCCTCGGCGGTACGGACGAAGATATCGCCATCCATGGCGAAAAGGATCTCGTCGATGATGTCGTTGGCCGGCTTCCAGCCGCCCGTCCACCGATCCAGCCGCCAGGCGGTGAGCCCACCTTCCGGCGTGGGCACGATCTTCACCGGCGACTCGTAGTAGTCGTAGTAGCCAGCGAGATCCAAGCTCTGCCCGTCACCGATCACTGATTGCCTCCGGTCAGAGTCGACTGCAGGGCAGCCCAGAAGTGCTCCCGCTGGCGCTGGATGATGCCCTTACGAATGGCTGACTCCGTCTCCGACACGCTACGTCCTCGTTCCCGGGCGACCGCTTCCAGGTCGCGCCTCACCTCGAACAAGGAATGCTCCCACTGCGCCACCTCATCGACCGCAGCGAGCTGCAAGCGGAATTCCGCGAGGTGACCGGAGGAGGTCCGCAGCATGATCTGCACGTCCCGGTAGCCACTCTCCTGTGGTTTGACGAAGCGGTCCTCAAATCTGGCGATCCTCACCCGCGGATCACCCCGCAGTGCGGCCAAAGCCGCATAAAGATCATCTAGCCGCTCGTAGGAGATCCGGCCCGCCGCCAGATCCAGCAGGCGAGAGGCATTGCCGTCGTACTGCGCGACCTTGTCCTCGGCCCGCTTTCGATCCTTGGGCTCAGGGCGCGGCCGATACTCGGCGCCGCTCGATGTCTCGGCCAACCTACGCCCCAACGCGTCGATCTCGAGTTGCGCGGCGGCAGCAGCCTCGTACAGCCCGTCGAGGTACTGCCGCTGGTAGGTGACGTCACCCTGTCGGCCCCGATCGAAGCCAGGTTGGAAGGCGCGCGGGCGAGGGACATTGAAGTGTGAGCTGATTTCCAGTTGCTCGCCGGTGAGCGGCGTGGGCAGCACGGGTGGGGTCGGCGCTGCGGCGACCGCAGCCGCCCCGCGCTCGGCGATGTCGTTCAGAACGTCGCCGAGGACGTCGATCGCCTCCTGATGGCTGGCGAGATGGTGCAGGGTCAACGGTCGCGCGGTCAGCGAGTTGGCCAGCTCCGGGGTCGCCACGATCATCCGGGCCAGGTCGGGCCGCTGCGCCAACTGCTGCACCAGCCTCTCGCCCAGCAGCGGTTCGCCGCGCGGCGGCGCCTCCCACGTCTGGTCGAGCATGTGCTGGACCCGCGGGTCCGTCAGCAGCCGCGTCAGATCGCCGGCGGCCGTTTCGTCCAGCGCTGGCATCAGCCGTCGCAGCGTCGGGGCGTCGAGGCGCTGCGCCAGTTCGACCGGGGTCACCCCGGCGGCGAAGACCTCGTCGAGACTGCCGCTCGCCGCGATCGCATCGTGCACGAACAGGCCGGCCGCGATCCGTCCGGCATGGGCGTCGAGGTGTGCACACCGTACGGCGTCCGTGTCGGGGGCCGGCCCGTTCCCCGGCGACGAGCTGCCATCCGCCCGGTGGAACGTCGTCGACTCCCCGAGCAGGTGGACATGATTGAAGTCCGGCACGTCCGCGCCGTCGAGTGGTCGTGGCGGGTCGGGGGGCCGTGGCGGGTCGGACGGGCAGGGCGGGTCTGGTCGTTCCAGCGGCTCGGGCAGGACGCTGAAGTCGCCGGGCGGCCGGCCGGCGAGCGGCATCGGCCGCCCGTCCGGGCCAAGCACCAGGGCGTCAATCCCGATCGGGTTGCTCTTCTGCCGTGTGCCGCTGTGCGGGTAGAGCGGGCGATCCGCGACGAAATCCGACTGCGGGTCGAGGTAGAGCACCGTGCCGTTCTGGTTCAGCGCCACCCAGGCGTGCGATCCGCCACCCTGCCATGCGGTGACCAGGAAGGCGTAGCTTCCGTGCCCACCCACGAGCAGTTGGCGGTGCAGGTCCTGGTAGCCGCGTTCGATCATCCGCCGCATGTCGAGCTCGGTCCCCGGAGCGGCGTCGGCGCACAGCTTCTGGAACCGTCCTCCGGTGACCGCCTCCACGCGGCGCGGCCCGTCCTCCTCGCCATCCACGGGGCTGTGGACGTCGCCCTGGAGGTAGCCGTCGAAGGTACGCGGCGCGGAAACCCGCGGCCGGCCGTGCACCCAGGTCTCGTAGAGCGACAGCGTGCAGTCGAGACAGTTGATTCCTCGGGTGGCATCCGCCGTCGGGCCACCGTCGTTGGCGAGCCGGAACCAGCCGCCGTGCCGGGGATCGGCCGTACGCATCACGGTGCCGTCCGGGTTGCGCGGCATCTGCCGCTCCAGGTCGGTCTGGTGCAGCGCGAGCGGCGGACGCAACCCACCCCGTACGCCGTACCGGCGGGAGCGGTCGATTGGCGGCGGGTGACCGTCACCGGTGAGGGCGGAGCGGTCCGGCGTCTCCACGGCGCCGGGCGCGAGGTCTGCGACATCGTCGTTGATCCGGTAGAAGTCGGCGTCGTCCTCGATCGTCACCTTGGCCGGCACCTGCGACCCGGCCAGGACCCGCTGCGTTTCCTCACGCAACTCGTTGGCCTCGATGCTTGCCTCGTATGCCGCCTTCTGCCACCGCTGGGCAAGCAGGTCATGACCGGCTCGATGCAGCTGCTGCGCGTTCTCGCCGTATTCGTCGGCCCAGCGGTGGAGCCGGTCAGCCTTGTATCGGAGCCACTCTGCCCTTTGCTGCCGCCGGTTGTCCTCGTACCACACGCGCTGGTCCCGGAAGTAGCTCTGGTAGCGGCGTCGGTCGAGAGCTTCCCGTTCTGCGGCGCGCCACGCCGCCAGCTCTTCCGGCGTCCGCTGGCGAGGCGGAAGCGGATCAAAGGGACCCGGTAGAGCTGGCGGCGGACCGTCGGCGGGCCGGTGCGGGGCCGGGGCCAACGCTTCGAGCAGCGGGAAACGAGGGTCCGGCGTTGGCCGATTGTCCGGGCCGGTGACCGTCGGCCCGACCATCGGCTCCGCCGCAGGCCGGCTGATCGGAGGCGTGTTCGGCGAGCCCGACTGCACGGTCACGGCCCCGGCGGAGACCCGGTCGGTGGGCAACGGTGACGGCGCGTTCGAATGCGGTGCGACGGTCGGGAGTCCGCCTGCCACCGTGGACGCCCCGCTCGCCTGCGCCGGAGCCACCTGACTTGGCGTGCCACCGTCGCCCCCGGAGACCGGACCGAGCCTTGGATCGGCGATGACCGGGTGAGGGGCCGCGACCGGCGACTCGACGGCGACCGAAGAGAGCGTGGGGCTGGCCGCGACCTCGGGGTGCGGCCGGTGGGCACCGGGCTCGGCCACCGCGTGCACCGGTAACGCGGTCCCATCCGCCGACCGCTCCACCTGCATGGGTGAGGAATGCTGCCCTGCCCCCGAAGCTCCGTGGTCCAGCGGCCGGGATTCAGCCAGTTCGGCGACGCGAGGGTCCGTGGTGGCGGAATGCGTAAGGCCGGCGGGCTCGGTCATGGACGCAGTGACCTCGATGGGCGAGGGGGAAGCCGGGCCGATCGGTTCGGGCGTCCGCTGGGCCGGGATGTGGTTACCCGTGTCGGCGGCCCCGGGCAGCGGAAGGGCCGGGTCAGCCGGCAGGCCGGCCAGCTTGCCGTCGAGCCGATGGTGCAGGGCGGCATCGGCCTGACCGGTGGCGAAGCCGCTGACGCCGGAGACCGCCGCCCGCGCCAGGTCCTCCAGCGAGACGTGCTGCCCGGTGACCAGCCCTGCGGCCCCCTCGGCCAGGGTCTCGCCGGCCATCTCCCGCCCGAGGTGCTCGCCGATCCGCGTGAGACGCCCGTCGGCGTGCCGCCCGAGCCCAGCGAGCGGCGCCGCCGCGCCACCCGCGAAGCCACCGAGCCCCGACATGCTCACGTCGGTTAGGTCCAAGCCGTCGCGGCGTCCGGTGGAGTTCTGATACGCCTGGGTCGCCAGGCTGGTGCCCGCCTCCTGCCCGGCCTCGACGAGGCCGCCGTGCACCGCACGTCGACCGAGCCCCCGTAGGCCGCCCTTGCCGATCTCCTTCGCGGCCCGTTCGCCGGCCTCCTTCAGCCCTTCCCTGAGGGCCTTGCGGGCCAGCTGCGCCACGAGCCGCTTGAAGATCTGCTGCACGGCCAGCCGGCTGGCGGCGACGGCCGCCCCGGCGGCCGGTGAGGCGGCACCTGCGGTGAGCACAGCCGCCACCGCCAACGAGAGCAGCTCGATGACCAGGATGCCCAGCTCGATCCAGGCCTCCAGCTTGGCGCCCTCGATGTCGCAGCCGCAGGACTCGACCAGCTTGCCCAACTCGCCGCTGACCGCGAGCAGGACGGGCAGCGGAGCGTCCACGCCCTCGGCCAGCTTGTGCCAGGCGGTGTCGAACGCCTCGGCCACCAGGCCGACTCCGCCGTAGCCGCTACGCACCTCACCGGCGGCGGCGGTCGCGTCGCGAAACGGGCCGGCGAGCACGTCGGCGACGCCGTACCACAGGTCGGCGATGTCCCAGACGGCGCGTTCGTTCCCGTCGGGCCACTCCACGCCGATGACCCAGTCCAGCGCCTCGTAGATCCAGCCGGGCACGTCCCAGGGGCAGTAGTCGAGCGGATGCGGAATCGGGCTGGGCAGCATGCTCACGCGCGAGTCCTCCGGAGGTCAGCGCCTGTGCCGGTGCGAGGTGTGGTGCTGGTGCGGAATGTCGCCTAGTTGGCGACCCCTGGACTCGTCGGTCTCGACGGTGGCGGCCACCGACCGGACCACGTCGGAACCCAGCCCTTCGAGGGACCGCCCCAGGAGCTCCCAGACCCGCAGCAGCGTCTCCTCGTAGCCTCGGTACTGCTTGTCGAAGGCGGTGCCGATGTCGTCCCGGCCCCACGGCCGCTGCGCGCTCGCCGCCGCGATCGCGCCGCCGGCCTCCCGCCGGGAAGCGCTGACCGCCTCCCCCGCCAACGTCAGGTCGACGCCGCCACGGTGCGCCCGGTCCGGGTCCAGCCAGATCTGCCCCTCGGCCACTGTGGTCACTCGCCGCGCGAGAAAGCGGCGTCCGCGCGGCCGAGCAGTGCGCCGAAGTCATTCGTACGCAGAAACTCCACCGACGGCGAGCCGGGCGGCAGATAGCCGGCGACAAGTTCCTGGGTCGCGGTCACCCCGGCGGCGGAGGCCCGCAGCACAGTCGTGGTGATCTTCCTGCTCAACGTCTTGGCGTCTCGATCATGGAAGACCGAGGGTGCGACCTCGACGCTGATCAGCTCGCCCCGGGCCCCGGCCACCACGGTCACCTGACCGTCGTCGGAGCGCTCGGTCACCCGCAACTCGGCGAGCTTGCCCTGGAGTTCGTCCAATCCGGACCGGAGTCGCTGGTACTGGCCGTACACCTCGTCGAAGCGCGCGCGCAGCGCACGGTTCGCGTCCCGATCCGCGCTGTCGACCACCGTCGCCCTCCCCGTAACCGTCGGTAGGGCCGACCATACCGGGCGCCACGGAATCCGTGGGGTCCGGTAGTTTCGGACTGTGATCGAGCGACAGCAGGCCGAGCAACTCGCCGCCGTCTGGGCCCGCCGGGACTCCGACCGCCTGGGGCACCCGTGTACGCCGCTGATCGAGGAATTCGACCTGGGCTACCTGATCACGTCCACGGTCGCGCCCGAGGCCCGCGTCCTGCCCGGCGATTTGCCGACCACCGTTGTCGACAAGGAGACCGGCGAGGTGTCGACCTGGCCACGGCTGCCGCTCGCTGCCGTTGCGCAGATGTTCCGGCAGCGCCGGCCGCCGGAGCCGCGCGCGCCGCGCACCGTCGACGCCGCAGGCCAGTTGCTTCGCGAGATCACCCGACTGCCCACACCAGGGGCCGCAGCACATCTCACCCTCGACGGCCGCGTTCATGTCGCCCTCGGGGTGAAGGGTGACGTCGAGCTGAACCATCATCCACTGGTCCGGTCCTATTTGGATGGGCTGCCCTCCGGCCACCTCGTTCGGGGTGGTGAGCGGCACGCCGAAATGGTTGTCGTCTCCGACGTGCTACACGAGCGAGACCACCGGCGAGCGGCCGACGGTCTTCCCCCGCTGACGTTCGAAGAGGCGAGACAAATCTTGGGCGACAGTCGGATCGAGTCTTTCCGGATCCGGGAACCCGGCGATCCGGCGGGCGGGCCGGCGGAGCTGCCCTGCGACTCCTGCATCAACTTCCTGGTGCGCCTCAACGCACTTCCATGGTCCGACCAGGCATACGCGCAGGAGTGGCGATCTCGCCCCCAGGTCGACCCAGAGCCGGGGCGGTTTGCGACCGAGGTCGCGAATGCATTGGTGGAAGCCGGCTGGCGCCCTCACTTCGGTGACGAGGTGCTGGCCGCAGCGTCTGTTCGAGACGTCACCGCAGTCACCGGCCGGCGGCACGTCCATGCCGTCTTTCCCGCAGTCATGTCGACCCTCACCTCCTTTCCAGGGTTGGAGAGCCGCCGGCAGGGCCCTGGCGAGGAGGTATGGATTTCTCGCGTAGACATTCACCCCTGGGACATGGCCCACAGCGCCGACACGCTCGCTGACTTCGGCGCGGTGCTCGGCGTAGGGCTGTTTCCGCTCGGCACCGAGCGCGGTGACAGCATCATCGCCGTGGACGAGCACGGGCGGATCTTCGCACTCGATCAGGCCGGAGAATGGTTCCTCGGCCCGGACATCGACGCCGCCCTGACCACCCTCCTGCTCGGCCGCGCCCCCGCCCGGGTACGCGACGACGGCAGCTGGTGATGGTCGGCCGCCGGCACCCGATGGTCAGAGCGCCAGCCCGGTGAGCACCAGGACACGCGGCTCGGTGTAGTCCTCCATCGCGCTGCGCAGCCCTTCCCGCCCGACGCCGGAGCCCTTCACCCCGCCGTACGGCATCTGGTCGGCCCGGTACGACGGCACGTCTCCGACGATCACCCCGCCGACCTCCAGCGTGCGGGACGCGAGGAACGCGGTCTGCAGGTTGTGCGTGAAGATGCCGGCCTGCAACCCGTACGCCGAGTCGTTGACCGCGGCGAACGCGGCCTGGTCGTTCGCGATCGGGCTGACCACCAGCACCGGCCCGAAGACCTCTTCCCGGCAGACCTTCGTGGATGATGGCACGCCGGACAGCACCGTCGGCGGATAGGTGGCGCCCTCCCGCCGGCCGCCGACCTCGATGGTGGCCCCGGCGGCGACCGCCTCGTCGACCCACGCCTCGACGCGCTCGGCCGCTTCGACGGAGACCAGCGGTCCGACGTCGGTCAGCTCGGAGGCCGGATCCCCGGTCCGCAGCTCCTGCACCGCCGCGACGAGCCGGGGCAGGAAGCCGTCGTAGAGCCATTCGTGCACGTAGACCCGCTGCACGGCAATGCACGACTGCCCGGCCTGGTAGTTGGAGAAGGTGGCGATCCGGTGCGCCGCGAAGGTCAGGTCCTCGTCGGACGACCAGTCCTCGCAGATCACCGCCGCCGCGTTGCCGCCCAGTTCGAGGGTGACGTGCTTGTCCGGGACGGCCCGACGGATGGCCGCGCCGACCGGCCCGGAGCCGGTGAACGACACCACCGGCAGCCGGGGGTCGGCGACCAGCTCGGCGGCGCGCTCATTGGGCAGCGGCAGCACCGAGAACATCCCCTCGGGCAGCTCGGTCTCGGCGAGGATCTCGCCGAGCAGCAGCGCCGACAGCGGGGTGGCCGGGGCCGGCTTGACGACGATCGGCGCGCCGACGGCGATGGCCGGGGCGACCTTGTGCGCGACCAGGTTAAGCGGGAAGTTGAACGGCGCGATGCCGAGGACGGGGCCGCGAGGTACCCGCCGGACCAGCGCGATCCGTCCGGTGGCCGCCGGGTCGGTGTCCAGCCGCTGCAGCTCGCCCGAGAAGCGCCGGGCCTCCTCGGCCGCCCACCGGAAGGTGGAGACCGCCCGGCCCACCTCGGCCTTGGCCCACTTGACCGGCTTGCCGTTCTCGGCGGTGATCAGGGCCGCGACCTCGTCGGCGCGCTCGGCGAGTCGCCGGGAGACGTGGTCCAGGGCCGCCGCCCGCACATGCGCGGGCAGGGCCGCGGCCGCCGGGGCCACGCCGGTGGCTGCCGCGACGGCGGCTTCGACCTGGTCGGCCGTGGCGAGGGTGGTACGCCCCACCGTCCGGCCGTCGTACGGGTGGGTGACGGTCAGCTCGCCCGCGCCGTGGGCGGGGCGGCCGGCGACAAAGAAGGCTCTCGGCTCCACGACCCGCAGCGTAGACGACGCAAGCCCGCGCGGAAACAGTTGCCTCAACCCTTGTCTGTTACGGATTCAGTGGCCAAGATGGCAGTCAGATTGCGATAACCTCCGCAAACCTTCCCCCCGGCCACCCTCGGAGACATTCTGATGAGTGATCAGCAGCAGCTGCGCAACTTCGTCAACGGCGAGTACGTCAACCCGGTGGACGGCGGCTACGCCGACCTGATCGACCCGTGCACGGGCGAGGTCTTCGCCCAGGCGCCGGTCTCCGGAGCCGCGGACGTGGACGCGGCGATGAAGGCCGCCGCCACGGCGTTCGAGACGTGGCGGGACACCACCCCGGCCGAGCGGCAGAAGGCCCTGCTCAAGCTCGCCGACGCGGTGGAGGCCCGCGCCGCCGACCTGGTCGACGCCGAGGTGCGCAACACCGGCAAGCCCCGCCAGCTCACCGCCGACGAGGAACTGCCGCCGGCCGTCGACGAGTTCCGCTTCTTCGCCGGCGCCGCCCGCCTGCTCGAGGGCCGCTCGGCCGGCGAGTACCTGGCCGGGCACACCTCGTACGTGCGGCGCGAGCCGGTCGGCGTCTGCGCCCAGGTCACCCCGTGGAACTATCCGCTGATGATGGCGGTCTGGAAGATCGCCCCGGCGCTGGCGGCCGGCAACACGGTGGTGCTCAAGCCGTCGGACACCACGCCGGTGTCGACGCTGCTGCTGGCCGAGATCGCGTCCGAGTTCTTCCCGCCGGGCGTGTTCAACGTCGTCTGCGGCGACCGGGACACCGGTCGCGCCCTCGTCTCCCACCCCACCCCGCAGCTGGTGTCGATCACCGGCTCGACCCGGGCCGGCATGGAGGTCGCGGCGGCGGCGGCCCCGGACCTGAAGCGGACCCACCTGGAGCTGGGCGGCAAGGCCCCGGTGGTGCTCTTCGACGACGCGGACATCGCGGCAGCGGCCGAGGCGGTCGCGGTGGGCGGCTACTTCAACGCCGGCCAGGACTGCACCGCCGCCACCCGGGTGCTCGCCGGCCCCGGTGTCTACGACGACTTCGTCGCCGCCCTCACCGAGCAGGCCCGCAACACCAAGACCGGCGCGCCGGACGACGAGGACGTGCTCTACGGCCCGCTGAACAACGCCAACCAGCTCGCCCGGGTACGCGGTTTCGTGGACCGGCTGCCGGACCACGCCACCGTCGAGACCGGGGGATCCCAGCAGGGCACGCGGGGCTACTTCTACTCCCCCACCGTGGTCAGCGGGGTGCGCCAGCAGGACGAGGTCATCCAGCAGGAGGTGTTCGGGCCGGTCATCACCGTCCAGCGGTTCTCCGACGAGGACGAGGCGGTGCGCTGGGCCAACGGCGTGGACTACGGCCTGTCCGCCTCGGTCTGGACCAGGGACCACGGCCGGGCGATGCGGATGACCCGTCGGCTCGACTTCGGCTGCGTCTGGGTGAACACCCACATCCCGTTCATCTCGGAGATGCCGCACGGCGGCTTCAAGCACTCGGGGCACGGCAAGGACCTCTCGGTCTACAGCCTCGAGGACTACACCCGGATCAAGCACGTCATGCACAACATCGAGGGCTGAGCACTCATGACATCTTCCGAGGAACTGCACAAGCGCCGGGGCGCGGCGGTCGCCCGCGGCGTGGGCAGCGTCATCCCGGCGTACGTGGACCACGCGGGCGGCGGCACCATCACCGACGTCGACGGGCGGGAGTGGATCGACTTCGCCGCCGGCATCGCGGTCACCAACGTGGGCAACTCCGCCCCTCGCGTGGTGGCGGCGGTGCAGGCGCAGGTCGAACGCTTCACCCACACCTGCTTCATGGTCGCCCCGTACGAGTCGTACGTGGCGGTCTGTGAGCAGCTCAACGCGCTGACCCCGGGCAGCTTCGAGAAGCGCACGGCGCTGTTCAACTCGGGCGCCGAGGCGGTGGAGAACGCCGTCAAGATCGCGCGACACGCCACCGGGCGACCCGCGGTGGTGGTGTTCGACCACGCCTACCACGGTCGGACCAACCTGACCATGGCGCTGACCGCGAAGAACATGCCGTACAAGCACCGGTTCGGGCCGTTCGCCGGGGAGATCTACCGGGTGCCGATGTCGTACCCGCTGCGCGACGGCGGGCTGGACGGGGCGACCGCCGCCGCCCGGGCGATCGAGATGGTGGAGAAGCAGGTCGGTGCGGAGAACGTGGCCGCGCTGCTGATCGAGCCGATCCAGGGCGAGGGCGGGTTCGTCGTACCCGCCGAGGGGTTCCTGCCGGCGTTGCGGGAGTGGGCGACGGCGGCCGGGGTGGTCTTCATCGCCGACGAGATCCAGACCGGCTTCTGCCGGACCGGGGACTGGTTCGCCAGCCAGCACGAGGGCGTCGAGCCGGACCTGATCACCCTGGCCAAGGGCATCGCCGGTGGGCTTCCGCTGGCTGCGGTGACCGGGCGGGCGGAGCTGATGGACGCGGTGCACGTGGGCGGCCTCGGCGGCACGTACGGCGGCAACCCGATCGCCTGCGCCGCCGCCCTCGCGTCGATCGAGACCATGCACGAGCTGGACCTGGCCGCCGCAGCCCGACGGATCGGCGCGACTATGGGCGACCGGCTGCGCGCGCTCGCCGCCCGCGACCCGCGGATCGCCGAGGTACGCGGTCGCGGCGCGATGCTCGCCGTGGAGATCGTGCAGCCCGGCACGCTGACCCCGGACCCGGCCGCCACGGCGGCGATCTCGGCGGCCTGCCACGCCGCCGGCCTCCTCACCCTGACCTGCGGCACCTACGGCAACGTGCTGCGCTTCCTCCCCCCACTAGTCATCTCCGACGAGCACCTGGCCCGTGGCCTAGACATCCTGGAGGCGGCCTTCACCTAACTCGGAAGTAGACCTACTTCCTCCCGATTAGGGCCGCTTCGCGTAGCGGGGTGGCCGGGACTAACCCCGCTTTGCGGGCCATTACCCGCCGTCGCCAAGTCGATCATGGAGTTTTGGCGCCTCGGATGCCCGGAGTCCGGCATTTGTCTGGTACCACAACTCCATGATCGCGGGGATCAGGGGTGGAGGAGCCGGGCGATAGTGGAGAGGATGTGTCGGGGGCGGCGCATACGCCAGCGTTGGTAGCGAGCCAGCACCCCGCAGGCACGATGACGTGCACCTCGCCCGGGAACCGCGCCGAAGCCGTGCAACTGGGCTCCGGTGCGGGATCCGACGACCGCAGCAGCAGCCCCGCCCCAAGCCGATGCCGACGCCCCCGACTCACCCCACTCCCACCCTCCCCCCCGGCCACCCGCGTCGATCATGGAGTTGCGGCAACGCACAAATGCCATAAAGAGAACATCCTAGGCGTCACAAGTCCATGATCGACGCGGGTGGGGTGGGGTGGGTGGGGAAGGGGGTTAGCGGGAGTCTAGGAGGGGTTGGTGGGGGTTCCAGGGTGGGCTGCCGGCCGCGTCGTGGCGGCGGCGGGCGATGGCGGAGAGGGCCTCCAGGACTACGCGGTTGCCTAGGTAGGCGGTGATGTCGGCGTGGTCGTAGGGCGGGGCTACCTCGACCACGTCGACCCCGACGACGGGCAGTTCGTAGCAGACCCGGCGGACGGCGTCGAGGAGCTGCCGGGAGGTGAAACCGCCGGGCTCGGGGGTGCCGGTGCCGGGGGCCATGCCGGGGTCGACCACGTCGACGTCGACGGAGAGGAAGACGCCCTCGCACTCGTCCACCGCGATCTCGAACGCTTCGGAGAGACACGAATCCAGGCCGCGAGCCACGATCTCGGTCATCTCGTACGAGCGCATCCGCTGCTCGGCCATCCACGCCAACGTCGAAGGGCCGGGCCAGTAGCCTCGCAGGCCGATCTGGAGGAAACGGTCGCCGCGTACCGCGCCGGACTCGATGAGCCGGCGCATCGGCTGGCCGTGGCCGTGCAGCGAACCGAACTCGATGTCCCCGGTGTCGGCGTGCGCGTCAAAGTGCACCAACGACACCTGGCCGAGCCCGTGGTGCCGGGCCACCCCGGTGGCGTCGGGCAGGGCGATGGAGTGGTCGCCGCCGAGCACGATCGGGATCGCCCCGGCGCGGGCGACCGCAAAAACCGCGGTCTCCAGGGCGGCCAGCGACCGCTCGATGTCACCGGAGAACATTTCGACGTCACCGGCGTCGTACACCCGCAGGTCCTTCAGGCCGTCGACGCGCAGGGCCAGGGACGGGCGGGAGCCGTCGTGCGGCAGGTAGCAGGCCTGGCGGATGGCGGACGGGCCGAACCGGGTGCCCGGCCGGTGCGAGGTGCCACCGTCGAACGGCGCCCCGACGATCACCACGTCCGCGTCGGCGAAGGACGACGGCTCGTCCAGCGAACAGCGGTCCACCCCGAGGAAGGTCACGTCGGGGCCGAACATCGGGCCGTAGCGGGTCACCGCTCCTCCATTCCCCACGGCGAGCCGTAGCCGGTCAGCAGGTCGAGGAAGGGCCTCGGGGGCAGCGCCTCCGGGCCGATCACGCCGGTGCCGGACCAGGCGCCGGTGGCCAGCAGTTCCAGCGCGACGACAGGGTTGACCGCGGTCTGCCAGACCACCGCCTGGTGGCCGTACTCCCGCATCGACCACTCGTTGTCGACCACGTGATAGAGGTAAACCTTGCGCGGCCGGCCGTCGACGCCGGTGCCGGTCACGTACGTGCCGGCGCAGGTCTTGCCGCGCATCCGGTCGCCGAGGGTGGCCGGGTCGGGCAGGCAGGCGGCCACCACGTCGCGCGGCGCAACGGAGACGCCGCCCACCCGCACCGGCGAGGTCCGATCCAGGCCCAGCTTGTGCAGGGTCTTGAGCACCTCGATGAACTCGTCGCCGAGGCCGTATTTGAAGGTGACCCGCTTCGCCTTGACCCAGCGCGGGATGAGCAGCACCTCCTCGTGCTCCACGTTGACGCACTCGACCGGGCCGATCCCCTCGGGGAACTCGAACACCTCCGGCTCGGAGAACGGCGGGGTGGTGTACCAGCCCCGGTCGGCCGCCCAGATCACCGGCGGGTTCAGGCACTCCTCGATGGTGGTCCAGATGGAGAACGACGGAGCGAAGTCGTAGCCGTCGACGGTCAGGTTGGCGCCGTCGCGTACCCCGATCTCGTCGATGTCGGTGAACAGTTCGTCGGCGGCGTAGCGGGCGAAGATGTCGGACAGGCCGGGCTCGACGCCGATGCCGCAGAGCGCGAGGCGGCCGGCCTCCGCCCAGGCGGCGGCAGCGGCGAACTGGTCGTCGCCGAGCTTCACGCCGGTCTCGGCGTAGGGGGCGGTCGGGTGCGGGTGGGACAGTGACATCGCCATGTCCAGGTAGTCGGCCCCGGCGGCGAAGGCGCCGTCGAAGATCGACATGACGAAGCGCGGGTCGACCGCGTTGAGCACGTGGGTGATCCGGTGCTCCCGGCAGAGCGCGGCGATCGCGTCGGCCGAGGAGGCGTCGACGTGGGCGGCGACGAAGCGGGAGTCGTGGTCGGCGATCGCCCGCGACGCGCGGCCGAGGTCGTAGTCGGCGACCACCATGGTCTCGAAGAAGGAACGGCGGGCGGCGATGGCGACGGCGGCGGAACCGACGCCACCGGCGCCGACGAGCAGGATACGCATCAGGAATCAAACCCCAAACCAAGACGATCGAGAGTACGCAGCCACAGGTTGCGCCGGCCTTCGCGCGCGTCGGCGCGGGCCAGCGACCAGCGGGTGAGATTGATGCCGGTGGCCCGCAACGGCTCCGGCGGGAACGGCAGCGGCTTGCTGCGGACCAGGTCGAGCCGGGTCAGCGGGGTCGGCTCGCCGCTGAGCAGGTCGAGCATCACCCGAGCACCGAACCGGGTGGCCCCGACGCCGAGCCCGGTGAACCCGGCCGCGTACGCCAGCCGACCCTCGTAGGCGGTGCCGAAGAACGGGCAGAACCGGGTGCAGGTGTCGATGACGCCACCCCAGCGGTGGCTGAAGCGGACGTCCGCCAACTGCGGGAACGTGGTGTGGAAGTGCTGGGCCAGGGCGGTGAAGGTGGCCTCCCGCTGCGCCAGCTCGGGAGCCATCCGGTTGCCGTAGTGGTAGACGGCGTCGTAGCCGCCGAAGAGGATCCGGCCGTCGGCGGTGATCCGGTAGTAGTGGAACTGGTTGCCCACATCGGCCAGCCCCTGCCGGTTCGCCCAGCCGATCGCCGTGCGCTGCGCGTCCGACAGCGGCTCGGTCATCAGCGCGTAGTCGTAGACGGGCACCAGCCAGGCGCGCAGCCGGCGCAGCAGCGGCGGGAACGCGTTGGTGGCGAGCACCACCTGCCGGGCCCGGACCGTGCCGGGCGCCCCGCCCGGGCCGCCGGCCGTCGTCGCCCGCAGCGCCGCGCCGTCGCGCCCCAGGCCGGTGACCCGGGTGTGCTCGTGCAGGCGTACCCCCAGGTCGAGGGCGGCGCGGCGCAGCCCCCAGGCGAGTTTCGCCGGGTCGAGCATGGCCACCCGGTCTCGGTCCCACATCCCGCCGAGGTACGTCGGCGAATCCACCTCGGCGCGTACCTCGTCCCGGTCGAGCAGGCGCACGTCGTGGCCGTACCGGCCGGCCAGCTCGGCGTCCTCGGCGAGGCCGGCGAGCTGGTACGGCTCGACGGCCACCGCCAGCTCGCCGGTCCGCTCGAAGTCGCAGTCGATGCCGTGCCGGTCGATCGTGTCGGCGATGGCGTCCAGGTTCTCCTGGCCGAGCCGTTCCAGCTCGTCGACCTCGCCGGGGAACCGGTCGACGCCGTTGGCCAGGCCGTGGGTGAGCGAGGCGGCGCAGAACCCACCGTTGCGCCCCGACGCCGCCCAGCCGCAGGTGCCCGCCTCGACCAGCAGCACGTCCCGGTCCGGGTCGGCCTCCTTGGCGAGCAGGGCGGTCCACAACCCGGAGTATCCGCCGCCGACCACCAGCAGGTCGGCGTCGTGCGTACCGGTCAGCGGCGGCAGCGGGTCGGGGCGTTCCGGTCGGTCCAGCCAGTACGGGACGGGCGCGGCGTCGGCCAACGCCCGGCCGGTATGCGGAAGCTTCATGATCCGCTCTTCGCTGTCTGTTTGGCCGGCACGGTGGCCGCGAGGGCGGCGCGTCGGGCCCGCCGGCCCTGCAGCGAGCTGGCCCCCACCAGCAGCAACGCGATCACGAACATCGCCGTGCCGATGACGTTGACCTGCGGCGGGATGCCCCGCTGGGCGGCACCCCAGACGTACATCGGGAAGGTGACGGTGGTGCCGGCGTTGAAGTTCGTGATGATGAAGTCGTCGAAGCTGAGCGAGAAGGAGAGCAGCGCGGCGGCCACGATGCCGGGCAGCACCAGGGGCAGGGTGATCCGCCGGAAGGTCTGCCACTCGCTGGCGTACAAGTCCATGGCGGCCTCCTCCAGCCGCCGGTCCATGCCGGCGAGCCGGGCCTTCACGGTGACCACCACGAACGACACGCAGAACATCACGTGCGCGATGACGATGGTCCAGAAGCCCTGGGGCACCCCGGCGGCCACGAAGAGGGCGAGCAGCGAGGTGCCCATCACCAGCTCCGGCGTGGCCATCGGCAGGAAGATCAGGCCGTTGATCCCGGCCCGCCCTTTGAAGCCGTGTCGGACCAGGGCGAACGACATCAGCGTGCCGAGGACGGTGGCGATCACCGTGGCGATCAGGCCGATCAGCATGCTCCGGCCCACCGCGTCGCACATGTCGGAGGTGGCGCAGGGCTGCGTCCAGTTGTCCAGGGTGAACTCGTTGAAGTCGTAGGACATCCGGTTCGCCGGCCGGTTGAAGGAGAGACCGGCGACCACCATGATCGGCAGCGACAGGTAGCCGAGGACCAGCAGGGCGGCGCCCATCACCCACCGGTCGGCCAACCAACGGGACAGTTTCACAGCACCTCCTCCGTGCCGGCCTTACGCAGATAGACGAAGACGATCGCGAGGATCGCCGCCATCAGCAGGAACGACAGGGCCGCGCCCTGCGGGTAGTCCAACCGGACCAGGAACGCCGAGTCGATGACGTTGCCGATCATGTATTCGTTCGGGGTGCCGAGCAGCTGGGCGTTGATGTAGTCACCGGTGGCTGGGATGAAGAAGAGCAGCGTGCCGGCGATCAGCCCGGGCATGGACAGCGGCAGGGTGACCTTCTGGAACGCCCGCAGCGGGCTCGCGTACAGGTCGCTCGCCGCCTCCAGCAGCCGGGGGTCGAGCCGCTCCAGGTTCGCGTACAGCGGCAGCACCAGGAAGGGCAGGAAGTTGTACGTCAGGCCGAGCACCACCGCGGTCGGGGTGGCCAGGAGCCGGCCGTCCGGCCCGAGCAGGTGCACGTCGCGCAGCAGCTCGACCACCCAACCGTTGTCCGACAGGATCGTCTTCCAGGCCAGCGTGCGGACCAGGAAGCTGGTGAACATCGGCGCGACCACCGCGACCAGCATCAGGTTCTTCCAGCGGCCGGCCTTCTGCGCGATCGCGTACGCCAGCGGGTAGCCCATCAGCAGGGCCAGCGCCAGCGCGATCGCCGAGTAGACGAACGACCGGACGAACTGCGGCCAGTACGCCTGCAACGCCTCCGGATAGTTGCCGAAGGCCCAGGTCATCGCGTAACCGGTGGACAGCGATCCGTCCGGGTCGTACAGGCTGGCCGCGGCGAGCTGGAGCAGCGGCAGGGCGAAGAAGATCGCCAGCCAGGCCGCGCCGGGCAGCAGCAGCAGGTACGGCAGCAGCCGGGACCGCCCGCGCCGGGACGTCGGTGGTGCTGCCGGCTGCCCCGACCCGGTCGGTACATGCGCCAGTGTGGTCATGGCGCCACCTCGCTTCGCTCGCTGCGCTCGCTCATGAGAGCGCACCCGCCGGCTGGTCGAGCAGCGGAGCGGTCTGATCGTCCGCACCGGGGTCGCGGGGCAGCAGGAACGCGTGCCGTGGGTCCCAGTGCGCCACCATCGCGGCGCCGACCGGCACCTGGCCGCCGAGGCCGCTGTTGGCCGCGAAGGCGGACAGCTCCGTCCCCCACGGCGTCTTCACCAGGTACTGCGTGCTCACCCCGACGTACGAGGCGTCGGTGACCACGCCGCCGACGTGCTGGTGTCCGGCGGGCACCTCGTCGGGGTGGGCGACCAGGTGCAGCTTCTCGGGGCGTACCCCGAGGAAGACCGGCCCCCGCTCGACGCGGGCCCGCCCGGCGGGCACCGAGAAGCGCGCGCCGTGCGCGGTGACCAGCACCTCGTGCCCGCTGAGCCCGGCGGCCTCGCCGGCGAGCAGGTTGGACTGGCCGAGGAAGTTCGCCACGAACGCGGTGGCCGGGTACTCGTAGATGTCGGCGGGGGCGCCGAGCTGCTCGATCTGGCCGGCGTTCATCACCGCGACCGTGTCGGCCATGGTCATGGCCTCCTCCTGGTCGTGGGTGACGTGCACGAAGGTGATGCCGACCTCGGTCTGGATCCGCTTCAGCTCGATCTGCATCTGCCGGCGCAGCTTCAGGTCGAGCGCGCCGAGCGGCTCGTCCAGCAGCAGCACCTGCGGGTGGTTGATCAGCGCGCGGGCCAGCGCAACCCGCTGCTGCTGGCCGCCGGAGAGCTGGGCGGGCTTACGCCGGCCGTACCCGTCGAGCTGCACCAGCGCGAGCATCTGCTCGACCTGCTCGGTGACCTTGCGGATGCCGCGTCGACGCAGCCCGAAGGCGACGTTCTCGTGGATGTCGAGGTGGGGGAAGAGCGCGTAGCTCTGGAACACCGTGTTGACCGGCCGCTTGTACGGCCGCAGCCCGGCGATGTCCTGATCACCGAGCAGCACCTGCCCGCTGGTCGGCTCCTCCAACCCGGCGATCATCCGCAGCGTGGTGGTCTTGCCGCAGCCGGAGGCCCCGAGCAGGGCGAAGAACGAGCCCTGCGGGATGGTCAGGCTGAGGTCGTCCACGGCGGTGAAGACGCCG
The DNA here is from genome assembly GCF_040636055.1 of Micromonospora sp. NPDC006766. Lineage (NCBI taxonomy): Bacteria > Bacillati > Actinomycetota > Actinomycetes > Micromonosporales > Micromonosporaceae > Micromonospora > Micromonospora sp. NPDC006766. The sequence goes on along the minus strand of NZ_JBEYIX010000002.1, from coordinate 64,849 downwards.
AACCGCTTGGTCAGGTTGGCCAGGCGCAGGTCGCCGGCGGGTGTCTCGTGTGCCATCGTCCTCACGCCCCGATGACCTTCTGGAACTTGGACTCGAAGTCCCGTTCCTGCTTTTCGGTCAGGGCCATGAAGCCCTTGCACTTCGACAGCATCTCCTCGTCGGGGAAGATGAGCGGGTTGCTGGCCAGGTCCGGATCGATCTTCTCCATCTCGGCTTGCGCGCCCTGCACGGGGCAGATGTAGTTGACGTAGGCGGCGAGTTTCGCGGCCACCGCCGGCTCGTAGTAGTAGTTGATCAGCTCTTCGGCGTTCGCCTTGTGGGTGGCCTTGTTCGGCACCAGCATGTTGTCCGACCAGAGCATCGCCCCGGACTCGGGCATCACGAACTTGATCTTGTCGTTGTCGAAGCCGAGCTGGATCACGTCGCCGGACCAGCAGATGCAGGCGGCGATGTCGCCCTTGTTGAGGTCCTGCGAGTAGTCGTTGCCGGTGAACTTGCGGATCTGCCCGGAGTCGACGGCCCGCTTCAGCTTGGCCAGCGCGTCGTCGAACTGGGCGGTGGTGAAGTTCGACGGGTCGTGGCCGTTGGACTGGAGCAGGAGGCCCATGGTGTCCCGCATCTCGGACAGCGCGGTCACCTTGCCCTTGAGGTCCGGGCGGGTGAGCAGCTCGTCGACCGTCCGGATCTCCTTGGTCACCTTGGCGTTGTACGCGAGCGCGGCCAGGCCGGACTGCCATGGGGCGGAGAACTGACGCTCCGAGTCGAAGGACACGTTGCGCAGCGTGGGCAGCAGATTCGCCTCGACGTTCGGCAGCTTCGCCTTGTCCAGCTTCTGGAGCCAGCCGAGACGGATCATCCGGGCGGCCATCCAGTCGGTGAGGATCATGACGTCCCGCCCGGTCGGCTGGCAGCCGGCGAGCTGATTCTGCACCTTGCCGAAGAACTCGTTGTTGTCGTTGACGTCCTCGGTGTAGGTCACCTGGATGCCGGTCCGAGCAATGAACGCCTCGAGGGTGGGCCGCTTCGACTCATCCTTATCGTCCACGTCGATATATTGCGGCCAGTTCGAGAAGGCCAACTTCTTTTCAGTGGCGGAGAGGTCATCGCTCTTGCAGCCGGCCTCGGTCTGCTGAGCGCCCTTGGTGCCGCAGCCGGTCAGAGCACCCGCCGTGGCGAGCAAGGCGGCCGAGCCGAGGGTGCCGGTCAGCAGACCACGCCGGGTGAGGGGCCGGAGGGGACTACGCATGTGACGACTCCTATGGGGGGCATCGTCGGCGGCGTGACAAGGGGGGCGCGCCAACGGGAGGGTCAATGGCGATGGACGACTGATCCTGACATGAGGTGACCTCCCTTACAAGGGATTCCGTTGCGGGAATAGCCAAGGACCACGAATTACGCCAGACTGCGGCGGGCGCTACCCTCAGCGCAAGGAATTTGGACATGGGGAGCGGGCGATGGCCAACCGGCATCAGGAGAACGGCAACGGCGCGCGCCGCATCACTGTGCGTGAAGGGTCCAATCACGCACTGCTCGATGATGTTGCCAAGCAGATCATCGAGCAGCTCCAGGAGGACGGCCGGCGCCCGTACGCGACCATCGGCAAGGCGGTCGGCCTGTCCGAGGCGGCGGTCCGGCAGCGGGTGCAGCGGCTACTCGACGCCGGGGTCATGCAGATCGTCGCGGTGACCGATCCGCTCCAGCTCGGCTTCCCCCGCCAGGCCATGATCGGCCTGCGTACCGACGGGGATCTGGAGAGCGTGGCCGACCGGCTCGCCGAGTTCGCGGAGATCGACTACGTGGTGATCACGGCCGGCTCGTTCGACCTGCTGGCCGAGGTGGTCTGCCGCAACGACGCGCACCTGCTGGAGATTCTCCAGAAGCTGCGCACCGTCCCCGGCGTACTGGCGACCGAGGCGTTCGTCTACCTCAAGCTGCGCAAGCAGACCTACAGCTGGGGCACGGCCTGACGGCTACGGCTGCCGCCGCTTGGCCACCTCGACGCAGTCGCCGCCGTTGTTGCTGCTGCCGGTGGCGGCGCGCCGCCGTCTTCGGATCGACCCGCACCTTCTCGGCAAGCGACTCGACCGTCTCGCCCTTCTCCGCCATCGCCATTCGCAGCACCTCGTTCGTCACCCGAGCCTCCCATTCGGTCACGTTTGGGCGGCACGCACGGGCACCGGCTGCCCGGCAAAGGCCCTGGGCCTGTCCCCTCGATGGGTCGCGCCTCGGGGACGGCGCCGGGCCGGGACCGGATGTCTCTCGCCTCCCTACAGACCTGATGTCGTGACTGACTCAGCGCTGATCGCGGTAGATCGCTCGCTGATCCGGTGAGGCCATGATCAACGCGGTGTACGGCGACCTGTGGTCTTTCCGACGCTGAACAGCACAACTTGCCGCATCTCGCGCCCGGCCACTCGCCAAGCGAGTCAAGCAGGCCAAGCAGGCCAATCAGGCCAGGCAAGCCGGGCAGCACGGAGGGGCCGGGCGGGGCGATCAAGGAGTTCGGACGATATCGCAAGCGAGTCAGCTCCAGAGGGAGCGAACCAGCACAGCCACCCCGTCAGGGCTTCTGCGGAATCCGTTGCAGATGTAAATGCTGCCCGCTGAATCCGTTGCCTCAAGCGGTCAGGGCTTGCGTTATCGGTACCGCCTGTGGCATAACCGTGGGCAGAGCGGCCGGTGAAACCCCTGACCGGCCCGAGACCCGATGGGGCTGACATGGCCAACGCAACGGACCACCTCTGGATGCACTTCACCCGGATGGCCAGCTACTCCGACGGCGAGGTGCCAACGATTGTGCGCGGTGAGGGCGCATATGTCTGGGACTCACAGGGCCGCCGCTACCTGGACGGACTCGCCGGGCTCTTCGTCGTCAACGCCGGCCACGGCCGGACCGAGCTCGCCGAGGCGGCCGCCAAGCAGTCCGCCGAGCTGGCCTACTTCCCGCTGTGGTCGTACGCCCACCCGAAGGCCGTCGAGCTGGCCGAGAAGATCGCCTCCCTGACCCCCGGCGACCTGAACCGGGTCTTCTTCACCACGGGCGGATCGGAGGCCGTGGAGGCGGCGTGGAAGCTGGCCCGGGCCTACTTCAAGCGCACCGGCCAGCCGAACAAGCACAAGGTGGTCAGCCGCTACATTGCCTACCACGGCACCTCGATGGGCGCACTGTCGATCACCGGCCTTCCCGGCATCAAGTCCGACTTCGAGCCGCTGGTGCCGGGCGGCATCAAGGTGCCGAACACCAACTTCTACCGGGCCCCGGAGCACGGCGATGATCCCGAGGCGTTCGGCCGCTGGGCCGCCGAGGAGATCGGCCGCGCCATCGAGCGGGAAGGGCCGGACACCGTCGCCGCGGTCTTCCTGGAGCCGGTGCAGAACTCCGGCGGCTGCTTCCCGCCGCCGCCCGGCTACTTCGAGCGGGTCCGCCAGATCTGCGACGCGTACGACGTGCTGCTCGTCTCCGACGAGGTGATCTGCTCGTGGGGCCGGCTCGGCGAATACTTCGGCGCCACCCGGTACGGCTACCAGCCCGACATCATCACCACCGCCAAGGGCATCACCTCCGGCTACGCCCCGCTCGGCGCGATGATCGCCAGCGAGCGGCTGATGGAGCCGTTCCTCACCGAGACCGGCATGTTCGCCCACGGGGTGACCTTCGGCGGCCACCCGGTCTCCTGCGCGGTGGCCCTGGCCAACCTGGAGGTCTTCGCCCGCGAGGACCTGGTCGGGCACGTCCGGGCCAACGAGGGCGCGTTCCGGTCCACCTTGGAGAAGCTCAGCGACCTGCCGATCGTCGGCGATGTCCGGGGCGACGGCTACTTCTACGGCATCGAGCTGGTGAAGGACAAGACGACCCGGGAGACCTTCGACGAGGCCGAGTCGGAGCGGCTGCTGCGCGGGTACCTCTCCACCGCGCTCTACCAGGCCGGGCTCTACTGCCGCGCCGACGACCGGGGCGACCCGGTGGTGCAGCTCGCCCCGCCACTGATCGCCGACCAGCAGCAGTTCGACGAGATCGAGCAGATCCTGCGCGCCGTGCTGACCGAGGCATGGGCGCGGCTCTGAGCGGCGGCTCTGCGCCGGACGGGGCCGGGGCTCGCGACGGCGAGGCCCGGCCCCGCCCCGCAGCGTTGATGCGCTACCAGGACCTGTCGTACTGGCTGTCCAGCCTGGACGAGCCGCTGACCCCGCGCCCCGGGCTGGCCGGCGACACCGACGCGGACGTGGCGATCGTCGGCGCCGGCTACACCGGCCTGTGGACGGCGTACTACCTGGCGCTGGCCGACCCGTCGCTGCGGATCGTCGTACTGGAGAAGGAGATCGCCGGGTACGGCGCGTCCGGTCGCAACGGCGGCTGGTGCTCAGCGCTGCTTCCCACCTCGCTGCCCGCGCTGGCCCGTCGGCACGGTCGGGACCGGGCGCTGGACATGCAGCGGGCCATGCACGAGACGGTCCGCGAGGTCGGCCGAGTGGTCGCCGCCGAGGGGATCGACTGCGACTGGCGGGCCGGCGGGACGGTGGTGCTGGCCCGCAGCGACGTCCAACTCGGCCGGGCCCGGGCCGCCGTGGCCGAGGCCCGCGAGTATGGCCTGGCCGACGAGGATCTGGTGCTGCTGGACGCCGCCGAAGCCGCCGCCCGCTGCCACGCCGAGGGGGTACGCGGTGGCACCTACACCCCGCACTGCGCCGCGGTGCACCCGGCGAAGCTGGTCCGCGGGCTCGCCGAGGCGGTGGAACGCCGGGGCGTACGCGTCTTCGAGCGGACCCCGGTGACGGCCGTGCGTGCCGGTGTCGCGCTGACCCCCGCCGGGGTGGTCCGCGCTCCGGTGGTGGTCCGGGCGACCGAGGGTTTCACCCCCGCCCTGCCGGGGCAGCGCCGGGCCGTCGCGCCGGTCTATTCGCTCATGGTGGCCACCGAGCCGCTGCCCGAGGCGACCTGGGCGCGGATCGGGCTGGCCGAGCGGGAGACCTTCTCCGACTACCGGCACGTCATCATCTACGGCCAGCGCACCGCCGACGGCCGGCTCGCCTTCGGCGGCCGGGGCGCGCCCTACCACTTCGGCTCCCGGGTCCGGCCTGACTACGACCGGGAACCCCGGGTGTTCGCCGCGCTGCGGCGGGTGCTCGGGGAGCTCTTCCCGGCGCTCGGGCCAGCGGTGCCGGTGAGCCACGTCTGGGGCGGGCCGCTCGGCGTGGCGCGGGACTGGACCGCCTCGGTGGGGCTGGACCGGACCACCGGTCTCGCCTGGGCCGGCGGCTACGTCGGCGACGGCGTCGGCAGCAGCAACCTGGCCGGACGTACCCTGGCCGACCTGATCCGGGGGGTGACGAGCGACCTGACCGCGCTCCCCTGGGTCAACCACCGCTCCCCCCGTTGGGAGCCCGAACCGCTGCGCTGGCTGGCGGTGAACGCCGGTCTGCGGATCATGTTCTCCGCCGACGAGGCCGAGCTGCGCACCGGCCGCCCCTCCCGCCGCGCCGCGGCCTTCTCCCGCCTCCTCGGCCACTGACCGGCGCGGCCCCCACCCCCACCCGGCCGCTCATGAGGTTAGCGGCGCTGACGAGATCGAAAACGCCGCTAACCTCATGATCAACCCGCCGGGGGGGTTAGTGGTTGGGGGGGATTACGCGGAGGTGGCCTCGGCGGCCGGTCTGGTGGGGGGGCTGGGGGCTGGGGGCCTGGTTGTCGTCGGGGGGGCGGGGGGGTGCTGGGCGGGCCGCCTCGCGGACCGCTTCGGCCAGGGCCACCAGGTCGTCCGTGGTGGGCGGCGGGGGCTCAAACTCACCCTCGTGCCGGACCACGTCCCAGCCGCGCGGCGCCGTGAGGTTACGGGCGTGCGGCTCGCAGAGGTCATACGTGTGCGGCTCGGCGAAGGCCGCCAGCGGACCCACCACCGCAGTGGACTCGTTGTAGACATAGGTCAATGTGGCGACCGCTTGCCGGGGGCAGCCGTTACGGGAGCAGCGCCGTGTTGACCTCACGTGCGGCAGGGTATCTCCATTACCGGGTCCGGCGCACCGCTTCGCGGTGCGACACGCCCATCATGGTGATCACAATTCGTCCGATCGGATCACCTGCACGCCGTGCCAGTGGCGCGACGGCAGGCGGCCGGGCGACGGGGCTACCCTGTGCGTCATGACGAGCCCGGAACGCCGCCGCCCCGGCTCCCGCCGGCGCACCCACCGCGACCGCCACGGGCGGGGGCTGCGGGGGCGGTTGGTGCCGGCCACCGTACCCCTGGCCCGAACCAAGGCCGAGATCTTCGACGACCTGGTGCTGGACACGGTCGAGACCCTCGAACGCCGCTTCGCCAAAGAACTGGCGGGCGTCGAGTTCGCCGTCGAGGACGTCCCGCCGGATTTGAACGTCTACGACTCGGACGTGCTGGAGGACGGCGAGGTGCCGCTCGCCCGACTGCTGCCGGGGCGCCCGGGCCGGCAGGAGGTGCCGCCGCGGATCGTGCTCTACCGGCGGCCGCTGGAGTTCCGTGCCATGGACCGCGAAGACCTCGCGGATCTCGTACACGATGTGATCATCGAACAGGTGGCGAACCTGCTCGGGGTGGATCCCGACGAGCTGGCCTGAGTCGGTGCCGGCCCCCCGCCGCCCGGGCCCGGGCGGCCCCCACCGCCCCGGCCCGGTACGCGTCAGGCGGCGACCCGCCGCTTCAGCTTCCGCCGCTCGCGCTCGGAGAGCCCGCCCCAGATTCCGAACCGCTCGTCGTGCCCGAGGGCGTATTCCAGGCACTCCGTCTTGACTTCACACCGCGAGCAGATTCGCTTCGCCTCGCGGGTCGAGCCGCCCTTCTCGGGAAAGAACGCCTCCGGGTCGGTCTGGGAGCAGAGCGCCCGCTCCTGCCATTCCGGCGCGTTTCCGAGCAGGTCGGCCACCTCGAGCTGGCCGTCCATCAGATGCCTCCTTGTCGCGCACCGGCGTCATCGCCGCTGCAACCCCCCACGCGAAAGGCGTGCCTGTCCGTCCGGTCACCATTTGTTGCGTTCCGAGCGAACAACCCCATTCAAATTACACGCGTGTAATACGTGCGCCGTCAAGCCAACCTTGATAATGGAGTCGCCCTCCCGACACTGCTCTGGACGGCCATCTCCACCGCCCGAACCTCGCAACCTGCCCTATCGATTCAGACCCCAGGCGGGTAACGCCCCTCCCGGCGAGTTGCCCGACTTTTCTGCCGTGGCGCATCCGGCTCGGACACCGCCGACGCCCCCTGTGGAGGCGCCAGCGGGCCGACTGTCGAGGTGATCCGGCGACGAAGAGGGTTCGGCGCTACGCTCCCGCGTGGCCGTACGCTGTCGTCCGCCTGCGGGCCGGTCGACCCGCCATGGCCGCGATCGCCTGAAGCTGCTCCTCGGTTCGGGCCGAGCCGTTGCCCGAGCCGGCCATCCGGGAGATGGTCTCCTCCATCAGGGTGCCGCCCAGGTCGTTGCAGCCACCCTGGAGCATCGCCACGGTGCCCTTGTCGCCCAGCTTGACCCAGGAGCACTGGATATTGGCGATCCGGCCGTACAGCAGCAGTCGGGCCATCGCGTGCACCGCCCGGTTCTCCCGCCATTTCGGCCCGGGCCGAGCGAGGCCGGCAAGATAGATCGGCGCATTGGTGTGCACGAACGGCAGGGCCACGAACTCGGTGAACCCGCCGGTACGGTCCTGCACGCCCGCCAACACGCGGAAGTGGGCAAGCCACTGGCCGGGGTGGTCGACGTGGCCGTACATCATCGTGGAGCTGGACCGGATGCCCAGCTCGTGAGCCGTGGTCACCACCTCGACCCAGGCGGCGGCCGGCAGCTTGCCCTTGGTGAGCACCCAGCGGACCTCGTCGTCGAGGATCTCCGCGGCGGTGCCGGGAATGGTGTCCAGGCCGGCGTCGCGGAGCTGGACCAACCACTCCTTCACCGGCACCCCGGCCTTGGCCGCCGCGGTGACGATCTCCATCGGCGAGAAGGCGTGCACGTGCATCCCCGGCACCCGGGCCTTGATCGCCCGCACGATGTCGGCGTAGCCGGTGACCGGCAGCTTCGGATCGATGCCACCCTGGAGGCAGACCTCGCTCGCCCCGGCCGCCCAGGCCTCCTCCGCCCGGTCGGCGACCTGCACCACCGAGAGCCGGTACGCGTCGGCGTCGGTCTCCCGCTGTGCGAAGGCGCAGAACCGGCAGCCGACGTAACAGACGTTACTGAAGTTGATGTTGCGGTTGACCACGTAGGTGACCTCGTCGCCGACCGCGTCCCGGCGCACGTCATCGGCGATCCGGCACAGCTCGTCCAACGCCGGGCCTTCGGCGGCGAACAACGCCAGCGCCGCGTCGGCGTGCCGGGGAGTCAGCAGCGCGGCCGGGTCGTCCGCGGCCAGCCGCAGGCCCGCCCGCAGATCCGGGTCGCTCGACCCGCTCGCCGGGACGCTGACCCGGCCGGCCACCTCGGACCAGTCCCCGTAGACGCTGTCGAAGTCGCCGCGCCGATCCCCGGTCCGGCCGGTGGTGTCGATGGTGGCGTGCAGGTCGGTACGCCCGCCGAAGACCTCCTCCGGCTCCTGCCACGGCCGACCGACCGGGCGGGCTTCTTCGACCGCGAGCCCGGTCTCCGGGTCGGCGAGGGCGGTGACGTGCGGCAGCAGGCGCGGGTCCAGCCACGGGTCGCCCGCCCGGACGTACTCGGGGTAGATGGTCAGCCGCTCGCGCAGGGTGAAACCGGCCCGCGCGGTGTGCCGGGCCAACTCGTCCAGCTGCGGCCAGGGGCGCTCCGGGTTGACGTGATCCGGGGTGACCGGCGAGACGCCGCCCCAGTCGTCGATGCCGGCGCGCAGCAGCAGGTCGTACTCGCCCTCGATGAGGTTCGGCGGGGCCTGGATCCGGGCCTTCGGGCCGAGCAGCACCCGGGCCACCGCCACCGTGGCGGCCAGGTCGTGCAGCTCCGCGTCCGGCATGCCCCGCATCGCCGTGTCCGGCTTGGCGCGGAAGTTTTGCACGATCACCTCCTGGAGGTGGCCGTACTCCCGCATACTGCGCCGGATCGCGTAGATCGCGTCGACCCGTTCGGCCGGGGTCTCCCCGATCCCGATCAGGATCCCGGTGGTGAACGGCACCCCAACCCGACCGGCGTCGTCGAGCACCCGCAGCCGGACGGCCGGCTCCTTGTCCGGCGAGCCGTGGTGCGGGCCGCCCGGCTCCGACCAGAGCCGGGTCGCCGTGGTCTCCAACATCATGCCCATGCTCGGCGCGACCGGCTTGAGCCGGTGCAGCTCCGACCAGGACAGCACACCCGGGTTGAGGTGCGGCAGCAGACCGGTCTCCTCCAACACGGACACCGCACAGGCTCGCAGGTAGTCGAGAGTGGAGTCGTAGCCCCGCTCGTCGAGCCACCGGCGGGCCGCCGGCCAGCGCTCCTCCGGCCGGTCGCCGAGGGTGAACAGCGCCTCCTTGCAGCCCTGCGCCGCGCCCTCCCGGGCGATCGCGAGAACCTCTTCCCGCTCCAGATAGGCGGCGGGGAGCCGGTGCGGCACGGTGGCGAAGGTGCAGTAGTGGCAGCGGTCCCGGCAGAGCCGGGTCAGCGGGATGAAGACCTTCTTCGAGAAGGTGACCACTCCCGGGCGACCGGCCTCCCGCAGCCCGGCGTCGCGCAACTCGCCGGCAATCCGGAGCAGCTCGTCGAGCGCGTCGCCGCGCGCGGCCAGCAGGGCGCTCGCCTCATCGACGTCGAGCGCCCGGCCGGTTTCGGCCCGGCGCAGGGCCCTCCGCACACTCGCCTCGGTCGGCATGGACTCGCTGCGATCAACCATTCGTTCAGCGTATGCGCTGCCAGCCCGCCTCCATCAGGGACGCCGCGAGAGCGTGGGACGGATGCCGTGGGCGCAGCTGCGAAAGAGTGGCCTCCCCTCGACGACGGCGGGAAGGCCACTCTTTCGGTGCAGGTGCCGCGGTTCAGATCGAGCGGTCAGCGCGGGTGGTTCGGATCGTCCCGGTCCAGCCGCTGGGTACGGTCGCTGTCTTCCGTGGCCGGCTGGGCGGGCTCGGTCGCCTGGCGCGGAATGACCTGCGTCGGGTCAGCCGACGGCGGCTGGCCGAAGGGCGGCACCGGCTGCGTGGCGTCGAAGGAGGGCGTGGGCTGCGGTGCGCCGAACGGAGGCGCGGACTGCGGCGCACCGAACGGCGGCGCGGACTGCGGGGTGCCGAAGGGCGGCGCGGACTGCGGAGCGTGCGGCGGGGCGGTGTTGAACGGCGGCGCCGCCGGCGGTTGGCCGTACTGGCCGGGAGCCGGGTAGCCGCCGGGAGCCGGGTAGCCGCCCGGGGCGGGGTGACCGCCCGGCTGGCCGGGCACGGGATAGCCCCCCGGCTGCTGCGGCCAGCCCGGCTGGGCCTGCCCGTAGACGCCGGGCTGCGGCTTCGGCTTCGGGACGTAGTAGAGCGTGCGCCAGATCCGGTACACGGCGAACGCGGCAACCCCGAAGATCGCCAACCAGGCCGCCCGGATCAGCATGCCGAGGAACGCGTCCAGGATCTCGACCTCGGCGAGCCGGCCGACCAGCCAGATCAGGAAGCTCAGCCCGCCGAACAGGGCGGCGAAGGCGTACTCGACGAGGGCCGCCTCGGTGACCAGCTTCGCCCTGGACAGCGCCGGGCGCACGTGGGTGGCGAGCAGCACGGCCAGCAGCGGCAGCGCGGTCGACTCGACGCCGACGAAAATGAAGAAGCTGCTGCCCGCCCGGCTGCCAATGGTGCTGCCGGCGTGCATCGGCACCAGCAGGCGCAGCAGGCCGACGAAGAGCAGCACGGCGTTCGCGCCGAGCAGCACGAGCGCGGCCAGTTCGCGCAGTGGCTTGGTCACCTGGCTGGCCTGCGTCGCGTCGCCGGACGCGGGCTCGGCGGGGCTGGTCACGGACTCCCCCTCGGGGACGAAAGCGGACAGTTGTGCACGTCAGCCTAGTCTGCCCGGCCACCGGCCGACCGACGGCGGCGCGTGCGACAGGATGGACGCCATGCGCATCGTGGTTCTGACCGGCGGAATCGGCGGGGCTCGGTTCCTGCTCGGCGTTCGGGCGTACGCCCGCGAGGTGGGGGCCGAGGTGACCGCCGTGGTCAACGTCGGCGACGATCTGTTGCTGCACGGGCTCAGGGTCTGCCCGGACCTGGACAGCGTGATGTACACCCTGGGCGGCGGCGCCGACCCGGAGCGGGGCTGGGGGCGGGTGGGTGAGACCTGGACGGTCAAGTCCGAACTGGCCGCGTACGGTGCCGAGCCCACCTGGTTCGGCCTGGGCGACAAGGACCTCGCCACGCACCTGGTCCGGACGACCATGCTCAACGCCGGCTACCCGCTGTCCCAGGTGACCGAGGCGCTGGCCACCCGGTGGCAGCCCGGCGTACGCCTGCTGCCGGCCACTGACGACCGCCTGGAGACCCACGTGGTGGTCGACCTGGACGGCGGCCAGCGGGCGATCCACTTCCAGGAGTGGTGGGTACGGCACCGGGCGGATATCCCGACGCACCGGTTCGTCTTCGTCGGCGCGGAGACGGCGAAGCCGGCACCCGACGTGCTGGCGGCGATCGGCTCGGCCGACGTGGTGCTGGTCGCGCCGAGCAACCCCGTGGTGAGCGTCGCCCCGATCCTGGCCGTGCCGGGGCTGCGGGAGGCGGTCACCGACGGGCGTGCCCCAGTGGTCGGCGTGTCGCCGATCATCGGCGGCGCCCCGGTGCGCGGCATGGCCGACCGTTGCCTCGCCGTGCTCGGCGTGGAATGCAGCGCGGCCGGGGTGGGGGCCCTCTACGGTGGCCGGTCGGCCGGCGGCCTGCTCGACGGCTGGCTGGTCGCCCCGGAGGACTCCGGGACGCTGGTGCCGGGGGTGACCGTGCGGTCGGCGCCGCTGCGAATGATCGACGAGGCGGCGACGGCCACGATGGTCCGAGCCGCGTTGGAGTTGGTGTGAAGCTGGAAATCCTGCCGGTGCTGGGCATCGGCGACGTGACCGAGGGCGACGATCTGGCCGTGATGATCGCCACCGCGGCGCCGTGGCTGCGCGACGGCGACGTGCTGGTGGTGACCAGCAAGATCGTGTCGAAGGCGGAGGGTCGGCTGGTCGACGTGCCGGCCGACGGGCCCGAACGGCTGGCCGCCCGGGACGAGGTGCTCGCCGCGGAAACCGCCCGGGTGGTGGCCACCCGGGGGACGACCCGGATCGTGCAGACCCACCACGGCTTCGTGATGGCCACCGCCGGTATCGACGCCTCGAACGTGGACAAGACCCGACTGGTGCTGCTGCCAAAGGATCCGGACGCGTCCGCCCGGGCCCTACGGGCGGCACTGCATGACCAATATCACCTGGACGTCGCGGTCATCATCAGCGACACCATGGGCCGGCCGTGGCGCAACGGCCTCACCGACGTGGCGCTCGGGGTGGCCGGGATGCCGGCGATCCGCGACCACCGGGGTGAGATCGACCCGTACGGCAACGAGCTCCAGCTCACCCAGATGGCGGTGGTGGACGAACTGGCCGGCGCCGCCGAGCTGATCAAGGGCAAGTGCGACCAGGTGCCGGTCGCGGTCGTCCGTGGCTACCTGGGTGTGGCACGGTCCGCCGACGACGGGGGTGCCCGGGTGTTGATCCGGGACGCCGCGCTGGATCTGTTCTCGCTGGGCACCGCCGAGGCGAAGGTGGCCGGGCTGCGGCAGGCCGCCGTCCTCGCCGACGGCCCGGGAACGACGCCGGCCGACCCGGTCGCGGTGGACCGGGCGATCGCCGCGGTCGCCGGGGTGGTCGCGCCCGGCACGGTCTTCACCCAGGTGACCGACGACGAGGTACGCGCCGGCCTGGTCGCCACCGTGCCCGGCTGGCCCGAGCACGCCGGCGGACTCGTCCTCGGCGCCCCGCCGACTCCGGTCGACCAGGCGGAACTGGTGCGCTTCGGCGCCGACCTGCAACGCCTGCGGACCGCGCTGGCCGCCGAAGGCGTCCCCTCGGCGCTGCTTCCGCCACCGGCGGGCAGCACCGCCAGCGCCGCCCTGGCCGTCTGACCTTCGCTGGTCAGGCATCGAGGACGGCGCGGCCGAGCGGGGTGAGGGTGTGCAGCACCGTGTTGCGGTCCCGGTGGCTGACCAGCAGGCCGGCGTTGCGTAGCACCGTGGTGTGCTGGCTGGCCGCAGCGGCCGAGATGCGCAGCCGGCGGGCCACCTCCCCGGTGGTACAGCCGTCGTCGGCGGCTCGCAGGACGGCGGCGCGGGTACGGCCGAGCAGTGCGGCGAGCGCCTCTCGGCTGCCGTCCGGGTTCCGCCCACGGCCGGACTGCCGGGCGAGGCCGCCGAGCCGGTCGACGGGATAGACCAGCACCGGGGGCAACGTCGGGTCGAGCAGCGCGACCGGGGTCCGCGCGCAGAAGAACGACGGGACCAGCAGCAGGCCCCGGCCGCCCAGGTGCAGTTCCCGGCTGTCCGGGTAGTCCAGCACCTCGAGCACCCCGTCCGCCCACCGCATGCTGGGCCGCAGGCTCGCCAGCAGGCCCTCGGGCCCACCGTCGAGCATCGCCCGCGCCCGACGCGCCCGGTCGGCCTCCACCGCGGCCTGGATCCGGGACCAGTACGGGGTGACGGCGAGCGAGTGGTAGTGCGCCATCGAGTCGGTGAGGTGGTGGAGGACCTCCGGCTCCCCCCGAGCCAGCGCGGCGGCCGGGGCGGGCAGCGAATTCTCCTCTGCGAGCCGGGTCAGGTCCCGGCGCAGCAGGTCGAGGGGGGTACCGCGGACGGCCTCCAGCCCCGCCTGGAAGCCCTCCTTGCTGGCGTACGGGGTGAGGAAGTCGGGAAAGTAGCCGCGCGGAGGGTTGAGGGCGAGCAGCAGGCGGAATCGCTCGGCGGCGCCGTCCATCCGCAGGGTGCGGGCCGTGGCGCGGCGCCATTCGGTCAGCAGCGGCTCACGCCTGCGGCCTTGGAGCAGGTGCAGGCTGAGGATCAGCTCCCAGACCGGATCCGCAGCGGGGGCAACCCTGGTCCGCAGGATGTCCGTACTCGTAAAAATGATCTTCAGCATGGCGCGCTCCCGGGGCGGGCCGCAGGAACGCCCGCCGCCGTTGGCACTGTACCTGGCGGCACTTATCTCCATCTTTAAGCGTGGGCTGAAAGACCTCGACGGCGAGCGGGGTCGTTCGGCAGACTTCCTCTTGCCGGTAGGGGCTGGGTGTCAGCACCCCAACCCGAGGCGACCGGCGTTCCGGGGGAACGGACGGCCGGACAGCGCCAACGAGGGTCTGCGGCACTCGCCGTGGAGGTGCCATCCGGTCGTCCCACCCGCGTGGACACGCCCAATCGACTGCGGAGCCAGGGCGCGCTCGTAGAGTGTGCGGGTGCCCGACCTCCGCACCGACCTGCCGGCGTACGCCGACCTGCATGCCGACGCCACCGCGGTGCTGAGCCGCTGGACGCCGACCAGCCCGGCCGCCGCCACGGCCCGCGACCGGACCCTGGAACTGCTGGCCGCCGGGCCGGTGGCGATGAGCCGTGGCCACCGGGCCGGGCACGTCACCGCGAGCGCGCTTGTGCTCGACGCGACCGGCGAGCGGCTCCTGCTCTGCCTGCACGGCAAGCTCCGCAAATGGGTGCAGCTCGGCGGGCACTGCGAGCCCGGCGACCGGACCCTGGTCGCCGCCGCGCTACGGGAGGTCGCCGAGGAGTCCGGCATCGCCGGGCTGATGGTCGACCCGGAGCCGATCGACGTGGACATCCACCCGGTCACCTGCCAGGGTGGCTCGCTGCACTATGACGTACGGTTCGCCGTGCTCGCCCCGGCGGGGGCGACCGAGCGGGTCAGCGACGAGTCCGAGGCGCTGGGCTGGTTCCCGCCGGACCGGCTGCCCGAGCCGCTGGCACACGCCACCGTGCAGCTCGTCGCGCCGGCCCTGGCCGCCTTGGCCCGCCGCGCCGTCGGCTGAGCCGGGGCGCGGCAGGCCCGGTGCCGGGCTGAGCCGGGGCGCGGCGGACCGGCCGCCGCGCCCGGTCAGACCAGGCTCTCCTCGCCGCGGTCCTTGAGTTCGTCGACCAGCTTCTTGACGTCCTGGGCGCGGTCACGCGGGCAGACCAACAGCGCGTCCGGGGTGTCGACCACGATCAGGTCGCGTAGGCCGAGGACCGCCACCAGGCGCCCCGACTGCGGCACCACCACCAGGCCGTCGCTGTCCCGCAGCAGCACACCCGGCTTGGCGTCCGCGCCCAGCACCACATTGCCGGCCTCGTCGGCGGGAAGCACCTCGCCGAGGGTGTGGAAATCGCCGACGTCGTTCCAGCCGAAGTCGCCCGGCACGGTCCCCACCCGGCCGGCGGTCGCCGCGCCCTCCATCACCGCGTAGTCCACCGAGATCTTCGGCAGGGTCGGCCAGACCGTGCCGAGGACATCGTCCTGCTCCGGGGTGCCCCACGCCGCCGCGATCGCGGTGATCGCCGCGTGCAGGTCCGGCTGCTGCCGGGCCAGCTCGGCCAGGAAGACGTCCACCCGCCAGACGAACATGCTGGCGTTCCAGAGGTGCCGGCCGGAGCGGAGGTAGCGCTCGGCCACCTCGGCGTCGGGCTTCTCCTTGAACTCCGTCACCGGGCGCAACAGGCCGTCGCCGGCCGGCTCGCCGGTCTCCAGATAGCCGTAGCCGGTCTCCGGTCGGGTCGGGGTGATGCCCACCGTCATCAGCAAACCCTGCTCCGCGCCGCGGATCGCCTGACGTACGGTCTCCGCCCAGCGCGCCGGGTCGCCGATCAGGTGGTCGGCGGCGAACGAGCCCATCACCGCCGTCGGTTCGCGTTCCGCGATCACCGCCGCGGCCAGCGCGATCGCCGCGCACGAGTCGCGGGGTGACGGCTCGACCAGGATGTTCTCCTCGGGCAGGCCAGCCAGTTGCCGGGCCACCGCCGCGACGTGCGCGGCACCGGTGACCACCAGCGTCCGCTCGGGCGTGGTCAGCGGCGCCAACCGGTCCACCGTCGCCTGTAACAGCGACGCCGGGGTGCCGGTCAACGGGTGGAGGAACTTGGGATGGCCGGCTCGCGACAGTGGCCACAACCGTGTGCCACTGCCACCCGCCGGAATGACGGCGTAGAACATCAGCACATCATGCCCGAACCGTCCCACCTCGGACCGCCGGTCGACGGTACCCGCAGCGCCGACTCAGGAACGGGCCCGGCTCCACGCGGCGATGTGGACCTCCGCACTGGACTCCCAGGTGAACTCCTTGGCCCGGTCGAAGCCGGCCTTGGCCAGCGAAAGCCGGCGCTGCTCGTCGTCGAACAGTGCGGAGAGGTCGGCGGCGATCTGGTCCGGGTCCTCGCTGGTGTACGCCACCGCGTCGCCGCCCACCTCGGGCAGCGACAGCCGCGGCGTGGTCAGCACCGGCGCCGCGCAGGCCATCGCCTCCAGGATCGGCAGACCGAACCCCTCGCCGTACGACGGGTAGGCGGCGACCAGCGCGCCGCCGAGGAAGCCGGGCAGGTCGGCGTAGCGGAGGTAACCCGGGCGGAGCAGCCGCAGCTGCGACGGGACCTCGCCCACCGCGCGGTCGATGTCGTCGTCGTGCCCCTGACCGCCGGCGATCACCAGGGCCGGGGGGTTCTCCCGGCCCGCCGCCGCCCGGGCCCAGCCGCGGATCAGGTTGGGTACGTTCTTGCGCGGTTCCTTGGCCCCGAGGAACGCGATGTAGCTGCTGCCGCCCAGCCCCAGGCGGGCCCGGACCCGGGCCTTCTCCTCCTCACTCGGGGCGTGGAAGGCGGCCTGGTCGACCCCGTGGTACGCCACGTCGATCCGGGTCGGGTCGGCGTCCAGCAGCCGGATCAACTCATCCCGGGTGGCCTTGCTGGGCACGATCACCCGGCCGGCCCGACGCAGCGAGGTCTTGATCGCGCTGCGGAAGAACGTCCGGCGCGACTTGTCGTAATGCTCCGGCTCGGTGAAGAACGTCGCGTCGTGCACGGTGACCGTCACCGGGCAGCCGGCCCGCAGCGGGCAGGTGTAGAAGGGCGAGTGCAACACCTCCGCGCCCACCTGCTGAGCCAGCAACGGCAGGCCGGTCTGCTCCCAGGCGAGCCGGGCCGGGCGGTGCGCGACCGCCGCCGGGGCGGGGATCACCTCGGCCCCGGGCAGCATCCGGGTGTAGCGCTCCAGGTCGGTGCGGAGGCTCACCACGACCAGGTCCACGCCGGTGTCGCAGACCCGGCCGAGGGCGCCGAGCAGGCCATCGACGTATCTACCGACGCCGCCGCGATCGGCGGGGACACTCGTGGCGTCGATGAGCACGCGGGGTGGGCGGCCGGCGGTCACAGGGCGACTCCTCGGGCAGGCGGATCTGTGGGCCATGACACTGTCGGCAAGCCTACGCCGGGCTCGGGTCCCAGCGCTGACTGCGACCCGACGGTACGCCGACTTGGCATTGTCATCGAGTACGGATTCAGGACGCGTATCGTTCGCGCCGATGGCCGACAACATTGCCCGGGTCTTCGCCGACGCGATCGCGACCGACCCCACCCGCCCCCTGCTGACCTGGTACGACGACGCCACCGGCGAGCGCACCGAACTGTCCGGCGCGACGCTGGCCAACTGGGTGGCCAAGACCGCCAACCTGCTTGTCGACGAGGCCGCCCTCGGCCCCGACGACACGGCCGGCGTGCTGCTGCCGCCGCACTGGCAGACCGCCGCGGTACTGCTCGGCTGCTGGTCGGCGAAGCTGACCGTGGTCGACGCGCCGGGCACGGTGGATGTGCTCTTCGCCGCCGCCGACCGGGTCGACGCGGCGTCCACCTGGTCTGCCGGCGAGCGCTACGCCCTCGCGCTCGACCCGTTCGCCCTGCCGATGCGGCAGGTGCCGGCGGGCTTCACCGATTTCGTGTCGGCGGTACGCGGCCACGGCGACCACTTCACGCCGTACCCGCAGGCGGGCGTGGCGGACGCCGAGTTGCTGGCCCGCGCGCAGGCCCGGGCCACGGAGCTCTGCCTCACCCCCGGCGACCGTCTCCTGGTGGACGTGACGCGATTCCCCGACCCGGTCGACTGGCTCCTGGCACCGCTGGCGGCCGGCGCGACCCTGGTTGGCTGCGCCAACCAAAACCCGTCCCACCTCAACGCCCGCACGGCTGCGGAAAAGGTCACCCGCACCCTGAACTAGCCGATCATGGAGTTGTGGCACCTAACAAAAGGTGCGAACGCCCTCTTTCCGGCGCCACAACTCCATGATCGACGGGGTGGGGTGGGGGGTCAGGCTGGGGTGGGGTTGGTGGCGGGGGGGCGGCGTTGGGCGAAGGTGGCGAAGGCCGTTAGGGACTCGGGGTTGGCTAGGGCACCCTTTGCCGCCGCCTGGTCGATTGGGGTGCCGGTGAGGATCTTCTTGACCGGGACCTCGAGCTTCTTCGCGGAGAGGGTGCGGGGGACGGCGCGCACCTGGTGGATCTCGTCGGGGACGTGCCGGGGTGACAGGGCTGTGCGCAGCTCCCGGTTGATCTTCTTCCGCAGCTCGCCGTCCAGCTCCAGCCCCTCGGCGAGCACCACGAAGAGCAGCAGCTCGCCGGCCCCGCCCTCGTCGTCCTCCAGGTGCACCACCACCGAGTCGACGACCTCGTCCAGCCCCTCGACCACCGTGTAGAACTCGGCGGTGCCGAGGCGTACGCCGCCCCGGTTCAGGGTGGCGTCGGAGCGGCCGGTGATCACGCAGCCGCCCCGCTCGTTGATGGTGATCCAGTCGCCGTGCCGCCACACCCCGGGATAGACCTCGAAGTACGCCTCGCGGTAGCGCGAACCGTCCGAGTCGTTCCAGAAACCCACCGGCATGCTCGGCATCGGCTCGGTGATCACCAGCTCACCGAGCTCCCCGATGACCGGGGTGCCGTCGGCGGAGCGCGCCTCCACCTTCGCCCCGAGCGCCCGGCAGGTGATCTCACCGACGTGCACCGGCAGCAGCGGCACACCGCCGACGAAGCCGGTGCAGACGTCCGTGCCGCCGGAGAGCGACTGGAGCTGCAGGGTGTCGCCGACGTTCTCGTACACCCAGGTGAAGCCCTCGGCGGGCAGCGGCGCGCCGGTCGAGCCGAGCCCGCGCAGCGCGGTGAGATCGGCGATGTCCTTCGGAATGAGGCCCGCCTTGCGGCAGGCCAGCAGGAACGGGGCGGCGGTGCCGAAGTAGGTGGTGCCGGTCCGCTCCGCCAGCCGCCAGAGCGCGCTCAGGTCCGGGTGGCCCGGGTTGCCGTCGAACAGCACGATCGCGGCACCCACCGCCGGCCCGGAGACCAGGAAGTTCCACATCATCCAGCCGGTGGTGGTGAACCAGAAGAACCGGTCCGCCGGGCCCAGGTCGTGGTGCAGGGCCAGCATCTTGAGGTGCTCCAGCAGGATGCCGCCGTGGCCGTGCACGATCGGCTTGGGCAGGCCGGTGGTGCCGGAGGAGTAGAGCACGTAGAGCGGGTGGTCGAACGGCACCGGGGTGAAAGTCAACGGCTCGTCGCTCGCCGCCGCCAGCTCGTCCCACGAGATCGCGCGCGCCGAGGGCACGCCGGTCGGATCGAGGTACGCGATGCCGACGGTGTGCTCCAGTGACGGCAGCGCGGCCCGGATGGCGGCCACCTCGTCCCGGCGGTCGACCGGTTTGTCGCCGTACCGGTAGCCGTCCACGGCCACCAGAACCTTGGGCTCGATCTGCTGCCACCGGTCGGTGACACTGCGGGTGCCGAACTCGGGGGCGCAGGAAGAAAAGGTCGCACCCAGGCTGGCGGTGGCGAGCAGCAGCACGAACGTCTCGGGGATGTTCGGCGCGTACGCCGCCACCCGGTCGCCGGGGCCGACGCCGAGCCGGCGCAGCCCGGCCGCCACCCGGCGGACCTGCTCGCGCAGCTCGGCCGCCGTGAGCGTCTCCGGCGCGCGGGTCTGCCCGTGCGCGATCACCACCGGGTCGTCGTCGGCCCGACCGGGCATCCGCAGCACGTTCTCGGCGTAGTTGAGCGTCGCGCCGGGGAACCAGCGGGCACCCGGCATGGCCCGGTCGGTGAGCGTGGCGGTCGGCGGGGTGTGCGCGACCACATCGAAGTAGTCCCAGATCGAGTGCCAGAACGAGTCGAGGTCGGTCACCGACCAGCGCCACAACGCGTCGTAGTCGGCGAACTCCAGCCCCCGGTGCTCGGCCAGCCAGCGCAGGTAGTCGCCGACCCGGGACCGCTCGCGCACGTCGGCCGGCGGCGTCCACAGCACGTCACCCACTGCTCCACCCTCCCTCAGGCCCCGGTCACGACACTGTGCATGGGCCGTGGCGCCATCTTGCCCTACCTCGCCAGGCCATTGTCCGCACCGGGTCCCGCCGCCGGGGCGTGCCCCGCCCACACCACCCGCCGCCCCCCTGTGTGGCCGGGAAGGAGGGGCCCCTGCTTCCGAATCAGGCGCGGCGGTGGGCCTGGATGGCGCGGCGCCGGGCCAGCCGGTGGGCCCGGCGAATCTCCGCCTCCCGGTAGCGCCGCTCGTCGTCCGGGGTCTCCGGCAGCACCGGCCGGACCGGACGCGGCGCGCCGCCGACGTCCACGCCGACGAAGACCAGGTACGCCGTGGCGACCCGGACCGGCTCGTCCTCGGCCGAGTCCCAGCGCTCCGCAACCACTCGCACGCCCACCTCCATCGAGGTGTGCCCGGTCCAGTTGACCTGGGCGTGCGCGTGCACCAGATCCCCCACCCGGACCGGCTCGGAAAAGACGATCTCGTCGATCGAGGCGGTGACCGCGGTGCCGCCGCTGTGCCGGGCCGCCGCCGCCCCGGCGACGTCGTCGACGAACTTCATCAGTACCCCACCGTGCACGGTCCCGTACAGATTGACATCGACGGCAGTCATGATCCGACTCAACGTGACCCGCGAGTACGAGGTCGGCTTGCCCGCCGGCTTGGCGGAGGGGTGATCTGTCATGCCAGAAACGGTACGGTGCGCGGATGCGACATCTCTGGAGCTTCCTCGCCGGGTTGGTGGTGGCGCCCATCACCTGGGTGCTCGTCACCCTCGGTCAGGACGGGTCTGGACGTATCGTGCACCGCTGGGTGGACCTCGGTACGTACAGCACGCCCAACCTGATCGAGCCGGCCGTCTACCTCGGCGTCGCCGGCATCCTGCTCGGCCTGCTCGGCACGCTGCGCTTCTCCCCGCTCGGTCCGCTCGTGGCCGGGCTGCTGCTGGTCGTGCCCTACCTCGGCCTGTTCGTCGCGCCATTCACCATCCGTGACCAGATTCCCGAGGGCTGGAAGGTGCTCGGGAGCCCGCTGCCGCTGCGCCAACCGGTGGAGAACGGCACCCTGTTCCTGATCGGCGTGCTGCTGCTGATGGCCGTGTTCAGCCGGCAGCGGTGGCGGCGGTGGCCCGGAAAGCCGGCGGTCGCGGCACCCCCGAGCCCGACCGACGCGCCGATCGAGAACCCCCGCCCGCTCGGCGACTGGCCGCCGTCCGACCTGACCGACACGGACACCGCCCCGCTGACGCTGGGCTATCCCGACCTCACCCCCACCGAACCCCTGCCCCGCCGGGTCGGCGGCGAGTCGCCGTGGTCCGCGCCCCCGCGTACGGCGTCCCGCGTCGACGGCAGCACCGAGTCCCATTGACGACCGCGGGCGGGCCGGGAACCCCGGCCCGCCCGCCCGGACCCCCCGCTCGCCTGAAGCCGGGGCTGGTCAGCCGTTCTCGAGGGTCAGCAGGCCGCGGCGGAAAGCGACGGCGACGGCAGCCGCCCGGTCGTTGACGCCGAGCTTCGTGTAGATGTGCAGCACGTGAGTCTTCACCGTGGCCTCGCTGATGAACAGGCGCGCGGCGGCTTCGCGGTTGGTGGCGCCGTCGGCGATGAGGCGGAGGATCTCCAACTCCCGGGCACTCAACGGGTCGGCGGGCGCGCGGACCTGGCCGAGGAGTCGGGTGGCGACCGACGGGGAGAGCACGGCATCGCCCCGAGCCGCGGTACGGACGGCACGGACGAGTTCGTCCCGGCCGGTGTCCTTGAGCAGGTAGCCGGTGGCTCCGGCCTCGATCGCGGGCAGGACGTCCCGGTCGGTGTCGTAGGTGGTCAGGACGAGGACGCGGGCCGCGCTGCCTCGCCTGCCGAGTTCCTTGATCGCCGTGACGCCGTCCATCCTGGGCATGCGGAGGTCCATGAGGATCACGTCGGGGTTCAACGCCTGCGCGAGTGCGACGGCCTGGGCACCGTCTCCGGCCTCGCCGAGCACCTCGAAGCCCGGGTCGCCGACGAACATGCCACGGATGCCGTCGCGGACGACGGGATGGTCGTCGGCGATCAGCAGCCGGATCGGGGCCTCAGTCACGTGCCACCGCCGGAACGGTCGCGGAGATCGCGGTGCCGAGGTCGGGTTCCGACTCGATCTCCAGCGTGCCGGCCAGGCGGCTCACCCGCTTGCGCATCGAGACCAGTCCGAAGCCGCCGCCGTTTCGGACCCGCTCGGGGACGAATCCGGCGCCGTCGTCACGCACGTCCAGGGTGACGACGTCCTCCATGTACGACAGGGTCAGCCCGACCCGGGACGCGCCGGCGTGTTTGGCCGCGTTGGCCAGGGCCTCCTGCGCGGTGCGCAGCAGCGTCTCCTCGACCTCGGGATGCATGGGGCGGACCGTACCAGTGACGGTGAATTCCGCCCGCACCCCGTTGAGCTCGCCCCACTGGGTGACGACGTCCTTCAGCGCCTCGGGCAGTGGCGCCGCCGCCAACTGGCCGGGGCCTACCGCGTGCACGGACCGTCGGGCATCGGCGAGGCTTTCCCGCGCCAGCCGTACCGCGTTGTCCACGTGGCGTCGCCAATCCTCGGCCTGCTGGGCCGCCTGGAGCTGGGTGATGATGCCGGTCAGGCCCTGGGCGAGGGTGTCGTGGATCTCCGCGGCCATGCGCTGGCGTTCGTCGAGCACACCTCCCTCGCGGGCCTGGACCAGCAGTTGGGCCTGCAGTCCCGCGTTCTCCCGCAGCGCCTCCTCGAGCTGCGCCACCATGCGCTTGCGCTCGGCGCTCCGCTCGGCCGTGATCTCGCCGACGAAGCTGAACAGCGCGACCCCTGCCACGATGGCGGCGATGAAGAACAGATAGCTGAGAATGCCGGTCGGGGTCGGATCGGGCAAGCCGCCCCAGTAGGCCGCGACGTTGATCGCCGCCGTGCCGGTCAACCCGACGAACCGCCAATACCCCTTCAGGTACTGCCATGAATGGAGGTATCCGGTGAAACCAAAGAAGGTCGCGAACCAGACCCCCTGCGTGCAGAGCACTGCGATCAGCACCACCAGCCCCGCCACGTAGAGCACGCCGCGCGGCACCAGCCGGATCCAGGCGGCGGCGAACGCGGCCAGTCCGAGCGTGGCCCACGACCTGCCGTCGATGAGCAGCGAGAGCATCGCGGAGGCCGCCAGCAGGACGTACGGGGCGGCTGCCAGTTGGCGCTCGGCCAGCCTCTCCCATCGGTCGAGCCGCCCGGCCATACCTCACTCCCAGCGGAAGAACCTGGCCGCGGCGATGCTGATGACCACGGCGTACGCGGCCAGCACACCGAGCAGCAGGGGGCTCGGAGCGCCGTCCCCCCAGACGTCTCCCAGGCTCTGCCGGAACGCGCCCAGCGGGGTGTACTCCCCGATCCGGGCCACGATAGCGGGCATCTGGTCCGTGGGCTGCATAAGCCCGGCGAGGTAGGCCATCGGAAAGTACAGCAGGACACCGATCCCGTTGGCGGCTCGGCCGTTCGGCGCGACGGCGGCGATGAGCAGGCCGACGGCGAACATGGCCGCCGTACCGAACAGGAAGGCCAGCACACCGGGCAGGACCCGGGTGGGCAGGTGAGCGCCGAGGACTGTGCCGGCGACCGCCAGCAGCAGGGCGCATGTGGTCAGCGCGAGCACGAACTGCAGGAGCAACTGCACCAGAAGCAGGTTCCCGGGGCGTACCGGCGTGGTGGAGAGCCGGCGCAGGATGCCCCGCTCGCGATAGGTGGCCATGGTGGTCGGCAGCAGGTACAGGCCCACGAGCCCCACGGCGATCGCCAGCGCCATCGGCAGGAGCACCGTGTCACCCCGCTCGATGGAGCTGCCGAAGACCACGAGGATGAACAGCGGGATGAGTAGGGAGAACATCGCCCCGGGTTCCCTGGTCAACAGTTTCAGTTCGACGATGGCGAGCTTGGTCATGGTCTTTCCTCCGTCAGTGAGTGGCGTCGAACGAACGGCCGGTCAGTGCGACGAACGCGTCGTCGAGGGTGTGCTTGTCGATGCGCAGATCACTGACCAGGACGTGGTGGCGGGCGAGGTGGGCGGTGACGGCGGTGGCGAAATCGCCCCTGCCCGTGACGGCCACCCGGTTGCCCGTCCTGGTCACGCCGGTCACCCCGGGCAGCCCGCCCAGCTCGACCAGGTACCCCGCCATCAGCGTGAACCGGATCTGGTGTTCGAGGTCGATCCCGTCGACCAGCCCGCTCGGGGTGTCGATCGCGACGACCTTGCCGCGGTCGAAGACGGCAACCCGGTCGCAGAGCTCCTCCACCTCGTCCATGAAGTGGCTGACCAGCACCACCGTCACGCCGCTCGCCCGGACCTGCTTGATCAACTCCCAGGTGGTGCGGCGAGCCTGCGGGTCCAGCCCCGTGGTCAACTCGTCGAGGAACGCCACCCGCGGATTGCCCACCAGCGCCAGCGCGATGAACAGCCGTTGTCTCTGGCCACCGGACAGCTTCCCGAAGCGGGCGTCGCGCTTGTCCGTCAGCGCCCATTCCTCGAGCAGCTCACGCCAGTCGCGGGGCTTGGCATAGAAGGAGGCATACAGATCGAGCGCCTCCCACACCTTGATGTTCTCCGGCAACTGCGTGTGCTGGAGCTGCACCCCGATCTGCTCGCGCAGCTTTCGTCCGTCCCTGACCGGCTCGAGCCCGAGCACCCTGATCGAGCCGCCGTCCGGCTGCCTCAGCCCCTCCACGCACTCCACGGTGGTGGTCTTGCCGGCGCCGTTCGGCCCGAGAAGGCCGAAGATCTCGCCCTCCGCCACGGAGAACGACACCCCGTCCAGAACGGTCAGGTCCGCGTAGCTCTTGCGGAGGTCGCTGACTTCGATGACTGCCATGGCTCAAGCATCGATTTCCTGCGCCCGGGACGAATCGATCTGCCGGCCCCACCCCGCCGGGGATGCTGTTGACCCGAAAATCCACCAACTGGTTGATGCGGAAACCCAGAAACCCCGCCAACCGGGGTACGGGTGACGGGGTTTCCACAGGTCAACGCCTACTTGAGGAGCTGGCGCGCCATCACGATGCGCTGCACCTGGTTGGTGCCCTCGTAGATCTGGGTGATCTTGGCGTCCCGCATCATCCGCTCGACCGGGTAGTCGCGGGTGTAGCCGTACCCACCGAGCAGTTGCACGGCGTCGGTGGTGATCTCCATGGCGGCGTCCGAGGCGAAACACTTCGCGGCGGCACCGAAGTAGGTCAGATCGGCATCGCCCCGCTCGGACTTCGCGGCGGCGGCGTACGTGAGCTGCCGGGCCGCCTCCAGCTTCATGCCCATGTCGGCGAGCATGAACTGGACGCCCTGGAATTCGGCGACGGCCTTGCCGAACTGCTTGCGCTCCTGGACGTACCCCTTGGCGTAGTCCAGCGCGCCCTGCGCGATGCCGAGCGCCTGGGCGGCGATGGTGACCCGGGTGTGGTCCAGGGTGCGCATCGCGGTGGCGAAGCCGGTGCCCTCGGCGCCGATCATGCGGTCCGCCGGGATCCGGACGTTGTCGAAGTAGACCTCGCGAGTGGGCGAGCCCTTGATGCCGAGCTTCTTCTCCGGAGCGCCGAAGCTGACCCCGGCGTCGGACTTCTCCACCACGAACGCCGAGATGCCCCGGGACCGCGCTGTGGGATCGGTCACAGCAAAGACCGTGTAGTACTCGGAGACACCCGCGTTGGTGATCCACCGCTTGACGCCGTTGAGCACCCAGTGGTCGCCGTCCCGCACCGCCTTGGTGGTCATCGAGGCGGCGTCGCTGCCCGCCTCCGGCTCCGAGAGGCAGTAGGAGAACATCGCCTCACCGGCGGCGACCGGGGTCAGGTACCTCCGCTTCAGCTCCTCAGACCCGGCCAGGAGCAGCGGCATCGTGCCCAGCTTGTTCACCGCCGGGATCAGCGAGGAGGCGGCGCAGGCGCGGGCCACCTCCTCGATCACGATGGCCGTGGCCAGCGCGTCCGCGCCGGCGCCGCCGTACTCGACGGGGATGTGCGGGGCGTGGAAGTCGGCCGAGCGCAACGCGTCGTACGACGCCTTGGGGAACTCACCCGTCTCATCAGCCTCAGCGGCATGCGGAGCCACCTTCGCCGCACAGACCTCACGAACCGCTTCCCGGATCGCGTCGTGCTCCTCCGGCAACCGGTAGACGTCGAACGACTCCTCTGCGGCCATGTCGGACCCTCCCCCTTCACCGCTAAAATGCGCAGTCCGAGCGCTTCAGCACCCTCGGCCGCACAGGCAGAAGGATAGCGACCGAGGATCTGGGGCACCTTACCGCCGCGTAGGCTCGTACATGATGGGCGTCGAAGCCGCGCGCGACCGACAGAACCAGAGCACGGTCCCCATCGGTGCCCAGCCAGGCGCCGCGGCAAATTGCGACGCGAGGAAGCGGCGCCAGTGCGAGCGGAGAAGAAGGCGTGACGATCCCGTACCCGAACACCCAGCCGGTGCCGGCCATCGCCGCGGTGACCCCGCCCTCGGGCGCGGCCCGGCCCCGGGTGACCTTCCTCGGCACCGGCTATCTGGGGGCAACGTACGCCATCTGCTACGCCGAGCTGGGTTACGAGGTGCTCGGCTTCGACGTCGACGCGGACAAGATCGCCAAGCTGAACGCGGGCGAGGTCCCGATCCACGAACCCGGCCTGGACGAGCTGCTCCGGCGCAACCTGGCCGCCGGCCGGCTGCGGTTCAGCACCGACATCCAGGAGACCGCCGACTTCGGCGACGTGCACTTCATCTGCGTCGGCACCCCCCAGCGGGCCGACGGCCTGGGCGCCGACCTGTCGTACGTCGAGGCGTCGGTGACCAACCTCGCCCAGCACCTGACCCGCAAGGCGCTGATCGTCGGCAAGTCCACCGTTCCGGTGGGCACCGCCGAGTGGGTGGAGCAGTTGGTCGGCAAGCACACCCCCACCGACCTGGGCGTCGAGGTGGCGTGGAGCCCCGAGTTCCTCCAGGAGGGCTTCGCCGTCGACGACGTGCTGCGCCCCAACCGGATCGTGGTCGGCGTCAAGAGCGAGTGGGCCAACGGCATGCTCTACGCCGCCCACAAGGGCGTCTTCGACCTGGCTGCCACCGAGGACCGCGAGGTGCCGCTGGTGGTCACCGACTTCGCCACCGCCGAGCTGGTCAAGGTGGCGGCGAACGCCTTCCTGGCCACCAAGATCTCCTTCATCAACGCGATGGCCGAGGTCTGCGAGGCCGCCGGCGGCGACGTCACCCAGCTGGCCCGTTCCATCGGCTACGACCCCCGGATCGGCAACCGCTTCCTCCAGGCCGGCCTCGGCTTCGGCGGCGCCTGCCTGCCCAAGGACATCCGGGCCTTCCAGGCCCGAGCCCAGGAGCTCGGCGCCGGCGAGGCGCTGCGCTTCCTGCACGAGGTCGACCTGATCAACATGCGTCGGCGTACCCGGGTGGTGCAGGTCGCCGCCGACCTGCTCGGCCGCCGGTCGGGTCCCGCCGGGCCGGACCTCTCCGGCACCCGGGTCGCCGTGCTCGGCGCCACCTTCAAGCCGAACACCGACGACGTACGGGACGCCCCGGCGCTCGCGGTCGCCGCGCTGCTCGGCAAGGCCGGCGCCGACGTGCACGTGTTCGACCCGCAGGGCATGGAGAACGCGCGGCGCGCGGTGCCCGAGTTGACGTACGCGACGAGCATGAACGACGCGGTCCGCGACGCCGACCTGGTCTGCGTCCTCACCGAGTGGGCCGAGTTCCGCAACGCCGACCCGGTCGCCCTCGGCGAACTGGTCAACGGCCGCAAGGTGGTCGACGGCCGCAACTGCCTGGACTCCACGCTCTGGACGCAGGCGGGTTGGGAGTACCGAGGCATGGGCCGCCCCTGACGCCTCGCCGGCAACTGTCGAAATCCGCGCCCGGTCAAGGCATGCTGCGACAGTGGAGTTCCACAGTGCCGGCCGGCCGGACGGAGGGGTGTCGTGCAGGCTTTCAGGTGTGCCTCGTGCGAGCGAGAGATCAAGCCGGCCGCCGTCTGCCCGCACTGCGGCGCCAGCCAGCCACAGTGGGCCGACCACCTCACGGAGATCGAGCGCTCGATCGCGGAGATGAAGGCCCGCGAGGCCGAGATCGCCCGCGAACAGCGGCAGATCGCGGCCAAGATGCAGGCCGCGCTCTTCCAGCGGGACATCCTCGCGCACGCCGGTGAAAGGCAGCAGGAGCAGGCCACCCGGCCACGTCGGGTGCTGCGCCGCCCGACCCGCCGCCCGCCGACGGCCGCCACCGGCGCGCCGTCACGGGTGCCCCGTCAGAGCCCCCCACCGCCCGCCCCCGGCGACCTGCCGCCCCGGGCCCGGCCACCGTTGCTCGACCTGGACGCCCCGGAGCACCCGCCGGAGGCGTCCTCCCGCGAGGTGCAGAACATCCCGCTCGGGCTCGGCGCGCTGCTGCTCGGCGTCGCCGCGGTGGTCTTCGCCGCGGTCGCCACCAGCTCGATGGACGCGCTGGCCAGGCTCGCTGTGCTGCTGGTGGCGACGGTGTTGATGCTGCTCGCCCCACCGGTGCTGGCCCGCCGGGGGCTCACCTCGACCGCCGAGACGATCGCCGCGGTGGGCCTGCTGCTGGTGCCGCTGGCCGGGTACGCACTGTGGGCCGTGGACCGGATCGGCGGGGCCTCCGGCTCGGCCTTCGCAGGGTCGATCTTCCTGGGCACCACCGTCGTCGCCTTCGGGTACGCGCACTGGACCGGGCTGCGGGCCCCGCGCTTCGCCACCGTGCTGGCCGCCCAACCGGTGCTGCCGCTGCTGGTGTACGAGCGGATCACCGGGCCGGCGGGCTGGGCGCTGGTGGCAGCCGTCGTGGCCGGCGTCGACCTCGCCCTGGCCCGGTCGGCGGTGGTCGTCGAGCGGCCCGTCCAGCAGGACCTGCCCACCCCGCCGCCGGCCCCCGCTCCGCCCCGACAGCGCGACACGGACGAACGACCCGAGGCGGACCCCGAGGAGTCCCCCGAGGTGCTCGGCGCGGAACCGGCCGGAGAGGCCACCGCCGGCCCGCCGGCCCGCCCGGTGCCCTGGCTGCCCGAGCTGACCTGGCTGCTGCACGGCGCGGCCGTCGCCGTCGCCCTGGCGTACGCGGTCACCGCGCTGCTGCGCGCCGCGACGGTCCCGGTCGCCGCCGGCGCGGGCGCGGCGCTGCTGCTCGCCGCGCTGGTCGGGTTGGCCGGCGCCCTGACGCTGCGCTGGCCGCCGCTGCCGGACCTGGGCGCCGGCATCGTCACCCTCGCGGTGATCGGCGCCCTGGGCCGGGTCGCCTCGGTGGGCTTTCCCGGCCGCTCGCTGCTGCTCATCGCCGCGGTCATCGCACTGACCGGGTTCGCCGTCCGAGGCGTACCCGAGGCGGCCCGGCGCGGGCCGCAGCTCGCCTCGGCGGTGGCGCTGACCGTCAGCGGTCTGGTGGTGGCCGGCGGCGCGCTGCGGGCCGGGCTGGCGCCGGTCCGCGCGGCGCTGCCCGCCTGGTCGGCGGAGCTGGACCGGTGGCACGCCACGTTGGCCGCATCGGTCGGGCCGACCGGCTGGCAGCTCGCGGCGAGCGCGCTGCTACTCACGATCGCCGCGGTGGTCGCCCTGCCGCCGGAGATCCGACGCGACTTCGCAGTGGTCGGAGCGGCGCTGACCGCGCTCGCCGTGCCGGCCTCCCTCGGGCTGGGCTGGGCGGCCGCCTGCTGGCCGATGCTGCTGACCGCGGTGGGCATCGGCGTGCTCGGGCTCACCGCGGACACTGGACGGTCCGCCGTGATCCACGCCGTCACCGCCGCCGGGCTGGGCGTGCTCGGCGTCGGCGCAGCGCTCGCCCGGCCGGCGCTCACCGCCGCCGCGCTGACCACCATCTTCCTGGCCGGCACGCTGGTGTCGCTGGCACCCCGGTTCCGGATCGCCGCCACGGCGGCGGACACGGTCTGCGGCTGGGCGGCCGGCGGCGCGGCGTTCGCGTTCCCCGGAGCGGTAGCCGCGTTCGTCGCCGCGACCGTGCCGGCCGGCCCGACTCTCACCCCGGCGAGCCTGCGTGCGGTCACCGTCCCGATCCTCGCGGCAAGCCTCCTCGGCCTCTGCGTCACCCTCGGCTACGCCGCCCTCGTCCAGGTCGCCCAGCGGCACCTCAGCGCACCGCACGCGATCGGCACGGTGCTCGGCGCGGTGGCGGTCGCCGTGGCCGGGTTCGGGGCGCCCGGCGCCACCGCCGCCGACGCCTGGGTGAGTGGGCTGCTGCTGGTCGCCGCCGCGCTGCTGGCGCTCGCCCCACGGATCGACGCGGGCCGCCGCTCCGACCTGTCGCTGGACGGGTCGGATCTCGCGCTCGCCGTCACCACGGCGGGCCTGATCGCCGCCCTGGTCCGGATCGCCGCCGTCCTCGCACCCGGCGGTCAGCTCGTGATCGGGGCCGGGCTGGTGCTGATGGTCGCCGTCGCCGCCCGGGCGCTGCCCGAGGAGTGGCGACGAGGGCCGATCCTCGGCGTCACGATCGGCGGCGCGCTGGTCGGCCTGGTCGCCGGCTGGAGCGCGCTGCGCGGCGGGGTCGGCGTCCTGGCCACCCCCGGTCCGATCTGGGCCGGCGACCTGAGCAGCTGGCCGGCCGCGCCGACCGGCGGCTCGGCCTGGCAGGCGCCCGTCGCGCTGGCGCTGCTCGCGCTGGCCGCCGGCATCCTGCTGCCACCGCCCTGGAAGTACGACGTCGCCGGGGCGGCCGCCGTGCTCGCCACCATCGGCATCCCGGCCGCCTTCGACCTGCCCTGGTGGTCGCCGGTGCTGGTGGGCGCCACGGTCGCCACGGTCTTCGGGATGGCGGCGGCGGCTGCGGTGGACCCCCGGGCCGCCCTGTCCCGGGCCACCGTGGCCGGGGTGGTGGCCCTGCACGCCACCGGCGCCGGGCTGGTCCGCCCGTGGACGACCGCGCTGGCGCTGACCAGCATCGCACTGATCGGAGTGGTGGTGGCCGCCCTGGCCCGGACGCTCGCGCCGACGCTCGTCGAGGACGTCCATACCGAGGGGATGCCGCCCCACCTGGTGCAGGTGGGCGGCGCGGCCCTGGCCGTCGCCCTGCTCGCCCTCCCCGGGGCGGTCGCCGCGCTGGCCGTCGAGTTCGGCCGCCCACCGCAGGTCGTGCTCACCGCCGCGCTGGCCGCGTCCAGCATCGGCCTGGCCGCGGTGGCAGCGGTCCGCCGGCAGGTCCCGCAATACCTCCCGTACGCGAGCGTGGCCGTGGCGGGCGGCGCGACCGCCAGCGCGGTCGCCGCGGTGATCGCCCACCTGCCCTCCGGCGTGTTTGCCGCCGCGGCGGCGCTGCTCGGCGTACTCGCGGAACTGGTCCGGGCCGCCACCACCCCGCCGGTCGACTCGGCCCGGCCGGTACACCGCTGGTCGGTGCTGCTCGACGGGGCGCTGCGCCGCCCGCCAAACGACGACGCCGAGCTGCGCTGGCGGGTCAGTCCGGCCGCCGGGGCGCTCGCGGCGGCGGTGCTGCCGACCGCGCTGGCCCTGATCAGCCTGGCCCCACCGCTGCTGGTGGCGCTGGTCGAGCCGTTCCGGGTGCTGCCGCGGATCTGGCACGGGGCGCCGCCCGAACTGCTCACCCCGCCTGCCGAGGCCGTCGATCCCACCCACGTGCTGACCGCGCTGCTGCTCACCGCGACGGCCGCGCTCGCCGCCACCGGGTTCAGCGGGAACCGGCGTTCCCGGGCCGTCCCGGTGGTGCTGCCCGGCGCGGCGGTCACCCTGCTGATCACGCCGGTGGCCCTCGGGTACGGCTGGCCGGAGAGTGCGCTGGCCGGGCTCGCCGTCTTCACCCTCGCCATGCTGGGGCTGGCGCTGACTCCGCCTCCGCCGCTGGTCGAGCCGGCCCGTTCGCTGCGGGTCACGCGGGTCCTGGTGTTCGCGATCGGGCTCGCCGCCGGGGGCGCCGGGCTGGCCGGCAGCCTCGCCACCCGGGAGCTGACCCTGTTCACCCTGGGCGGGGCGGTCGGCGTGGGCGTGATCGCCGCGTTCTTCGGCACCACCCAGCGGGCTCGCATTCTCGGCTGGCTGTTCGCCTCACTGATGGCCGAACTGTTCGTGCTCACCCTCGGGCTGGTCGCCGGGCTCGCCGCGGTCTGGTCGGCGTTCGGCGTGCTGGCGGTCGGGGGCGCGCTCCAGATCTTCGCCGCGAGCCTCCCCCGGCTGCGTCGCCCGGAGGCATACCGGGAGGCAGCCACCGTGGAGTGGACCGGGTACGGCGCGGCGCTCATCGCGCTGGCCATGGCGTACGACTCGCCCCGGCACATCGCCGCGCTGCTGGCCGCCTGGGGCGCCGTCCTCGGGGTGGCGGCCGGCCGCCCGGGCCGTCGACCGGTGGAGCGCCGGATCCTGTTCTGGTCGGTGGTGGGCTGCGAGATCACCGCCTGGTGGATCCTGATGCGGGTGGCCGACGTGGCGCTGCCCGAGGTGTACACGCTGCCGTTCGCCGCGCTCGCCCTGCTGGTGGGATTGTTGGAGCTGCGGCACCGGCCGGACCAGTCGAGTTGGGTGGCGTACGGGCCGGCGCTGGTCGCCGCGTTCCTGCCGACGCTGGCGATCGTGCTGGCCACCGACACCACCATGCTGCGTCAGGTGCTGCTGCTGCTCGGCGCCGTGACGGTGCTGATTTTCGGCTCGATGAGCCGGCAGCAGGCGCCGGTGATCGTAGGGGCAGCAGTCACCGCGGTGGCCGCGCTGCACGCGTTGATCAGCCTCGGGCCGTGGCTGATGCTGATCCCGGTCGGCATCGTCCTGCTGGCGCTCGGTGCCAGCAACGAGCGCCGCCGCCGAGCCCAGGACCGGCTGCAAACCGCCCTACGCGGCATGAGGTGAAATCGGAGGGGCTGGCATCCGCCGGTCACCCTCGGTGTGCGACCTAGCCCCGGTCGTGACGTAGCGTAGTCGGCGTGCGCGGGCGCAGGACAGCCGTCGGCCGGACGGGACCGCTGACGGCGGTCAGGACAGCGAGGCGCGGAGGGCGGCGTCCTTCTCGGCCACCATGCTCTCCAGGCCCTGCTGGAAATCGGCCATCCGCTTACGCAGGACCGGGTCCGAGGCGGCCAGGATCCGGACGGCGAGCAGGCCGGCGTTACGGGCGTTGCCGATCGACACGGTGGCCACCGGCACGCCCGCCGGCATCTGCACGATGGAGAGCAGCGAATCCATCCCGTCAAGGTATTTGAGCGGCACCGGCACGCCGATCACCGGCAACGGGGTGACCGAGGCGACCATGCCGGGCAGGTGAGCCGCCCCGCCCGCACCGGCGATGATCACTTTGAGCCCCCGGTCGGCGGCAGACCGGCCGTACTCGATCATCTTGACCGGGGTGCGGTGCGCCGAGACCACGCCGACCTCGTACGCCACCTCGAACTCGTCGAGCGCCTCGGCGGCGGCCTTCATGGTCGGCCAGTCCGAGTCGCTGCCCATGATCAGCCCGACGGTGCTCACTAGCGCCCCTCCCGCAGCCAACGGGCGGCGCGCGCGGCCCTGGCCCGTACGTCGTCCAGGTCGTTTCCGAGCACCGTGACGTGCCCGATCTTGCGGCCGGGCCGCACCTGCTTGCCGTACAGGTGGACCTTGGCGCCGGGCTCGGCGGCGAACAGGTGGTGCAGCCGCTCGTCGATGGGCAGCCCGCCCGGCTCACCGCCCAACACGTTGGCCATCACCACGACCGGCGCGGTGAGCGAGGTGTCGCCCATCGGGTAGTCGAGCACGGCCCGCAGGTGCTGCTCGAACTGCGAGGTGCGGGCACCCTCGATGGTCCAGTGCCCCGAGTTGTGCGGCCGCATGGCCAGCTCATTCACCACGAGGCCGTCGGCGGTCTCGAACAGCTCCACGGCGAGCAGGCCGACCACGCCGAGCGCGGTCGCCAGGTCGATGGCGAGCTGCTGGGCGGCGACCGCCCGCTCCTCCGGCAGGCCCGGCGCCGGGGCGAGCACCTCGACGCAGATCCCGTCCCGCTGCACCGTCTCCACCACCGGGTACGCGGCGACCTGCCCGAACGGCGAGCGGGCCACCTGCACGGCCAGCTCCCGGCGCAGCGCCACCCGCTCCTCGACGATCAGCGGGGTGCCCCCGTCAAGCAGGGTCGCGGCCAGCTCACCGGCCTGGACGGCGTCCTCCACCAGCCACACGCCCCGGCCGTCGTAGCCGCCCCGGGCCGCCTTCAGCACCACCGGCCAGCCGACCTCCGCGCCGAAGGCGACCAGGTCGGCGGGGGCCTCCACCGGACGCCAGGCCGGGTTCGGTGCACCCAGCTCGCCGAGCCGCTCCCGCATCTCCCGCTTGTCCTGCGCGTACAGCAGCGCCTCGGCTGGCGGGAAGAGCTTCACGCCCTCGCCGGCGAGGGTGCGGATGTGCGCGGAAGGCACGTGCTCGTGGTCGAAGGTGACCACGTCACAGCCCTTGGCGAAGGTGCGCAGGGCGGCGAGGTCGGTGTGGTCGCCGTACTGGACGTCGGCGGCGACCAGGGCCGCGCCGTCGTCCGGGGTGAGCGCCAGCACACGCAGCGACTGGCCGAGGGCGATGGCGGCCTGGTGGGTCATCCGGGCCAGCTGGCCTCCGCCCACCATGCCGACGACAGGCAGTCCGGTACGCATATCCATAGCGCCGCCAGCCTATCCGGGCGGGCGCCCGGCCCTTCCGCCGGAGTCAACGCCCGAGCTGGGCGACCAGATCGTCGACGGAGGTGACCGGACGGTCGCAGACGAAACCCCGGCAGACGTACGCGGTGGAGCGCCCGCCCAGCGCCGGCCGCCCGGCCAGCAGCGGCACCCCCGGCTGGTCGGCGCGGCCCGCCACCACCACCGCGCCGGGCGGGGCGTGCCGGTGGGCGGCCGCGACGAGCGGGTCGCCGGTCGGATCGTCGGTCACCACCGCGATCTCGTACGGCCCGGACAGCACCGCCTCGCCGACCGTGGCCGCGTACCCGGTGAACCGGGCGTGCCGGCCGACGATCGGCGCGACGGTCGACAGGGCCGCCTCGGCCGCCTCCCGGTAGCGGGTCTCCCCGCTCAACGCCGCGTACGCGACCAGCGCCGCGACGATCGCCGACCGGCCGGACGGGGTGGCGTTGTCGGTCGGGTCGGCCGGCCGGCTGACCAGCCGCTCGGCATCGTCGGCGGTGTCGTAGAAGCCCCCGCCGGGGGCGGCGAACCGGGCCAGCGCCACGTCGAGGAGCTGACCGGCCAGCGCCAGCCAGCGTCCCTCGCCGGTGAGCTGGTGCATCGCGCAGAACGCCTCGGCCACGCAGCCGTAGTCCTCCAGCACGCCGGCCGGCTCGCCGACGACCTTGTCCCGGGAGACCCGGCGCAACCGCCCGTCGACCACGTGCGCGCTCGCCAGGTGCTCGGCGGCGTCGCGCATCGCGCCGTCGGACACGATGGTGACGCCCTCCATCAGGTTGGCGTCCTCGTCGTCCGGGGCCGCGTAGAGCGCGGCGACCTGCTGGAACTCGGCGATCGCGGTGATCGCCAGGCCGTTCCAGGCGGCCACCACCTTGTCGTCGCGGGCCGGCTGGGGGCGGGCGTCCCGGGCGGCGAGCAGCCGGCCCACCACGCTCTGCCAGCGGGCCCCGATCTCCGGGGCGGCGTCGTCCACGTCCCGGGCTAGCCGCAGCACGCTGGTGCCGTGCTCGAAGGTCCCGTCGGCGGTCACCTCGAACAGGTCGGCGGCCCAACGGCCGTCCTCCTCCCCGAGCGCCTCGACCAGTTGCGCCGGGGTCCAGACGTACGTGAGCCCCTCGACGCCCTGGGTGTCCGCGTCCAGCGCGGATGCGAAGCCCTCACCCGGCCGGTGCAGCTCGTCGGCGAGGAACCGGGCGGTGTCCCGGGCCACCCGGCGGGCCAGCCGGTCGCCGGTGAGCCGCCAGAGCTGGGTGTAGACCCGCAGGAGCAGGGCGTTGTCGTAGAGCATCTTCTCGAAATGCGGCACCGTCCAGTGGCCGTCCACCGAGTAGCGGGCAAACCCGCCGGCAAGCTGGTCGTAGAGGCCGCCCCGGGCCATCGCCTCGGCGGTGTGCCGGACGATCTCCAGGCTCCGGGCCGAGCCGGTGCGCTGGTAATGCCGGAGCAGGAAGAGCAAATTCATGTGCGGCGGGAACTTGGGTGCCCCGCCGAACCCACCGTTCGTCTCGTCGTACTCCCGGGCGAGCTGGTCCGCGGCGGTGTCCAGCAACTCGGCGGTGAGCGGGGCGGTCGGGCCGCCCACGGCCTGAGCACCGCCGATCGCCTCGACCACCGCAGCGCCCTGGCGCAGGACGGCCTCCCGCTGGTCGCGCCAGGCGGTGGCGACGGAGCCGAGCAGGCGGATGAAGTTCGGGCGCGGAAAGTAGGTGCCGCAGAAGAAGGGGGTGCCGTCCGGTGCGGCGAAAACGGTCATCGGCCAGCCGCCCTGGCCGGTCATCGCCTGGGTGGCCGTCATGTAGATCGCGTCGACGTCCGGCCGTTCCTCCCGGTCCACCTTGATCGAGACGAAGTCCTCGTTCATCAACCGGGCGACGGCCTCGTTCTCGAACGACTCGTGCGCCATCACGTGACACCAGTGGCAGGCCGCGTAACCGACCGAGATGATCACCGGAACGTCGCGGCGCTTCGCCTCGGCGAACGCCTCGTCACACCACGGCCACCAGTCGACCGGGTTGTCGGCGTGCTGGAGCAGGTAGGGCGAGGTGGCCTTGGCGAGTCGGTTCACGACCATCACGATCTCACACGGTCAGGAGCAGCCGATCAGCGTTCCGCACGCCGCACCAGTCGCCGGAGCGACCAGGACAGGATCCGGGCCTGATCCAGGTCGAGCGGGTAGTCCTCCACCTCGTCGGCCGCGCAGAGCCGCAGGTTGACCCCGACCAGCGGCACCGGCAGGCCGTCCATCCGGAACAGGCTCGTGGTCGCGTAGATGACCCGGTCGCCTCCCCAGGGCGGCACCTCTTGGGAGTAGTGGATCCCGCCCCGGTCCGCCACACACCAGGACGGATGCTCCGGCAGCACAGGCCGGAGGTACGCGCGCACCGGAAACTCGTCGGGCATGGCCATCGGGATCTCCTCCACAGGTCAGCCGGACAGCGTTCTACCGTCCGCTACCAATCGGTCTCCTTGAGTTATCATCTCCACACAGGAAGATGGCACAAGAAAGCTGCATGTGCAATAGTCTCCAATGGATGACAACCCGCCGGTCGATGAGGAGGACGCTCGTGCCCGAGTCCAGCCCTACCGTCCGCCGACGCCGGCTCGGCCTCATCCTTCGTGAGCTGCGGCTGGCTGCGCGCCTCACCGGCGAGGAGGTGGGCCGGCACGTTGAGCGGTCCGCGTCCTGGGTCAGCCGAGTCGAGAACGGCCGCGTCGGCCTACGCAGCCGCGATCTGAACGATCTGCTGGACGCGCTGGAGGTGACAAGCCAGGAAACCCGCGCCGAGCTGGCACAACTCGCCCGGGAGAGCAAGCAGCGCGGCTGGTGGAACCGTTATGGCCAAACCATCACCGGCCCGTACGCCAGCTTCATCAGCTTCGAGCACGAGGCAACAGCGTTGTTGTGTTATGAAACCCTGGTCGTCAACGGTTTACTTCAGACCGAGGCATACGCCCGGGCATTGCATGATCAAGCGACGTCCATCCAGTCAGGTGTGGATGCCGAGCGTCAGGTCCAGATCAAGTTGGCCAGGCAGCAGCGGCTGACCAGCGAGAGCCCGCCCGAGCTGTGGGTCATCCTCGACGAGGCAGTGCTTCGCCGTCCCTTTGGCGGCCCATCGGTGATGCGGGAACAGCTCCATCATCTGGCTGACGTCGCCGATGAGATTCCGCACGTCTCGGTCCAGATCCTCCCGCACCGGCAGGCGCTCTTCGCTGGCATGATCGCCTCCTTCACCCTCATGGAGTTCCCTGCCCCGGACTCAAGCATCGTCTTCTCCGAGGGCCTGACGGGTGCCGTGCACGGGGAAGCAGAGGACGCCGCCCGTTGTACCGTTATCTTCAACGAGCTACGCGCCGCCGCCCTCAGCAAGAGGGACTCGGTCCAACTACTTCGAGATTCGGCGCAGACGATGCAGTAAGCGGCGAGAGGGGCAAACCGTGACGCTCAGCAGGACTTGGCGAACGAGCACCCGCAGTGGCACCCAGGGCCAGTGCATTGAGGCCCGATACATCGATCACCGGGTCGAGGTTCGGGACAGCAAGAACCGAGACGGCTCGGTGCTCGCCTTCTCCCCTGCCTCCTGGAGCGACTTCGTTACCTCCCTCCGGAGTCGCTGAGCAAACCACGCCGACGGACACCACGACTGTCGCTGTCCCGAGTCGAGCCGAGATCGCGATAACTGAGGGTGACCACACTGACGCCCGAGTCGCCGCGCCCAATGCGACATCAGCGTGCATGTGACCCATTGATGAGTCGGGAGTATCGCGAAGCGCGCAGCTTCGTTACGGTGTCTGGCCAGCAGTCGACGCTTGGAGCGTCCGAACGCCGTGGAACAGCGCGCCGAGCACCGTGACGGTTGGTAGCACCCGGTTCCGCCTACTGAGCTGGAGGCACCATAACCATATGGCGTTGAAGAAGACGACAGTGATGGTCGACGAAGATGATCTGAGGGTCATCAAGGAGGCCGCCGCGAGGGAGGGGCGTCCGGAGTCGGAGTACTTCCGGGAGGCGTTCCGTATCGCGGCGCTGCGGGCGCGTCGTTGGTCGGGGGACTGGGACATACCGGAGATCGGTTTCGGCGGCCGGTGAGCAATGACGATGTGCGGGCGGCGGTCGCAGAGGCCGCGGATCACAAGTACGGCTCGTCCGGCCGCACTGCATGATCGTTGTCGGGGCACCTCCGGGCTGGTGGCCGCGTTCAACATCGACGATCCCGAGCACGCCGCCGCGCGCAAGGCCTTTGCCGAGGCGTCGGCGACGGTGATCTCACCATTGGTGTTCGGGGAGATCGAGCACATCATCACCCGGAACGTGGATCGCAAGACGGCACACGCTGTGCAGGACTGGCTGCTGGGGCAGGAGCGGAACTTACGGGTCCTGGTCCCGGAGGTGACCGCGACCGTGCTACGCAGGGCCCGTACGGTCCAGTCACGGTACGCGGCGCTGCGCCTGGATCTCGCGGACGCCGTGAACGTCGTGCTTGCCGAGCAGTACGAGACGGATACGGTTTTGACGCTGGACCGGCGGGATTTCCGGGCTATCCGTCCGTTGAGCAGTCATTCGGCGTTCCGGGTCCTGCCCGACGACCTGTGAGAGCCCACTGCCGGACGATCAGGAGGCGCCGTCGGCGCGGAGCGGAATGATGTTGGTGCGGGCGGTGTCCACCAGCGACCCCAGCACCGCGCCGATCTTGTCGGCCGGCATGGGTTTGAAGAAGTGGTAGCCCTGGGCGGCGGTGCAGCCCAGCTCGGCCAGGGCGGTCCGCTGCTCGGCGGTCTCCACCCCCTCGGCCACCACCCGCAGCCCCAGCTCGTAGGCGAGCCCGACGGTGGGCCCGATCGCGGCCGCCTTCGGCGATTCGACTATCCGGATCACGCCGGCACTCTGCCGTCGATCAGGCCATTGATTTCGGCGACTGCCGCTGTCCCGCTCCGCCGCCAGTAGCAGTGCACTGCTACCGGCGGTGACCAACTTTGAAAACGGGGGCTTGCGCAAATGGTCGTTTGCATTAGGGTGAAGCGATGCCTCCCTCGCTCGTGGCACCCGGCCCTGACCTCGACTCGGCCTTCTCTGCTCTCGGTGACCCCGTCCGTCGCGCCTTGGTGACTCGTCTCGCGCGGGGTGACGCCACGGTCGGAGACCTCGCCGAGCCGTTCGACCTGACCCCGCAGGCGATCTCCCACCACATTGGTGTCCTGCGGCGGTGCGGCCTGGTCGAGCAACGGCGCGAGGGCACCAAGCGCCCCTGCCGGCTCAGGGTCGATCAGCTGTCGCTGCTCGGCACGTGGATCGACGACCAGCGCCGCGCCTGGCACGACCGGCTCGACGCCCTTGAGCAGCACCTCACCGAGAACGGAGCGGCCCATTGACCGCCAGCGCAGAACTCCGCGGCGACGAACTGATCGCTAAGCGCCACCTCCCGGCGGAACCCGAACGCGTCTGGGCCGCCTTCACCTCGCCAGCAAGCATCGCGGCGTTCTGGGGCGGTTCGCACGCCACCGTGCCGCCTGAGTCCGTGATCGTCGACCTGCGTCCCGGTGGAGAATTCGCTCTCGACACCCGCGCGCCGAACGGCGCGACCCGCCGGCTCCGGTTCGTCTACGTGAGCATCGCCGCACCCCACGAACTCGTGTTCGACGAGCCCGTCACCGGCCTCCGCACCACCATCAACGTCCGCCCCGCCGGCGGTGGCACGGATCTCACGGTCCACCAGCGTCGGCTTCCCCCTGAACTTCGGACGACGCGAGCAGCCGACGGTCTTGCCTCGATCCTCGACGCGCTCGCCACACACCTGCAGCGCAGCAATGCCCAAACAAAACGGAGGACACCATGACGCAGAAGACCCAGCGCGACCTCGTCGCGGAGTACTTCGAAGGATTCCGGATGAGCGACCACCCGCGAATCCTCGCGACCCTCACCGACGACGTCGAGTGGGTCATCCACGGCCACCGGACCACCTATGGCAAAGCGGAGTTCGACGGCGAGATCGAGAATCCGGCGTTCACCGGCAGCCCCGAACTCGACGTCCAGCGCGTCCACGAGGACGGCCCGGTCGTCGTCACCACCGGCGAGGGCCGCGGCATCAGCGTCGACCACGGGCCGTTCCGGTTCGCCTTCAACGACCTGTTCACGTTCCGCGACGGGCTTATCGCCCGCGTCGATTCCTACGTCGTCCCGCTGCGCTGAGGCGGCGGCGACTCAGCCGGAGAGCACTCAGGAACCTTGTTCAGCACGTGGCAGCCGAGCCGGTCCGTCAGGACGCGCCGTCGGCACGCAACGGGATGACGTTGCCGTGGGCGGTGTTCACCAGTGACCCCAGCACCGCGCCGATCTTGTCCGCCGGCATCGGCTTGAAGAAGTGGTAGCCCTGGGCGGCGGTGCAGCCCAGCTCGGCCAGGGCGGTCCGCTGTTCGGCGGTCTCCACCCCCTCGGCCACCACCCGCAGCCCCAGCTCGTGGGCGAGCCCGACGGTGGTCCGGACGATCGCCGCCGCCTCCGGCGAGTCGGCCATCCGGATCACGAAGGAGCGGTCGACCTTCAGCTCGTCGACGGCGATCCGGGTCAGGAAGGTCAACGACGAGAAGCCGGTCCCGAAGTCGTCGACGGCGAGCTGCACTCCCATCGACCGTAGGGTGGCGAGCACCTCGTCGATGACCTCCAGCTCGCTCATCACCACCGTCTCGGTGATCTCCAGGACCAGCCGCTGCGGCGGCACCTGGTGGCGGCGCAGCGCCTCACCGATCTCGTTCGGTAGTCGCGGGTCGAGCAGGCTGCGCGCCGAGAGGTTCACCGAGATCGGCAGGTCCAGCCCTTCGCGGGCCCACCCGGCGGCCACCGCGAGGGCTTTGTCCAGCACGTACCGGGTGAAGCTGCCAAGCTGCTCGCTGTTTTCCACCGGGCGGATGAAGTCGGACGGGCCGAGCCAGCCGCGCCTCGGGTGCCGCCAGCGGATCAACGCCTCCACCCCGGTCGGGGCGCCGGTGGCCAGGTCCACCGCCGGCTGCAGGGCCAGCACCAACTGGTCGTCGGCGGCCAGGGCCTCCCGCAGCTCCGCGAGCAGCGCCAGGTGGTCGGTGCTCGCCGCATCGCGGGAGCTGTCGTACGCGGCGACGCTGCCGCCGCCCTCCTTCGCCTGGTACATGGCGATGTCGGCCCGACGCAGCAGCTCGGTCAGGTCGGCGGTGCCCGCGTCGGCGACGACCACCCCGACCGCCACCTCGACGGACATGCGTACGCCCGCCACCTCGGTCGGCGCGGCGAGCCGTTCGGCGATCTCCCGGGCCTGGCGCAGCGCGTACGCCAGGGGCGCGGCGCGGTCGTCGACCACCGGGACCGCGGTCAGCAGCAGGGCGAACTCGTCGCCGCCGAGCCGCCCGAGCAGGTCGCCGGGGCGGGTCAGGGCGGCCAGCCGGTTCGCGGTCAGCCGCAGCAGCTCATCGCCGGCCGCGTGCCCGAGCGTGTCGTTGACCTCCTTGAACTGGTTGACGTCGAGCAGCAGCAGCGCCACCGGGTGGTCGTGGGCGCGCTGCCGTAGCGCCTGGTCACCCTTGGTGAGCATGGCGGCCCGGTTGAGCAGCCCGGTGAGCTGGTCGTGCACCGCCTCGTACGACGATCGGGCGGTGACCAGCCGCAGCTCACGGTGGGTCGCGGCGTCGTGCAGCGCGGCGGCCAGGGCGTCGCCGAACGCGGCGACCGCGTCCCGTTCCCGGGCGGACGGCGGCGCGGACCGGGGGAAGTGGACCCGCAGCTGGCCCACCTCGGCGCTGCCCACGGTCAGCGGCCGGATCAGCTCCTGCTCGCCCGGCTCGGTACGCGCCGGCGACGCCACCTCGCGGTCGCGTACCTGGCCGCCGGGGTCGGCCCGATAGCGCCGCCACCGGCCGTCGCCCCGGGCGACGTCCACCTCGACCAGCTCGGCGCCGAAGAGGGTGAGCGCGCCGGTCAGCGCGGCGGTCGCCACGCCCCGCTCGTCGAGTTGGTTGAGCGCGGCGGTGGCCTCGGCGAAGGCCCGCCAGGTGCGCCGCTCCTGGTCGGCGCGGAGCCGGTGCCGGTAGGTCTGCTGGAGCAGCCAGAGTGGCGGTGGGAGGAGCAGCAGCCAGCGGGCGTCGAGTTCCAGGAGCGTGACCACCACGAGGCCGACGGCCACGTTGCCGACGAACATGAGCAGTTTGCCGCGGAGCGCGGCGAGCACCGGCGGACCGACCGAGATCCCGTGCCGCAGGGCGAGGCTGGCGCCGCCCAGCCAGGCGGTGGTGAGCAGGTAGGTCACCGAGCCGGCGATCAGCGCGAGGGCGAGCTCGGGGGTGGGTGCCGCGAGCATCGGCCGGCCGAGCGCGCTGGCGACGGCTGCGGCCAGCGCGGTGGCGGCGGTCAGCGAGCCGGTGATCCGGACCAGTTCCAGCACGGGCTGACGGTCGGTGAGCAGCGACAGCGTCGTCCAGGCGGCCCCGGTGCCGAGCAGCGCCGCGCTGGGCAGCCAGCCGGCCGGTACGAGATAGAGGCAGACGATGAGGGCGGCCTCGCCCCAGGTGATGCTGACCATCCCGGAGGCGGTCCGGAAGCGCAGGCGGGCGAGGTGGGCGACGGCGAACGCGGCGACGGCCAGGCCGAACCGGGCGGGCCCCGGCAGCGGGTCGCCCGGCGGGACGGACGCCGTGGCGGTGAGGCCGAGCACTGCGGCCAGCAGGGCGGTCACCGCGACGGCGAAGGCCAGCAGGAGCGCTCCGGTCGGCGTGCCCCGCAGGCCTAGTCGATCGGGAGGTTGCCCGTCCCTGCCGGAGGTCACGGGCCCACCCTGCCGGCCGACTGTTCGCGGGCACGGCGGGCGGCCACTGCTGCGATGGACATCGGCGCCCCCTCCCGCGCACGGCTGAGGGACTGTGGTCCCCCCGGCGGAAGGCTAAGCCAAAGCCGGTGGTCGCAACAGGGGTCGACGACCGGCTTCGGCGTGATTCACGCGCCGACTACCCGTTTCAGCGCTGCTGGGGGCCGCTGGGAGCGTTCGTCGGTGAATCCTGCGCTTGAATCCCGTCAGTCGGGTCGACAGCCGTCGTGTCGGCCCAACCCCCGTCGGTGGAGCCGGCCTGCTGCGGGAAGCGGTCCGGCAGCCGGCGCAGGCGGGCGTTCATGTTGCGGATCAGCAGAACGGTGGCGGTGCCGAGCAGCACGATGAGGAAGAGGCCCATCGGCCCGGCCAGACCACCCGTGCGCGTGTCACCGAAATTGTTCTGCGCGAGCACCTGCGCGGTGGTCAGCATGGTGTTCCTCCGATGTGCGGTT
Source organism: Micromonospora sp. NPDC006766 (assembly GCF_040636055.1). NCBI lineage: Bacteria > Bacillati > Actinomycetota > Actinomycetes > Micromonosporales > Micromonosporaceae > Micromonospora > Micromonospora sp. NPDC006766. Next base: position 20,718 of record NZ_JBEYIX010000002.1, on the reverse strand, counting down.
GCTGACCAGCGTAGCCCGCCGAGGGGTCAGCGGGCATGGCACGTCTCGCGGACCCCGGCGAAGAGGTCGGACTCCGGCAGCGGGCTGTCTACCAGCGAGCGGGCGAGCTGGAAATCCTCGGTGGGCCAGGCGCGCCGCTGCAACTCCATCGGCACCTGAAACCAGAAGCCGTCCGGGTCGATCTGCGTGGCGTGGGCGCGCAGCGCGTCGTCGCGGACCGGGAAGTAGTCGGCGCACTCGACCCGGGTGGTGATCCGGCTGCCCTTGTCGGGGCGCTCGTCCCAGCGCTTGAGCCAGTCCTGGTAGGGCGACTCGACGCCGGCGGCGAGCATGGCCTCGTGCAGGGCCATGATCTTGCCCCGGGAGAAGCCGACGTCGTAGTAGAGCTTCAGCGGCTGCCACGGCTCGCCGAGCTCCGGGTGGCGCTCCGGGTCGCCGGCGGCCTCGAAGGCGGCGACGGTCACCTTGTGGGTCATGATGTGGTCCGGGTGCGGGTAGCCGCCCTCCTCGTCGTACGTGGTGACGACGTGTGGGCGGAACTGCCGCATCAGCCGCACCAGCGGGACGGCGGCGGCCTCGACGTCCTGCAGGGCGAAGCAGCCCTCGGGCAGCGGCGGCAGCGGGTCACCCTCGGGCAGCCCGGAATCGACGAAACCGAGCCAGGCCTGCTCGACGCCGAGGATCGCCCGGGCCGCGTCCATCTCGGCCCGGCGGATCTCGCCGATGTTGGCCCAGACGTCCGGCCGGTCCATCTTCGGGTTGAGGACGCTACCCCGCTCGCCACCGGTGCAGGTGACGACCAGGACATCCACCCCCTCGGCGACGTATTTCGCCATGGTCGCGGCGCCCTTGCTCGACTCGTCGTCGGGATGGGCGTGCACGGCCATGAGCCGCAACTGCTCTGCCACCTTCGGCACTCCTCGTCTGTGCCCGCCGGCCGGGCCCGCCCCGGGACCAACCGGCTGACCTGCCGGAATCCTCCCCCGCGCCCGTGAAGACCCCGTGCTGACCGCTCGGCAACGACGCCGACCTGCCATTCTTGACTCAGCGCCGGGCTGGGAAGATGGACTCTGCCATTCTTGCCGATGCCGCCGACAAACTACGCCAGGAGATACCCGCCGGTGAGCGAGACGCACGCCACAGTCGCACCGGGTGCGCCGGTCTTTCCGCCCGGCCGATACGGCCGACGCCGAGAGCCGGGGCGCCGACGTCCCGTCCTGCGGGCACTGCTGGCGCTCATGCTGCTGGCGGTCCTGGGCCTGGCCGCCGCGAAGCTCTACCGCCAGTACGGCGACCCGGAATACCGGGCCGAGGTGATCACCTACACCGACATCACCGACTCCCGCGTGGTGGTCGACTTCCGGGTGACCCTGCCTCCGGGCGGCTCGGCGGAGTGCCGGCTGCGCGCCCGCTCGTACGACGGCGCCGAGGTGGGACACGCCGAGGTCACGGTGATCGCCCGCGCCGGCGAGCGGCACGTCACCGCCCGGCACGAGGTGCCCACCACCGCCCGCCCGTTCATCGGCGAGGTGTTGCGCTGCCGGCCGGCCTCCTGAGCTCGACCGGCGGCCGCCGCTGGGTGATCTACTGCACCCGCGGAAGGGTGCCGCACTGGTAACCTTGGAAGTTCACCTGTCAGCCAGTCCGCACGACCAAGGAGACCGCCTGTGTCCACGAATGGCAACGAGGCGCCCGCCACCTGGCTGTCCCAGGACGCGTACGACCGCCTGCAGGCCGAGCTCGACGAGCTGATCGCCAACCGACCGATCATCGCCGCCGAGATCAACGCCCGGCGCGAGGAGGGCGACCTGCGGGAAAACGGTGGCTACCACGCCGCCCGCGAGGAGCAGGGCAAGGCGGAGGGCCGGATCCTCTACCTCAAGGAGCTGCTCCGCACGGCCAAGGTCGGCGAGGCTCCGACCGCCGACGCGGTGGCACCCGGCATGGTCGTCACGATCTACTTCGACGATGACGCCAGCGACACCGACACCTTCCTGCTCGGCTCCCGGGAGATCGCCTCGACCACCGACCTGACCGTCTACAGCCCCGAGTCCGCGCTCGGTCAGGCGATCCTGGGCGGCAAGGCGGGCCAGAGCTGCGGCTACACGGCGCCAAGTGGTGCCGACATCAAGGTGACCATCGTCAAGTTCGAGCCGTTCTCCGGCTAGCCGCCCGAGCCGACCGGCCGGGACCGACCTCCCGACCGGGGCTGACAGGCCGGTCGGACCCGAGCCACACCGACCGCCCCGGCCCGCCGGCCGGGGCGGTCGCGTCGTCTCTCGGGCCCGAAGCACCTCACGCCTCGCCGGCGAACACCACCTGATAGCCGCTGGCCCGCAGGGCACTGATCAAGGTGTCCGAGTGCTCCATGCCGCGCGTCTCCACCGACAGCGCCACCTCCACCTCACCGAGGCGCAGGTGCGGGTTGACCCGCTGGTGCTCCACGTCGACCACGTTGGCCCGGTGTTCGGCGATCTGGCTGAGCAGTGAGGCGAGCTGGCCCGGCCGGTCCGTGCAGCGCACGGTGACCCGCAGGTAGCGGCCGGCCGCCGCGAGACCGTGCTCGATCACCCGGAGCATGAGCAGCGGGTCGATGTTCCCGCCGGAGAGCACGGCCACCACCGGCGCCTGCACCTCGACCGCCCCGGCCAGCAACGCGGCCACCCCGACCGCCCCGGCCGGCTCCACCACCTGCTTGCCGCGTTCCAGCAGCATCAGCAGCGCCCGGGAGATGTCCTCCTCCGACACGGTGACGACCTCGTCGACCAGCTTGCGGACGTGGGTGAAGGTCAGCTCGCCGGGGCAACCCACCGCGATGCCGTCGGCGATGGTCGAGAACGACGGCAGGCGTACCGGCGCGCCGGCCTTGAGCGAGGGCGGGAAGGCGGCGGCGCTCGCCGCCTGCACCCCGATCACCCGTACGTCGGGGCGCAGCGCCTTGGCCACCACCGCGATGCCGGAGACCAGGCCGCCGCCGCCCACCCCGGTCACGATGGTCTGCACGTCCGGGCACTGCTCGAGGATTTCCAACGCCACCGTGCCCTGGCCGGCGATGACGTCCGCATGGTCGAACGGGTGGATGAACACCGCCCCGGTCCGCTCGGCGAAGGTCTGCGCTGCGACCAGCGACTCGTCCACGGTGTTGCCGACCAGTTCGACGGCGGCGCCGTACCCCTTGGTGGCGGCCACCTTCGGCAGCGGCGCGTTGACCGGCATGAAGACGGTGGCGTGGGTGCCGACCAGACCGGCGGCGAGCGCCACCCCCTGCGCGTGGTTGCCCGCGCTCGCCGCGACGACGCCGCGCTCCCGCTCCTGCGCCGAGAGCCGGGAGATCCGCACGTACGCCCCGCGCACCTTGTACGACCCGGCGCGTTGCACGTTCTCGCACTTCAGCCACGCCGGCCCGCCGAGCACGGCGCTCAGCGGCCGGGAGGGTTCCAGCGGGGTGGTGCGGGTGACGCCGGCGAGCAGTTCCCGCGCGGCCCGTACGTCGGCGAGACCGACCAGTTCCGTCATGCCTCGATCGTGCCACCCGCCCCCGTCGGGACCTGCGGCGACGCCACCGGGAAGCGCTGGGGTGTCGTCAGGCGTGGGCCGGCGATCCCCTGCCGATCCGGGGATAGTCGGGGGCGTGCCGCTGCCAGGGCGCCTGCAACTCGAACTGGCCGGCGACGCCGAGCAGCAGCAGCTCGGAGCCGGGCGGGCCGACGAACTGCACGGCGACCGGCAGGCCGTCCGGACGGCGGCCGACCGGCACCACGATCGCAGGCAGCCCGGCGATGTTCCACGGCGCGGCGTACGGGGCGTACCGGATGTTGGCCTTCATGTTCGCCAGCCAGGACCGGCCGGACCAGCCGGCGGCCTCCGGCGGCGGCCCGGCCAACGCCGGGGTGAGCAGCAGGTCGATCGAGTGGTCGGCGAAGAAGGCCACCGACCGCTCGCGCCAGGCGGCCCGGTCCGCCTCGCGGACGTACCCCCGGCGCTGCGCCCACTCGCCGAGCACGACGTGCCGGCGGCTGCGCCGCTGGAGCCCGCCCCGCGGCAGCCCGGCGGCCTGCGCGTCGGCGGCGGCCGCGGCGAACCAGGTGGCGAGCCCCTTGAAGCCCAGCGAGGTCGGATAGACCGGGTCGGCGGGCACGGTGTCGTGGCCGGCGGCGGCGAGCAGCCGACCGGCGGCGGCCACCGCGTCCCGGTTGGGCGCGTCCGGCGCGACGCCGCGCACCGGCGAGCGCAGGGAGACGCCGACCCGCAGCCGCGGCGGCTGCGTCAGCTTGTCGGGACGCCGCCCGGCCAGCACCGAGAAGCCGACCACCGCGTCGGCGACCGTGCCGGTGAGCACGCCGTGCTCGGCGAGACCGAACCAGTCGTCCGCGCCGAGCTGGTAGGGAATCACCCCCCGGCCGGGCTTGAGCCCGACCAGGCCGCAGCAGGCGGCCGGGATGCGGATCGAGCCGAGGCCGTCGTTGCCGTGCGCCATCGGCACCAGCCCGGCGGCCACCGCGGCGGCGGCGCCGCCGGACGAACCGCCGGGGGTACGCGACAGGTCCCAGGGGTTGCGGGTGGCCCCGGTCTCGTCGTCGGTCAGCGCCCAGAGGCCGAGCTCCGGCATCCGGGTCACCCCGAGGATCACCGCGCCCGCGCCGCGCAACCGCCGGACCACCTCGTGGTCGGCCTCCGCCACCGGGGTACGCGCGGCGGCGGAGCCGTTCCAGGTGGGCAGCCCGGCCACGGGAGTGTTCTCCTTGACCGCGATCGGCACCCCGGCGAGCGGGAGGTTGGCCAGGTCCTCCTGCTCGTCGACCTTCTCCGCCTCGGTGATCGCCTGCCCGCCGCGTACCGTGCGGAACGCGGCGAGTTCGGCGTCGGCGTGCGCGAGGTGGTCCAGGTGGTCGGCCACCACCTGGGTGGCCGAGACGTCACCCCGGCGTACGCCCCGGGCGATCTGCTTGGCGGTCGCCCCCACCCAGGTCGTCGGCATGTTGTCCGGCACGGCCACCCTCCCCAGCCAGCGGTCAGCCCAGCGCCTGCTCCAGATCGGCGAGCAGGTCGTCGACCGTCTCGATGCCGACAGACAGTCGCACGAGATCGCCGGGAACTTCAAGCGGCGAGCCGGCCGCACTTGCGTGTGTCATCCGTCCCGGGTGCTCGATCAGGGACTCGACGCCGCCGAGGGACTCGGCGAGCACGAAGAGCTTGGCCCGGTTGCAGATCTGCACGGCGTGCTCTTCGCCGCCGGTGGCGCGGAAGGAGATCATGCCGCCGAACCGGCGCATCTGCTTGGCGGCCACCTCGTGCCCGGGGTGCGTGGGCAGGCCGGGGTAGAGGACCTCGGCGACCTTGGCGTGACCGTCCAGGTAGGCGGCGATCCGCTCGGCGTTGTCGCAGTGCCGGTCCATCCGTACGCCGAGGGTCTTGATGCCGCGCAGGGTGAGCCAGGCGTCGAACGGCCCGTTGACCGCGCCCATCGCGTTCTGGTGGTAGCGCAACTCGTCGCCCAGTCCGGCGTCGGCGACGACCAGGGCACCACCGACCACGTCGGAGTGTCCGCCGACGTACTTGGTGGTGGAATGGACCACCACGTCGGCGCCGTGCGCGATCGGCTGCTGCAGGTACGGCGAGGCGAAGGTGTTGTCGACCACCAGCAGCGCGTCCGCGTCGTGCGCGACGGCGGCGAGGGTGGCGATGTCGGCGATGCCGAGCAGCGGGTTGGTCGGCGTCTCCACCCAGATGATCCTCGTGTTGCCGGGGCGGATGGCGGCCCGCACGGCGTCCGGGTCGGAGACCTTCGCCGGGGTGAAGTCCAGCCCCCACCGCTCGGCGACCTTGGCGAACAGCCGGTAGGTGCCGCCGTACGCGTCATCCGGGATGACCACGTGGTCACCCGGCTTGCAGACGGCCCGCAGCAGGGTGTCCTCGGCGGCCAGGCCGCTGGCGAAGGCGAGCCCGACCGGCCCGCCCTCCAGCGCGGCCAGGCACTCCTGCAGTGCGTCGCGGGTGGGGTTGCCGGAGCGGCTGTATTCGTAGCCCAGTCGAGGGGCGCCAACGGCGTCCTGGGCGTAGGTGCTGGTCTGGTAGATCGGTGGGATCACCGCGCCGGTGCGGGTTTCCGGGTCCTGGCCGGCGTGGATGGCGAGCGTCTCGAAGCCGTGACTCATTCCCGAGACGTTAGTCCGCCGTCGCGTCCCGGTGCGTGGAACCCGGGCCGGCACTAACCTGGCGCGGTGAGCGGGTGTGTGTTCTGCGGGATCGTGGCGGGCGAGGTGCCTGCGTTCACCGTCGCCGACGAGCCGGACGGGGTGGCGTTCCTGGACACCCGGCCGGTGTTCAAGGGGCACGTGCTGGTGGTGCCCCGGGCCCACGTGGTCACCCTCGATGAGCTGCCGGCCGAGCTGCTGCCGGGATACTTCCGGCTGGTGCAGCGGATCATCATGGCGGTGGAGGCCGGTCTGGGGTCCGGTGGCACGTTCGTGGCGGTCAACAACAAGGTTTCCCAGTCCGTCCCGCACCTGCACACCCACGTCGTGCCCAGGACGAAGGGCGACGGGCTGCGCGGCTTCTTCTGGCCGCGTACCCGCTACAGCGACGACGCCGAGGCCGAGGGCTTCGCGCGCCGGATCGCCGCCGCGCTGGCCTGAGCGCGGCACCGGCGGGTAAGGAAGCGGGGACCGGCGGTGTTGCACGCTGGGAGAGGCAAGAGAGGAGCCCCACCGTGTTTCTGCGCCGCATGAAGGCCGAGCTGCCCACCCCTGACCAGGCCCTGCCGGGCCGGTTGATCGCAATGCCGATCTCCGACCGGCACGAGGTGCTGCCCGCCTCGCTGAAGGGCCCCTTCCCGGAGGGCTCGCAGGTCGCCGTCTTCGGGATGGGCTGTTTCTGGGGTGCCGAACGGCTGTTCTGGCCCCTCCCCGGGGTGATCACCACCTCCGCCGGCTACGCGGGTGGCATCACCCCGAACCCGACATATGAGGAGGTCTGCTCGGGGATGACCGGGCACGCCGAGGTGGTCCAGGTGGTCTACGACCCCAGCCGGATCAGCTACGAGGACCTGCTCAAGGTCTTCTGGGAGAACCACGACCCGACCCAGGGCATGCGCCAGGGCAACGACGTCGGCACGCAGTACCGCTCGGCGATCTACACCACCACCGACGAGCAGCTCGCCACCGCGCAGGCGTCCCGGGACGCGTTCGCGCCGATCGTGCAGCGGGCCGGCAAGGGCGAGATCACCACGGAGATCACCCGACTGGGTGACTACTACTTCGCCGAGGACTACCACCAGCAGTACCTGGCGCCGACCAAAAATCCGGGTGGCTATTGCAACCACGGCCCCAACGGCATGACCTGCCCGGTCGGGGTGGCCCGCACGTCCGACGCCGCTCACTGACCACCCATTGCGGTAACTGGCAAGGCCACTGGGTTCCGACCCGGTGGCCTTGTTCCGTGTTGGGGTCTGGAAATTTCTGGCCTGAGTGTCGTATCCGCCTGACGCCGTTCGTAGCAAAGATGGCGGTGGACGACGGGTCCGCCCGGAACGAGGGAGCAGACATGGCCGAGTACCTCATCTACTTCAACCAGCAGTGGGTGGGCGACCACACTGAGGAGTGGTTTCGCGGGCGCGGGCCACTCGCGAAGGCGGTCGTGGACGAGATCAAGGCCGCCGGGGCGTATGTGTTCGCCGGGGGACTGGAGGAGGACGGGCCCGTCTTCAGCGCCGACGCCACGAGCGGCACCTTAATGTTCACCGACGGGCCGTACGTCGAAACCAAGGAGTGGCTGGGTGGGCTGACTGTGGTGGACGTGGCCGACGAGGAAACAGCCCGGATGTGGGCCGGCAAGATCGCGGAGGCATGCGGCTGGCCACAGGAGGTTCGACGGTTCGGCAGCATGTGATCTACGTCATCAAGTTCGTAGCGTGCGGCACAGACCCGCCTCCGTCGGCGCCCGGCGACGTGGCCCCGGCCAACCAGCGGCCATCCCGGCACCGCAGCCGGTCGGCCCCTGTGATCGAAATCCGTTGCCCAGGCCGCCGAGCGGTGGATAGCGTGGCGGTACACGGGAAAGGAGGTGGTCCAGCTTTGTATAGCAATCGGACTCGTGAGGTGGCTGTCCGCTAGCCGCTGTCCTCGACAGTAATCCCGTCCGCCGCGAGGCGGGCACAGGCACCATCGTCGAGACCGTGTGGCAGCGGTGCGGCGAATCCACGACAGCCACCCGACCCCCGGGGTGCCGGCCCAGTCCAGCCGGTCCGCGCGAGCGCGGAAGCCCCGGGGGTCGCCTCATGTCAGCAGGAGGCGCCGTGTCGATGCGCGAACTGGTGGTGCTCGGGACGGCCAGCCAGGCCCCCACCCGACGGCGCAACCACAACGGCTACCTGCTGCGCTGGGACGACGAGGTGCTGCTCTTCGACCCGGGCGAGGGCAGTCAGCGGCAGATGCTGCACACCGGGATCTCCGCCACCGACCTGACCCGGATCTGTGTCACCCACTTCCACGGCGACCACTGCCTCGGCCTGCCCGGCGTCATCCAACGGCTCTCGCTCGACCGGGTGCCGCACCCGGTGGCCGTGCACTTTCCCGCCGGCGGCGCGGACTACTTCGCCCGACTGCGCCACGCGGCGAGCTTCTACGAGACCGCCGAGCTGGCCGTCGAACCAGTCGAGGCCGACGGGCAACGATTCACCCTGGGCATTGGCGTGCTGGAGGCCCGCCGGCTGAACCACCCGATCGAGACGTACGGCTATCGCCTCGTCGAGCCGGACGGCTGCCGGATGCTGCCGGAGAAGCTGGCCGCGTACGGCATCGCTGGCCCGGCGGTCGGCGAGCTGCATCGCGTCGGCAACCTGGACCTGGGCGGACGCCGCGTCACCCGGGACGAGGTGAGCGTGACCCGGCCGGGGCAGCGGTTCGCGTTCGTGATGGACACCGGGCTCTGCGACGGGGTGTGGGCCCTGGCCGAGCACGCCGACCTGCTGGTCATCGAGTCGACCTTCCTGGAGTCGGAGGCCACACTCGCCGCCGAGGTCGGTCACCTCACCGCCGGCCAGGCCGCGCGGGTCGCGGCCGAGTCGGGGGTACGCACGCTCGTGCTCACCCACTTCTCCCAGCGGTACGCCGACCCGCGCCGCTTCGCGGACGAGGCCCGGCGGCACTTCACCGGTGAGCTGGTGGTCGCCGAGGACCTGATGACCGTCCCCGTGCCGCCTCGGCGGGTAGCCTCGCCCCAGTGACTCTCACCCTGCGCCCCGCCACCGAGGCCGACCTCATGGCGGTCGGAGCCCTGCACCACCGCTCGCGGGCGGCGGCGTACTCGTCGTTCCTGCCGCCGGAGGCGCTGGCCACGCCGACGCCGGAGGCGATGGGCCGGTACTGGGTCGAGCGGTGGGGTTGGGAGCGCACCGACCACCGAGCGATCGTCGCCGAGCGCGACGGCCGGCTGGTCGGCTTCAGCTACCTCGGGCCGGACGACGCGGGCGAACCGGACACCGGCCTGCTCAACGCCATCCATCTGGAGCCGGACGAGCGGGGTCGGGGCACCGGGCGGGCGCTGATGGTTGATGCCCTGGCCGCGATGCGGGCGCGCGGCTGGTCCCGGGCGGTGCTCTGGGTGCTCCGGGAGAACGAGGCGGCCCGCCGCTTCTACGAGCGCGGCGGCTGGACCGCCACCGGCGAGGAACGCGAAGACCGGATCGGACCGGTCCTCGTTCCCCAGCTCCGCTACGCCCGACCCAACGAATGTTAGGAGGGGCCCCTCCTATGCACGAGGCGTTAACAGGGGGCCCCTCCTTACACCTCAGCGGGCGCCGAGGTGGGCGAGCAGGTCCTGCCGGGTCAGCACGCCCTTGGGCTTGCCGTCGACCAGCACCAGCGCCGCGTCGGCCTTCTCCAGCAGCGCGACGGCCTCGCTGACCGGCTGCCCGCCGCCGATCATCGGCAGCGGGTCGGTCATGTGCCGCTCGATCGTGTCGTGCAGGTGCGCCTGCCCGGTGAAGAGCGCGTCGAGCAGGTCCCTCTCGGCGATCGAGCCGGCCACCTCACCGGTCACCACCGGCGGCTCGGCCTTGAGCACCGGCAACTGGGAGACCGCGTACTCGCGCATGTAGTCGATGGCGTCGCGGACCGTCTCGGTGGGGTGGACGTGCACCAGCTCGGGCAGACCGTCCCTCTTGCCGGCGAGCGCGTCGGCCACGGTCGGCTCGGTGCCGGCATTGTCCAGGAAGCCGTACCGGGCCATCCACCGGTCGTTGAAGATCTTCGACAGGTAGCCCCGGCCGCCGTCCGGCAGCAGCACCACGACCACGTCGTCCGGGCCGGCCGTGCGGGCCACCTCCAGGGCGGCGACCACGGCCATGCCGCACGAGCCGCCGACCAGCAGCCCCTCCTCGCGGGCCAGCCGCCGGGTCATGTCGAAGGACTGCTTGTCCGACACCTCGACGATCTGGTCGGCGACGGTCCGGTCGTACGTCTCCGGCCAGAAGTCCTCGCCGACGCCCTCGACCAGGTACGGCCGCCCGGTGCCGCCCGAGTAGACCGAGCCCTCCGGGTCCGCGCCGATGACCTTGACCCGCCCCTCGGACGCCTCCTTCAGGTAGCGGCCGATGCCGGAGATGGTGCCGCCGGTGCCGACGCCCGCGACGAAGTGGGTGATCCGCCCCTCGGTCTGCTGCCACAGCTCCGGACCGGTGGTCTCGTAGTGCGAGCGGGGGTTGGCCGGGTTGCTGTACTGGTTGGGCTTCCAGGCGCCGGGGATCTCCCGGGCCAGCCGGTCGGAGACGTTGTAGTAGGAACGCGGGTCCTCCGGCGCGACCGCGGTCGGGCAGACCACCACCTCGGCGCCGTACGCGCGCAGCACATCCTGCTTGTCCTGGCTGACCTTGTCCGGGCAGACGAAGACGCACTTGTAGCCCCGCAGCTGGGCCACCAGGGCCAGCCCGATGCCGGTGTTGCCGCTGGTCGGCTCGACGATGGTGCCGCCGGGCTTCAGGAGCCCGGCCTTCTCGGCGTCCTCCACCATCCGCAGTGCGATCCGGTCCTTCACCGAACCGCCCGGGTTGACGTACTCCACCTTGGCCAGCACGGTCGCCTGAATGCCCTCGGTGACGTTGCGCAGGCGTACCAGCGGGGTGTTGCCGATCAGCTCGACGACGTTGTCGTAGTACTGCACCTCGTTGTGCCCTTCGTTACGGCACCGGCGCCGGCGGCCGGGCGGACGTTCACTCGTCGCCCAGCGTACGTGCCGTCAGGGCACCACATGCCCCGGGATGACCGAGCTGCGACGGGCCTCCCACTCCAGGAACCGCTCGGTCTCGGCGAGCACGCTGCCGGCCAGCCAGCTGGCCATCACCGCGTCGTCGGCCAGCCCGATCAGCCCCAGCGGGAACTCCGGGATCAGGTCGATCGGCGAGACGATGTACGCCATGGCCCCGGTCATCAGGGCCAGCCGCAGGCCACCGTCGTAGTGGCCCTTCGCCGTGGCCCGGATCATCCGCGGCAGTGCCGCCAACCGCGTGCCCAACGACGGGCCGCCCCGCGCCCCGGCCAGCAGCGCCCTTGCCAGCGCGGCGAAGGCCGCTCGCCGTTTCAACGTCCATGCCATTGTCATCGCCCCTTTCCACCCACCAGCGTGCGGTCCCGGCGCAACTGCGCCACTGTCGCAACAGATACCCGGAACCCTCGATTCCCAGCCACCCGATCATGGGAAGGCGGCTGTCGGGGTGACGCGATAATGTCGATGCATGGGGGACGCTGGTTCCGTCGCACCCGCCGCCTGGCGGGACGCCCGGCGGATCGCCCGCCTGGCGGCGATCGGCACGGGTGCCACCGTGGCGGCCACCGTCGCGACCGGCGGCGTGCTGCTCGGCCAGGCCCGACAGGCTCGGCGCACGATCCCGATGGCCGAGGCGCCCCCGCCACGCTGCGACGGGGAATACGGTGCGAGGCTTCCCGGTCCCCCGATCACCATGGTGGTCCTCGGCGACTCCTCGGCCGCCGGCTACGGCGTGTTCCGCCGCCGGGAGACGCCGGGCGCGCTGCTGGCCACCGGCCTGTCCCGCCGGCTGCACCGGCCGGTGCGGCTGCACCGGTTCGCCGTGGTGGGCGCCCTGTCCGCCGGGCTGAAGCCGCAGGTCGAGTCGGCCCTGGAGGTCGAGCCGGAGGTCGCGGTCATCCTGGTCGGCGGCAACGACGTCACCAACCGCACGTCGCCGGCGGTGGCTGTGCGCTATCTGGTCGACGCGGTCCGCACGCTGCGTGCGGTCGGGTGCGAGGTGGTCGTCGGCACCTGCCCCGACCTGGGCGCGATCCAACCGATCCGGCCGCCGCTTCGCTGGCTGGCCCGCCGCTGGAGCCGTCAGCTCGCCGCCGCCCAGACCGTGGCCGTGGTCGAGGCGGGCGGCTGGACGGTCTCCCTCGGTGATCTGCTCGGTCCCCGGTTCGCCGCGGAGCCGGCCCGGATGTTCGCCTGGGACCGGTTCCACCCGTCCGCCGAGGGCTACGCGGCCGCGGCGGCGGCGCTGCTGCCCACCGTGCTCGCGGCGCTGGGCGTCGGTCCGGAACTCAGGCCTTTGCTTGCCGCCCGGGAAGGCGTACGGTCGCTCCCCGAGGCAGCTCACGTGGCGGCCCGGCACGCTGGCACCGAGGTCAGCGGCGCCCAGGTCCGGGGCCGCGACCGCGGGCCCGGCGGGCGCTGGGCGCAGCTTCGGCGGCGCGCCTTCTTCGGCGTCGGCGCGGTGCCGCAGCCCGGTCCCACCGCCGACTCACCCACCCTGGAGGGACTGGCATGAGCGGACGGTACGACATGGCGGCACGGCTCGGCCGGGCCGCGGTGCTGTCTCTGGTGGCGGGCACGGTGGGCGGGGCGGCGATCCTCGCCGGCCAGGCCATCGCCGCCCGCAGTCGCCGGTACGCCCAGCCCGAGCTGGGCCTCGCGTTGCGCGCGACGGTCGGCCGGGCTGACGCCCCGCCGCTGCGGCTGGTGCTGCTCGGCGACTCCTCGGCGCTCGGCGTCGGTGTGGGCCACCTCGAAGAGACCGTCGGGGGCCAGCTGGCCCAACTGCTCGCCGAGGGCTCTACCGGCCGGCGGGTGCAGCTGTCCAGCGTGGGGGTGTCCGGTTCTCGTTCCATCGACCTGGCCACCCAGGTAGCTCGGGCTCTGCTCGGCGAGCGTCCCGACGTGGCGGTGATCCTGGTCGGGGCCAATGACGCCACCGCGCTGGCCCGGCCGGCGGACGCCGCAGCCTACCTGGGGTCGGCGGTGCGCCGGCTGCGCGAGGCACACGTCGAGGTGGTCGTGGGCACCTGCCCCGACCTCGGCTCGGTACGCGCGGTCGCGTCCCCACTGCGGCACGTGCTCGCCTGGTCGGGGCGGCGGATCGCCCAGGCCCAGACGTCGGCCGTGCTGCACGCCGGCGCCGGCGTGGTCGACCTGGCCACCGAGACCGGCCCGGTGTTCCGGGCGGACGCGGGGACGCTCTGCCACGACGGCTACCACCCCTCCGCCGACGGCTACCGGGTCTGGGCACACGCCCTGCTGCCCGCAGTCGAAGCGGCGGCGATGGTCGCCACCCGACACCACCACTGACCAGCCCATCGCGGGCCGGACAAGGCCGACGGACCCGGGCGGCTCATGAGTAGACGTGCTTGCGATGCCCGACGGCGTGGATGGTCAACTCGTCGCCGTCGAGGCGACCCGGTAGTCACCGACGCGCAGACGACGCCCGGATCCGTCGCGCATCTCGGTCGAGTTCTGCGGCGCAGGGTCGGAGACCAAGCCAAGGATCGCGCTCAGGACGGTCAGGAAGACGTTGCGTGGCTGCTTGTGCAGCCAGACCAGCACGTCCCGATCGATCTGAACCTTCACGCCGCCGCACCGCCGGCCCGGTCGGCCAGCAGCGCCTCCACCTCACGAGGATCGACCCCGAGCGACTCCAGAGCCGCCGAGAGCGGCACGAACTGACCCTCGGCACGGGAACGGGCGATCACCGCCGAGTCCCTGCGGTCTCGGAACGCCTCGATCTCCTCCCACTCGTCGATGCCGACCAGCACGGCGACGGGCCGTTCGTACTTGGTGATGATTACCGGTTCCCCGGTGCGGGTGGGGCTAACAGGATGGTCGCCGGTTGCCGGGATAGCCCCGGCTGAGGTCAAGCAGGCGCCGAACCTGGTAGGACAGGACCCGGCCTTGGCCGAGGGAGAGCACGATCTGCCGGCCGCTGTCGGCGTCAACGACGGTCAGGGACATCATCGGCTCGACGCCGTCGGCGATAGCGTGCGTCAACGAGAGGTCGGCGATTACCGCCTCGGGCTTCCCTGTGCTGACCGGCAACTGAATCGACTGGTGCCGTCCACGCTGGCTGCAGTCCTTGCGATCGCACCACGGCGGGTGAGCCTCGCCCTCCGGCTCGGCCAACTGCCCGGTCGGATAGACGTGCACGTACCCGCACGGCCGGTTGACCGTCGGCGAGAGGGTGACCGGCTGGGAGTGCAGCCCGGCCTCTGTGATGCCGGCAAGGGCCCCCGCCGTGTGCGCTGGACAGGTGTAGGCGGACGCGTCGAGCGAGCCGTCTGAATAGATCTCGATTCGCGTCGTTGCCGGCTCTCCGCACTGCGGTAGGGCAATGGGTAGGGTGCTCACCGGTCGGGCCTCCGTCGTCCGATCAAGTCCCCCGGGTCGGCGTGTCAGCGCTGCCCAGGGGCACGCCTACTTGATGCTTACGCCTCATGACACTACGCCTCAGGAGGCATCTTCGATAGACTGTCAGGATGCCTTCTGGTTATTGGCGTAATGAGGCATCAGTACGCACGTGACAACATGCCCGCATGCAGGATGACCTTGAGGCCGCCGCACGCGAGTATCGGGAGGCCCAGGCCGCTATCGAGACTGCGAAGGAAGACGCCAGGCAACTCGTGGTCCAGGCCCGCGAACGAGCCACCCAGGCGCGGGAGCGACTTGCGGTCGCCATCGTGGCCGCCGCGCGTGCCGGTCGTCGCCAAAAGGACATTGCTGAGACCGCCGGATATCAGCGCGAGCAGGTGCGGCGCATCCTGCGCGCTGGCGGTGTCGAGCCGGAGTAACCGAAGCCCCGGCGGGCGTGACATTTCCCGCCCGGCAGCGAGGTTCCGCCGCAAGTTACCTGCGGGTTAACGTTGGCTCATGCCGATTGAGTCGCCCCGTGACGCCGTCATCGTCGCCACCGCCCGGTCCCCCATCGGTCGCGCGGCCAAGGGTTCCCTGCGGGACATCCGCCCGGACGATCTCACCGCCACCATCGTCCAGGCCGCCCTCGACAAGGTGCCCGCGCTCGACCCGACCACGATCGACGACCTCTACGTCGGCTGCGGGCTGCCCGGCGGCGAGCAGGGCTTCAACCTGGCCCGGGTGGTCGCCACCCTGCTGGGCCTGGACGGGCTGCCCGGCGCCACGCTGACCCGATACTGCGCCTCGTCGCTGCAGACCACCCGGATGGCCCTGCACGCGATCCGGGCCGGCGAGGGCGACGTGTTCATCTCCGCCGGGGTCGAACTTGTTTCCCGGTACGCCCGCGGCAACTCCGACGCGCTGCCGGCGGAGGCGCAGGCGCTGATCGGCGGCGGCTGGGAGAACCCCCGCTTCGTGGCCGCCCGCAAGCGTTCCGCGGCGCGTGCCCAGGGCGGCGCCGAGGTGTGGACCGACCCGCGCGAGACGGGCCAGCTCCCCGACGTCTACCTGGCCATGGGGCAGACCGCGGAGAACCTCGCCCAGGTCTACGACATCACCCGCGAGGACATGGACGCCTTCGGCGTACGCAGTCAGAACCTGGCCGAGAAGGCGATCGCGGACGGCTTCTGGGCCCGCGAGATCACCCCGGTGACCACCCCGGACGGCACCGTGGTCAGCACCGACGACGGGCCGCGCCCCGGGGTGACCATGGCGGGCGTCGCCGGCCTGAAGCCGGTGTTCCGCCCGGACGGCCGGATCACCGCCGGCAACTGCTGCCCGCTCAACGACGGTGCCGCCGCCGTGATCGTGATGAGCGCCCAGCGGGCGCGGGACCTCGGGCTCACCCCGCTGGCCCGGATCGTCTCCACCGGCGTCACCGCGCTCTCCCCCGAGATCATGGGCCTCGGCCCGGTGGAGGCGTCGAAGCAGGCCCTCGCGCGGGCCGGCATGACCATCGACGACGTCGACCTGGTCGAGATCAACGAGGCGTTCGCCGCGCAGGTGATCCCGTCGTACCGGCAGCTTGGCATCCCCGAGGAGAAGTTGAACGTGATGGGCGGCGCGATCGCCGTCGGGCACCCGTTCGGGATGACCGGTGCCCGGATCACCGGCACCCTGCTCAACGCTCTGGAGTGGCACGACAAGACCATCGGTCTGGAGACTATGTGTGTCGGCGGCGGCCAGGGCATGGCCATGGTGCTCGAACGGCTGAGCTGAGCCGATTCGGGGAGGTGCCTAGAGGACGGTGCGGGTCCGGGCGATCGCGGCGGCGGCCTCGGCCAGCACCGACTCCGGTGGACCGGCCGCCGCCAGGTCGGCCGCCACCACCCGGAGTTGGTCGGGCAGCACCAGGTCGCTGCCGAGCCGGGGCACGTCCCGGCGCGGCTCGCCCTCCGCGTCCGCCGCCAGGTTGGCGATCTCCTGGACCAGCTTGTGCACGAGGTCGGCCCGGGAGACGTTGCCGCCCTCGGCCGTCGCCGACCAGCGTGGCTGTTCCCAGTGCCCGACCTGACGGACCAGCAGCTCCACCGCCCGGTCCAGTTCCGCTGCGCTCATCGTGGGCGAGTCTACTTTCAGCGCCGGAGGTAGCTGAGCAGGCGGAGGATCTGCCAGTACAGGAAGATCAGCCCGACCAGCAGCCCGAACGCGCAGTACCAGGCGTACCGGTGGGCCATGCCGGCGCGGGCCGACCGCTCGACCAGGTCGAAGTCGAGGATGAAGCTGAACGCGCCGGCGATGATCGCCACCACCGAGAAGACGTACGGCAGCCAGCCCACCCGCCCGGTCAGGCTGTAGACGACCACCCCCTGCCGCCCGGTGAACAGGTAGGCGATCAGGTTGACCAGGCCGAGCACGAGGATGCCGAGCAGCGTGCCCGCGACCAGCCGGGCCATCCGTGGGGTGGCCCGGATCAGCCGGGCCCGGTAGAGCAGCGCCATGCCGAGGAAGACGCCGAAGGTGCCGATCACCGCCTGCACCACGATGCCCGGATAGACCAGCTCGAAGGCCCGGCTGGCCACCCCGAGCAGCAGCCCCTGCAGCACGGCGTACCCGATTATGAGCGGCGGGTTGGTGATCCGCCGGAGGGAGATGAACAGCAGCAGCGCCAAGCTGGCCAGGGAGCTGCCGGCCAGCGCCGCCGGGATCCACACCGCCTGCGGCACGTACGCCCAGGAGACCGCGGCGGTGGCGGCGGTGACCAGCAGCAGGCCGACCGTCCGGCTGACCACGTCGGCCACGGTCATCGTGTCGGCGGCCCCGAGCGCCTGACGCTCGGCCCGGCGGGTCTCGTCCAGTCGGGTCAGCACCGGGTTGGCACTCTGCACCGGGGACCTCCTCACCGACGTACCCGGCTTACACTCTGCCCGGGGCGGCGCGGCGGCGACGGGGAAACGACGACGCCCGCCGCCGCGGTCGCGGCAGGCGGGCGTCTCTGGTGAAGCGGCGGTCAGTCGTCGCCTTGGAGGTAGCTGAGCAGGCGCAGCACCTCCAGGTAGAGCCAGACCAGGCCGACCACGATGCCGAAGGCGGCCGTCCAGGCGTAGCGCTGCGGCAGGCCCATCCGGACGCCCTCTTCGATGTTGGCGAAGTTGAGCACGAAGCTCAGCGAGGCGACCACGATGCAGACCAGGCTGAAGATGATGGCCAGCCCGCTGCCGTCGCGCAGGTGGGTGTTGACGCCAAAGAGCGAGAGCACCAGGTTGATCATCATGGCGGCGAAGAGGCCACCCATGGCCGCGACCATGATCTTGGTGAACTTCGGGGTGGCCCGGATGACGCGCGCCTTGTAGAGCATCGTCATCACGAAGAAGACGCCGAAGGTCGCCACGACGGCCTGCAGCACGATGCCGTCCCAGCGGGATTCGTAGAGCTTGCTCACCGCGCCGACGAAGACACCCTCGACGACGGAGTACGCCACCACCAGGGCCGGGTTCGCCATCCGGGAGAACGAGATGATCAGGCCGAGCACCAGGCCGATCACCACGCCGCCGAGCAAGGCCAGCCCGAGCAGCTGGTCCGGGACGAGGACCCAGGTGGCCGCCGCGGCGCCGCCGAGGATCGCCAGCATGGTGACCGTCTTGACGACCACGTCGTCCAGGGTCATCGGGGCTGCAGCGGCCGAGGTCACCGCGGAGCCGTAACCGGGGGCATCCTGCTGCGGGTACGGCTGGTATTGCTGCGGCGGGTAACCGGGCTGGGCGTACCCGGCCGCCCGCCCACGTTCGGCGTGGCCGAACCGGGAGAGCACCGGGTTTGAGGACTTCACTTTCAGGCCTCCCTCAGGGGGTCGAAGCACGTGAACGCGCAGCTCCAGGGTAGTCGGAACGCACAACCCCGGGCCGGTGGGGCAGCTGTGGGAAAGCTGAGAGTCACAGGTGCCCGGGGCGGGGCTCGAACCCGCACGCCTCGCGGCAGCCGCTTTTAAGGCGGCCGTGTCTGCCGTTCCACCACCCGGGCGGGCGACACCGGCGCGGCGAAGCGCGACGATGTAGGTCTCACCGTAACCGTTACGCGCCGGGCGGGCGTACCCCGGCGGGGTCCCGCGCCTATCGTCGAGCCGTGACCAGCCCCGCCCGTACGGGCCCCGCCCCGGCAGTCCGCCCCATCCCTGCCGTCGTCCACCCGAGCCGGGCCAGCCGCCTGCTCGCCGCCGTGGCCCGCCGCCGCGCGGACCTGCTCGCCGCGCTGCTCTTCGCCCTGCTCGCCGGGGTGCTCACCCACGGCCTGTGGCCGGCCCCGGGGCAGCGGGTGCTCGCGCTCAACCCGACCGACCAGACCCTCTACGAGTGGTTCCTGGCCGTCGACTCGCGCGCCCTGCTGGGCGACTTCAGCCTGCTCACCGACCGGCTCAACGCGCCGGACGGGGTCAACCTGCTGACCAACACCACGGTGATCGCGCTCGGGGTGCTACTCGCCCCGGTCACGCTCGCGTTCGGAGCGCCGGTCACCTTCGCGCTGTTGGTCGCCGGCAATCTGGCCGGCACCGCGATCGCCTGGTACCTGCTGTTCACCCGGGTGCTGCGCGCCCGCCCGTTCGCCGCCGGTCTCGGCGCGGCGCTGTGCGGCTTCGGCCCCGGCATGGTCTCGCAGAGCAACAGCCACCTGCACATGACCGCCCAGTGGCTGGTCCCGGTGATCGTCTGGCTGGTGGTCCGGCTGCTTCGGGCCGCCGACCCGAGGGGCCGGACGGGCGGGCCGGACCGCCGACGGGTGGCCACCTCGGCGCTCGGGCTGGCGTCGGCGGTCATCGCGCAGTTCTTCACAGGCGAGGAGGTGCTCTTCCTCACCGCGGTCACCCTGCTGCTCACGGCTGTCGCGTACGGGCTGGCCGACCGGGCGTTGTCGCGCCGGGCGCTGCCCGCGTTCGGCGTCGGGCTCGCCGTGGCGGCCGGCCTGGCCGTATTCGTGCTCTGGTATCCGTTGTGGTACCAGTTCGCCGGGCCGCAGGCGGTCTCCGACGGGGTGTTCAACCCGCGCCTCTACGCCGCCGATCTGACCAGTTGGACGGCGTTCTCCCCGCTCACCGTGCTGGGCGGCGACACCGCGTCCCGGCTGGCCGGCCCGACCGAGTTCAACACCTTCCTCGGCTGGCCCCTGCTGCTGGTCATCGTCGCCTGCGCGGTCTGGCTGGGTCGCCGCCCGCTGGCGGTCGCCTGCGTGGCCGCCGGCCTGGCCATGGGCGTGCTGTCGCTCGGCCCCGAGGTGCTGGTCGCCGGCGAGCGGACCGGGCTGTCCGCCCCGTACGCGCTGCTGGTGGGGCTGCCGGTGGTGGACGGCGCGCTGCCGACGCGGTTCGGCCTGGCCGTGCTGCCGCTGGCCGGTACGGTGCTGGCCCTCGCCGTGGACCGGGCGCTGGCCGCGCGGGGCCGGGTCCGGTGGCTGGTACCGCTGGCCGTCGGCGTGGGTCTGCTCAGCGTGTTTCCCGCGCCGCTGCCCACCGCACCCCGGCCGGCGTTGCCCGAGTTCGTCACCGCCGGCCACTGGCGGCAGTGCGTACACCCCGGCGGGGTGCTGGTTCCGGTGCCGCCGGCCACCCCGGCGAACCCTTGGCCGATGCGCTGGGCCACGGCCGCGAACGCCGCGTTCGGCATGCCGGAGGGCTTCTTCATCGGCCCGTACGGCCACGACGGCGCACCGTCCTTCGGCACCTACAAGCGCCCCACCTCAGTCCTGCTGGCCGACGTCGCCGAGGGCGGGGCGCCGCCGGCCATCGGCGACAAGCAGCGCCGCCAGGCCGCCCGGGACGTCAGTTTCTGGGGCGCCTCCTGCGTGGCGTTGACCGACGACGCGCCGCACGCGGAAGCCCTGCGCCGGACCCTGGAGTCACTCTTCGGCCCCGGCACCCGGGTCGCGGACGCCTGGACCTGGCGGTTCTAACCCGGTCCGGATCCGCCGCTGGCAGATCTTGGAGAGTTGCCGTTCGCGGTGAACGGTAGGTCTCCAAGATCGGCAAGATGCCGCTGGCCGGCACCCGCGTTCGCACGTCCCGGCCTTGGCCCGGCCGCCCGATGTCGCGGAGTTGCGGGC
>NZ_JBEYIX010000001.1:602896-627610 GCF_040636055.1 Micromonospora sp. NPDC006766 | reverse complement strand
TCCGCCACTCGGGGGGTTTTGCGCGGCCTCCCCCCCCCCCCCCCCGGGCGGCGGGGCGCCCCCCCCGCCCCCCCCCGCGGTTGTTTCGCCGCCCCGGCCGGTAGGCCGGCCGCCTGACGGGTACCCAGGCGGACCACGACAGGACACGCCCAAGAGCCATCGCACGGGGGAGTGCAGCGCACATGGGCATCGGTAGCGGAATCTTCTTCATCGCACTCGGCGCGATCATGACCTTTGCCGTCCGGGCCAACGTCTGGTGGATCGACCTGCGCGCGGTCGGCTGGGTGTTCATCCTGGCCGGGCTGGCCATACTGCTCACCACGGTCTGGTTCTGGCAGGACCGGCGCAAGCGGGCACGCACGCTCATCGTGGAGGAGAACCGGCTCTCCCACCCGACGGCGATGATGCCTCCGCCGCCCGACCCGCCACCGCCGACAGCCCCACCGTCCTGACGTGTCGCGGCGTTAACAGGGGGCCCCTGCTCTACCTGAGGCGTTAAGCAGGGGCCCCCTTCTTACGGTTCAGCTGCGGGCGGTGTGGCGGGCGGTGATGGGGGCGGCGGCGGGCGCGAGGGCGGCCCACCGGGTGGTCGGGCGGTGCACGACCAGGTCGGCGGTGCGCAGCCCGTCCGGATCCGCCCGCTGCGGGTCGAGCAGCCCGGAGAGCAGCGAGATGCCCGGGTTGTGCCCGATCAGCAGCACGGTGCCGGTGTCCGGGGCGACGCTGCGGACCAGCTCCAGCAGGTCGTCCGGCTGCGCCTCGTACACGGCTGCCTCGTAGCGCACCATCGGTGCGGGCCCCGCCGGTCCCCCCTCCGGCGGGGACCCCGTCATGCCCAGCCCCACCCCGTGCCAGGTCTGCCGGGTGCGTTTGGCCGTCGAGCAGAGCACCACGTCGGGCAGGAGAGCGTGCCGGGCCAGCCAGGCCCCGGCCGCCGCCGCGTCGGCATGCCCGCGCGCGGTCAACGGGCGCTCCCCATCCGGTACGTCCCGGTACTGCTCGGCCTTGGCGTGCCGGAGCAGCACCAGAGCCCGCTGCTGGTTCCTGCTGTCCGTCATCAGCACAGCTTGCCTGATTGACGATCAGAGCGCCTGGGTAAGTCGATGGCTGCCGCTACCTCATCCATGGCCGCGGCGGGTAGGAAACGCAGCAGACCGCCAAGGAGGCGACGTCATGGGCATCGGTGCCAGCATCTTCCTCATCGCGGTGGGAGCGATCTTCGCATTCGCCGTCGACGCCAACCTGGGATGGCTGAACTTGAACGTTGTCGGTTGGGTGCTCATGCTCGCCGGCGTGGTCGGCCTGATCATGACGCTCTACTTCTGGAGCAGCCGCAGGCGTACGGTGGTCGCCGCCCCGGCGCCCGAGCGGGTCGTCGCCGAGCCCGTGGTGCCGGCCCAGGACGACCGGGTCGTCCACGAGGAGTACCGCGAGGTGCGCCGGCCGGGCTACCCGGCCTGATCCCACCCGTGAAGAGACATCGAGGGTCCCGCGCCATCGCGGGACCCTCGAACCGTGCCGGCCCGGCGCGGGGTGCGCGGTCAGGCGAAGAGCGCGAAGTAGATCGCAATGTGGTGGCAGATCGCCGCGACCAGGGTGCAGGCATGGAAGAACTCGTGGTGGCCGAAGACGGTCGGCCACGGGTTCGGCCGGCGCAGCGCGTAGAAGACCGCGCCGACGGTGTAGATCGCCCCGCCGACGATCAGCAGCACCAGGGCGGTGACCCCGCCGGAGTGCAGGATCTGCGGCAGCATCGCCACCGCGACCCAGCCGAGGGCCAGGTAGAGCGGTGCGGAGACCCAGCGCGGCGCATGCGGCCAGATGAGCTTGAGCGCCACGCCGGCCAGCGCCCCACCCCACACCAGGCCGAGCATGACGGTGGCCTGCCGGGCGCTCAGCAGCAGCGCGCAGAACGGGGTGTACGTGCCGGCGATGAACACGAAGATCATCGAATGGTCCAGCCGGCGCATGATCTGGTAGCCGCGCTCCGACCAGACCCGGCGATGGTAGAGCGCGCTGGTGCCGAAGAGACCGCACACGGTCAGGCTGTAGATCAGGCAACTGACCAGGGGCGTCCAGCCGGGCCGGGTGGACGCGATCGAACAGAGCACGATGCCGCAGACGAGCGCGACGAAGAACGCATAGGCGTGCAGCCAGCCGCGCATCCGGGGCTTACCGATGTCGACCGGCTTGAGTCGAAGCGGTGCGGAGGTCGTCACGCAAATAGGTTACGGCACCGTAGGTTACTTTCAGGTAGTGCGGGCCGTCACGCCGCCTGAACGGCCGGTCGGGCGATCCGGGAATATGGCGGGATGCGGATCCGACCCGTCGGCGCGCACGCCCTGCTGCTCGACTGCGACCACCCCGAGCAGGTCCGGGCGTGGCGGGCCGAGCTGTGGCGCCGCCGCGAGGCCGGCCAGTTGACCGCCGCCGAGATCATCCCGGCGGCGGCCACGGTGCTGCTCGACGGCGTACCGGACCCGGCGGCGACCGCCGCGCGGATCGCCGGATGGGCCCCGCAAATCGGCGTCACCGCGTCCACCGCCGCCGAGGTCGAGGTCGAGGTCCCCACCGGGTACGACGGGGAGGACCTGCCCGTCGTCGCCGCCCACTGGGGCGTCGACGTCCCGACCGTGGTTGAGCGGCTCCGGAACACCGAGTTCCGGGTGGCGTTCTGCGGGTTCGCGCCCGGGTTCGCGTACCTCACCGGGCTGCCGGCGCAGCTGGCCGTGCCCCGGCTGGCCACCCCGCGTACCCGGGTGCCGGCCGGGTCGGTCGCGCTGGCCGGCCCGTACGCGGGGATCTACCCGACCGCCTCGCCCGGCGGCTGGCTGCTGGTCGGGCGGACCGACCTCGTCCTCTTCGACGTGCACGCCGACCCGCCGGCCCGGCTCACCCCCGGCACCCGGGTCCGGCTGGTGGCCACATGATCGAGGTGCTCCGGGCCGGTGCCCTCACCACCGTGCAGGACCAGGGCCGACCCGGGTACGCCCACCTCGGCGTGCCCCGCTCCGGCGCGCTCGACCCGGCCGCGCTGCGCCTGGCCAACCGGCTCGTCGGCAACCCGGAGACCGCCGCCGGCCTGGAGATCACCCTGACCGGCTGCGCCCTGCGGTTCACCCGGGCCGTCACCGTGGCGCTCACCGGAGCGGAGGCCGACGTCCGGGTCGACCGGCGGCCAGGAGACGTGGGCCGACCCCTGTCACTGCCCGCCGGTGCGGTGCTGCGGATCGGCCCCGCCCGCGCCGGACTGCGTACCTGGCTCGCGGTCAGCGGTGGGATCGCGGTCGAGCCGGTGCTCGGCAGCCGCGCCACCGACACCCTCTCCGGCCTCGGCCCACCCCCGGTACGCGACGGCCACCGGCTGCCCCTGGGCGTCCCGGCCGCCCCGCCGGCCCCGGTGGACTTCACCGTCGCCCCGGCCGTCCCGGCCGCGCTGCGGCTGGCCGTACGCCCCGGTCCCCGGCACGACTGGTTCACCCCCGCCGCGCTGGATCTGCTGCTCGACACCCCGTACACGATCAGCCCGGCGAGCAACCGGGTCGGCGCGCGACTGGTCGGCGCGGCCCTGCCCCGCGCGGTGGCCGGTGAGCTGCCCAGCGAAGGCCTCGTCCTCGGCGCGGTGCAGGTGCCGTCGGACGGGCAACCGCTGATCTTCCTCGCCGACCACCCCACCACCGGCGGCTACCCGGTCATCGGGGTGGTGGACGACGTGACCCCGCTCGCACAGGCCCGCCCGGGTACTACGGTTTCCTTCCATGGACCTCAACGCTGACCTCGGCGAGGGATTCGGCATCTGGCGGCTCGGCGACGACGCGGCGCTGCTGGACCTGGTCACCTCCGCCAACGTCGCCTGCGGATTCCACGGCGGCGACCCGTCCACCATGCACCGGGTCTGCGCCGGCGCCGTCGCCCGCGGAGTCGCGGTCGGCGCCCAGGTCGGCTACCGGGACCTCGCCGGCTTCGGCCGGCGGCACATCGCGTACGACTTCGCCGAGCTACGCGACGAGACGATCTACCAGCTCGGCGCGCTCGACGCGTTCTGCCGGCTGTTCCGCACCCGGGTCCGCTACCTCAAGCCGCACGGCGCGCTCTACCACGCGGCGGCCTGCGACGAGGCCCAGGCCGCCGCGCTGGTCGCCGCCGTCAGCGCGTACGACCACGAACTGCCCCTGCTCTGCCCGCCCGGCTCCGTGCTCGCCCAGCTCGCCGCCGGCGCCGGGCTGCGGGTGGTCGCCGAGGGCTTCGCCGACCGCAACTATCTGCCCAACGGCTCGCTGGTGCCCCGCAGCGCCGCGAACGCGCTGGTCACCGACCCGGAGGAGGTGGCCGCCCGGGCCGTCCGGATGGCCACCGAGCGGACCGTCGTCGCGGTCGACGGCAGCGTCGTCCCATGCGTGATCGAGTCGATCTGTCTGCACGGGGACACCCCCGGCGCGGTGCGCTGCGCCGAGCTCGTGCGCGCCGCCCTCATCGACGCCGGGGCCACGCTCACTCCGTTCGCGTGAAAGGAGGGGCCCCTTCTTAACGCCTGCGGTAGAGGAAGGGGCCCCTATTAACCACTCGGGCTGAGGGCGTCACGCCTCGTCGAGGCCGCGGAGGATGAGAGGGAGGCGAGTGACGCCGGCCTCGACCACGCGGATCGGGACGCCCCAGTCCTGCCGGGTCAGGTGGCAAGCCGCGTGCTCGACGTCAGCGTCGCAGGTGGCCGCCTGGGCGGTCACCTGGAGCACGCCCTGGGACACCGCTCCGTCGATCACCAGGCGACGGGACAACTCCGTGCCCGTCCCGGCCCCCTCGACCAGCAGCTCGGGCGGAGACGCCGAGACCACCAGCCGGGTCGACGGCCCGTACGTGCCGTCCAGCTTCTGCCCCGGTGCCGGCGTGAAGATCACGTCGAGGGTCAGCTCGCCCGCCGACACGTCCGTCGGCTTGCGTTCCAGCTTGTGCCGGGGGCCTTCCACGGTGCTCGCGCCCGCCGCGGTGAGCGCGCCCGGGGCCAACCGGGTCATCCGGTGGGCGGCCGACTCGACCACCAGCACCTCGCCCTCCGGGGTGAGCACGATGTCGCTCGGCTCGGCCAGCCCGTCCGCCACCGTGGCGACCTGGTCGGTCGCCGGGTCGAAGCGGCGCACCGCCCCGTTGTACGTGTCGGCGATCAACACCGAGCCGTCGGGCAGCGCGCACACCCCCAGCGGGTGCTGAAGCAGCGCCCGGTCGGCCGGACCGTCGACGTGACCGAAGTCGAAGAGGCCCTGCCCGACCACGGTGTGCATCCGACCGGCCTCGACGTACCGGATCGCGCTGGTCTCGCTGTCGGCCACCCAGAGCCGGCTGCCGTCGGCCGAGACGGAGAGGCCGGAGGGCTGGGCCATCCAGACCTCG
Organism: Micromonospora sp. NPDC006766; assembly: GCF_040636055.1. Taxonomy (NCBI): domain Bacteria; kingdom Bacillati; phylum Actinomycetota; class Actinomycetes; order Micromonosporales; family Micromonosporaceae; genus Micromonospora; species Micromonospora sp. NPDC006766. The sequence continues at coordinate 622,225 of NZ_JBEYIX010000001.1, read as the reverse complement.
GACAGCGGGCCGTCCCGCAGCGCCTCGACGGTGGTACCGGCGTACATGCCGGCGGTCCGCTTGATCGGGTCGAACCACCAGAGCTGGTGAATGCCGGCCATGGCGACAACAACCTTGTCGTCGTACCAGGCGACATCCCACGGGGAGGAGAGGTCGACCGAGCGGGAGTCGTGCGCATGGTCGTCGACGGTCGAACGCCACTGCCGCCCGGTGCCGGCCACCGTGACCACCTCGCCGGTGGCGAGCTTCACGCCGCGCAGCAGGTGGTTGACGGTGTCCGCGACGACCAGGTCGTACCCGGCCACCTCGGCGACGTGCGCCGGGAGCAGGCAGAGCCCCTGCGGCTCGGAGAAGGTGGCGCTCGCCGCCGGGCCGTCCGCGTCGCCGCGGGTGCCCGCGCCGATCCGGCGAAGCACCTGCTCGCCGTCGGGGGCCAGCTCGACCAGGGAGTGTCGGGCCGAGTCGGAGACCAGCAGGTTGCCGCCGTCGAGCACCACGGCCTTGCCGGGGAAGCGCAGCGTGGTCGGCGGCTCCGCCGGCGGGACGTACGGGCCCTCGCCCCGGTGCAGGGTGCCCTTCGCCTCGTGGGTGGCGATCAGCTCGTCGATCAGCCGGGCCAGCCCCTCCGCGTGCCCCTCGCCGGCCATGGTGGCGACCACATAGCCCTCGGGATCGATCACTGACAGGGTCGGCCAGGCCTTCGCCGCGTACTGCTGCCACATGTTCAGCTCGGGGTCATCGAGCACCGGGTGGTGCACCCCGTACCGTTCGACGGCCGCCGCCAGCGCGTTCGGGTCCTTCTCGTGCTCGAACTTGGGCGAGTGCACCCCGATGACTACGAGCACGTCGCCGTATTTCTCCTCGAGCGGGCGTAGCTCATCGAGCACGTGCAGGCAGTTGATGCAGCAGAAGGTCCAAAAGTCCAAAATTGTGATCTTGCCCCGCAGGGCGGCCAGGGTGACGGCCTTCCCGCCGGTGTTCAGCCAGGCCCGACCGCGCAGCTCCGGTGCCCGTACTCGTGCGCTCATGACCCCCATCGTGCCGTACCCGTCTGTTGCCGCTCTGGGCGACCGGCGACTGTCCGCCGCCGCCGGCAGGGCAGACCGGGTGGTGGGTTGCCCTGGCGGAGCGCGACAGGTACGGGGTGAGCGTGGGACGCCGTCGGTCAGGACGAACAGCTCGCGGCGGCGGGCGGACGGGTCGGTCCGCCTTGCCGGCCGCCTAGGTCGCGGATGGCGTGGCGGTGATCCGGGAGAACTCGGGGAATCAGGGTCGCGCGGCGGTCGTCGGCGCGGAGCCAGTGTCGGGCAGGGCCGGTCGTGGCCGCACTGGTCGCAGACCCAGGCGGGACTCGGGACGGCGTTTGAGGGTTGGGATCGGGTCCGCCCGTGCGAGTTATTGAGCTGTCGGAGGTAGTTCCCTATTTGGGCGTATCGCGCCAGCGCGCCGCGGTCCTCTGGGTGGAGAGACGTGACGTTCCGTAGCGAGGGCGACGGGTCGAATGTGCGACGGCGGGGCCACGGATGACCGTGGCCCCGCCGCTGCGAACTGCTACTTTTCGGCCGGCTTGAGGCAGAGCAGCCGGCCTCCCGCGACGCCGTTGAGCTCCACGGTCGGCTGCGTCGGGTCGGCGCACTTTTCCTTGCTGTCGACCCTTGAGACGACGGTGAACGCGTCCGGGTCGCCGCAGTCGGCGGCCACCGCGGACGTGCCGGACTGCTTGACGCAGGAACCCACCGCCGGGTCGAACCCGGCCGGCTTGTCGTCGCCACCGCCGATCTTGCCGAGTAGCGTGAGCAGGCCGAGCGGGATGGCCAGGATCAGCACCGCCGCTACCAGCACGGCGGCCAGCACCCGACCGTTGCGCACCTTCGGGGTCGGTGCCTCGGTCTGCGGCTCGGCCTCCGGCTTGAACGCGTCGAAGCGGCCTTGTTCCTGCTCGCTGGCCGGGCCCTGCGACCAGGCTGGTGCCGTCGGCGGCGGGAATGCGGGCGGGACATTGCCGTGGCCCGGCTCGCCCATCGCGCCCGGCCCAGGTACGGCAACAGACGCGCGACCGCCGGCCGGCCCGCCGAACGGATTGGGCGGGCCGCCGGGCGTGCTGAATGGATCGGGCGGGCCGCCGGGCGTGCCGAACGGATTGGGCGGGCCGCCGGGCGTGCCGAACGGATTGGGCGGGCCGCCGGGTCCGCCGGACGGATCCGGGTGAGCACCGGGTCCGCCGAACGGATCCGGGTAAGCACCGGGTCCGCCGAACGGGGCGCCGGGGCGTTCGTCGCTGTGCGGGTGCACCCCGTTGACCGGCCGGTTGCTGCTGGCCGGGTCTACGAACGACGGCACGCCAGGCGGGAACGGCGGCGGGCCGACGGGCGAGAACGGTGCCGGCGGCGCCTCGGCGAAGGCGTTCGGGGGTGCCGAGTGGTCCGGCTCGTCGAACCGGGGCTGCGGGCCGGGCTCGTCAAAGCGCGGTCCCCGCTCGGGAAGGCCGTTCGAGGCGTCCTGGCCCGGAGAATTCTCGGATTCGGGGCGGGCCGGCCGACCGTAGACCCGGGGCTGCGGTGCCGGCACGCCGGCTTCCTGGGGGGACTGGTCGGCTGGCGGCGTCAGCCGGCTGGCCATCGGCACGGATGCGCTGGCCGAGACGGCACCGGCCGCGCTGGACTCCGGGGAGGTACGCGGGCCGGGCACCATCGGCCCGGCCGGTGACTGCGGCTCCTCGTGCGCCGGCTCCGCCGCGCCCCAGGCTGCCTGCTCCGGCTCCGCCGCGCCCCAGGCCGCTTGCTCCGGCTCGTACGCCCGGTCGGCGGGCTCGGCGGCCGGAGCGAACTGCGCCGGTGGCAGGTAGTCGGCGGGCGGCGGGTAGTCGGGGGGCGGCGAGTAGTCGGTCAGGGCGGCGCCCGGCACCCGCTGCTCCTGCTGCGGCAGCGGCACAGCATTGGCCGGGGAGATACCCGGGCCGGGGGCGGGCTGGTAGATCGGCGTCTCCTCGGCCCCGGCCGGCTCCCTGCCGGTCGAGGCCGACTCGCCCGGTTGGGCCTCGGCGGGCCGACCCCACGCCTCACCCGGCGCCCACGGCTCGGCCTTCGGGATGGCGGGGTGCTCGGGTGCCCACTGCCCGGTGCTGTCCTGCATGTCACCCCAGGCCGTCGGCGATTCCGGGGCCGGCACCGAGACGCTGGCGCGCGCGGGATTCCAGGAATCCGGCCGGTCGCCCGGCGTCGGGACGGCGGCGGAGCCCGGGCCGGCCTGCGCCGGCTCGTCCGCCGGACGGTCCTGCCCGGCGGCGCGCCCCGCGGCCCAGCCGCCGGAACGGTCGGGGTCGTTCTGGGCCGGCCAGTTGTCGGCCGGCTGGCCCGGCACGGACACCTTGGCGGAGGCGCGGCCGGTTGCCTCGGCCGGTGCCCACGCCGGCGTGGGCGCCTCGCCCTGTTGCCCCCAGGCCGGCTGGTCGTCCTGCGGGCCGGTGGCCCATGACTCGTGCGGAGGGAGGGCCGGCGCGGGGACGGGTACGGCGGCGCGAGCGCCCGACTCACCGGGCTGCGCCCAGGCGGGCTGCTCGCCGTATCCGCCGGCCCACGCGGGCGGCGCCGGTTCCGCGGACGGTGGCGCCGGTGCGCCCGACCAGGCGGGCCCAGCCTGGTCCGGCGCGCCCCAGGCTGCTCCAGTCTGTTCGGGCGGGGTCCATGCGGGCTGAGGAGACCCGCCGCCCCAGGCGCCCGGCTCGTCGGGCGGTGCCTGCGCGGCGGCTCGGCCGGCGACGGGCTGGTCGCCCGGCTGCGCCCACGCGGGGGCCGGCTGAGTGGGCGGGCCGGCCGGCGGCGGCGGGGCCCAGCCGAGGTCGGCAGCGCCGGGGTACCCGTTGTCCTGCTGCGCCGGGCGGTCGCCGTACGGCGCCGGTCCGCCGGCTCCCGGCGACACCTCGCCCGGCTCTTGGCCAGGGCGGTGCGGGGCCTCGGACGTCATGGGTGCGCCTCCTCCATCACATGTCGGCCGCCGATGCCGATCGGGACCGTCGGCCGGCTGGCCGGCGTCGCCGGCGGGTACCGGCCGTGCGGGCTCCCCGCACCGTATCGGTTGGCCGCCGGGAGGCGTCCGGGGGAGCACCGGCCGTCACTCGCCGTTACCAGATGCTGTCGATCGGTTTTCGGGGGGCGCGATCGGTCCGGAGGCGGGCGGGTGGCGACCGAGCCCCACCGTACCGGGCGGCGCGGCGAGGTGGAATCCCGGTGTCAATCGACGCGGAACGCCGAAGACCCGCCCGGTCGCGCCGGGCGGGTCTTCGGACTGGAGGAGGTGAAGAAGGTAGGGGGCGTCAGCTGAGGTGACGCTGGGCGATGGCGAGGAGCTCCTCGCGGACCGCGGGGGAGTTGGCGGAACGCAGCGCGTGCTCGATGGCGCGGGCACGGCGGTTGGCGTCGCGGCGGTTACGAATTCGCTCGATCATGCTCATCTGGGTCTCCTCCTGGCTATTCGGTTGTCAGCCCCTTGATGTCTCTATTGAAGCGCAGAACGCGGCGAACGTCCATCGATTATTAGGTGAGCTGAACCACCAACCTACGGATCGTAGGTTGATGCCCTTGTCGAGCCGAAGATTTCTTTCACCAATGGCAACGGCCGGTGTGCCGGGCGTTCACCCGTGACACACCGGCCGTCGCCGGGCTCGTGAACCGTCAGGTCCAGGCGAGCAACGCCGCCTCCGGATCGGCCAGGAAGTCCCCCACGTCGCGGAGGAACTTCGAGCCGAGCTCACCGTCGATGATCCGGTGGTCGAAGGAGAGGCCCAGAGTGGTGACCAGGCGCGGCTTGACCTTGCCCTTATGCACCCACGGCATCTCCCGGACCGCGCCGAACGCCAGGATCGCGGACTCGCCCGGGGGCAGGATCGGCGTACCGGTGTCGACGCCGAAGACGCCGACGTTGGTGATCGTCAGCGTGCCGGCGGACATGTCAGCCGGGGAGGTGCGGCCGGCCTTCGCCGTCTGCACCAGCTCGGTCAGCGCGTCCGCCAGCTCGCGCAGCGAGAGCCGGCCGGCGTCCTTGATGTTCGGCACGATCAGGCCACGCTCGGTCGCCGCCGCGATGCCCAGGTTGACGTAGTCCTTGACCACGATCTCGTCGCCGGCCCAGGTCGAGTTGACCATCGGGTGGCGCTTGACCGCCAGCAGCACCGCCTTGGCGACCAGCAGCAGCGGGGAGACGCGCACCTCACGCCATTCGCGCCGCCCGCGAAGCCGGTCCAGGGCCTTCATCGCCCGGGTCACGTCGACGGTCAGGAACTCCGTCACGTGCGGGGCGGTGAACGCCGAGCGGGACATGTTCTCGGCGGTGAGCTTGCGTACCCCCTTGACCGGGATGCGCTGCTCGCGGTCCGCGCCGAAGCTCGCGGGCGCCGCAGCCGCCGCCGCGACCGTCAGCGGCTCGACCGCCGCCGGCGCCGAGGCCGCCCGCTGTACGTCCTCCCGGGTGATCGAGCCCAGCGGACCCGAGCCGGTCAGCGTGGTCAGGTCGACGCCGAGGTCCTTGGCGAGCTTGCGGACCGGCGGCTTGGCCAGTACAGGTCCACCGGACCCGGCCCTGTCGCGTCGATCATGGACTTGTGGTGCCGGAGTCGTGGCGATCGGGGCGGTTTTGTCACCCGCCACAATTCCATGGTCGGCGCCGCTGGTCGGCTTCTGGGACGGGATCGCAGAGGTGGACTTGCGCGGGCGACGCTTGGCCGCCGTGGTCCGCGGACCGTAGCCGACCAGCACGGCGGTACGCCCACCCGGGGCGGGACCGCCGATCAGGCCCGGCTCGATCGCGCCCTCCTCGGGCGCGACCTCGACGGCGGCCAGCGCGGCAGCCGACGGGGTGGGCCGAGCGGCGTCCTCGATCGGCCCGGCGCCCGGGTCGGTGTCGATCGCGATGATCGGGGTGCCGACCTCGACGGTGGTGCCCTCCGGGTGGAAGATCGCCTGCACCTGGCCGGCCCACTTCGCCGGGATCTCGACCGCCGCCTTGGCCGTCTCCACCTCGACGATCGGCTGGTTCAGCTCGATGACGTCACCGACCTTGACCAGCCAGGCGAGGATCTCGCCCTCGGTCAGCCCCTCGCCCAGGTCGGGGAGGTTGAACTCCTTGATTCGCGACATGCCACTCACCAGCCGAAGGTGCGGTCGACGGCGTCGAGCACCCGGTCGAGGTCGGGCAGGTACTCCTCCTCGACCCGGGCCGCCGGGTAGGGGGTGTCGTAGCCGGTGACCCGCAGCACCGGGGACTCCAGGGAGTAGAAGCACTCCTCGGTGATCCGGGCCGCGATCTCGGAGCCCAGGCCCAGGTTGCCCGGGGCCTCGTGGACGACCACGCAGCGGCCGGTGCGCCGCACCGACTCGTACGCGGCGGTCAGGTCCAGCGGGGAGAGCGAACGCAGGTCGATGACCTCCAGCTCCCGGCCGTCCTCGGCGGCGGCGGTGGCCGCGTCCAGGGCGGTCCGCACCATCGGGCCGTACGCCAGCACGGTGGCGGCGGTGCCCGGCCGGGCGACCCGGGCGGAGTGCAGGGGGTACGCCTCGGACAGCGGAGCGTCCAGCTCGACCGGGCCCTTCTCCCAGTAGCGCCGCTTGGGCTCCAGGAACACGATCGGGTCGTCCGAGGCGATGGCCTGCTGGATCATCGAGTAGGCGTCCTGCGGGTTCGCGCAGGTCACCACCTTCAGGCCGGCGGTGTGCGCGAAGTACGCCTCGGGCGACTCCGAGTGGTGCTCGACCGCGCCGATGCCGCCGCCGTACGGGATCCGGATGACCATCGGGATCCGCACCTTGCCCTGCGAGCGGTAGTGCATCTTCGCCACCTGCGACACGATCTGGTCGTACGCCGGGTAGACGAAGCCGTCGAACTGGATCTCGCAGACCGGCCGGTAGCCCCGGATGGCCAGGCCGACCGCGGTGCCGATGATGCCGGACTCGGCGAGCGGGGTGTCGATCACCCGCTGTTCGCCGAAGTCCTTCTGGAGGCCGTCGGTGATCCGGAACACACCGCCGAGCTTGCCGACGTCCTCGCCCATGATGACGACCTTCGGGTCGTTCTCCATGGCCTTACGCAGACCGGTGTTGAGAGCCTTGCCGAGAGTGAGCGTCTCCGTGGCCATCAGTGCGCGCTCCCCTCGAACGAAGCCAGGTACTTGCTGAACTGCTCCCGCTGCTCGTCGAGCTCGGGCGACCCGTTCGGGTAGACGTGGTCGAACATGGTCACCGGCGCGGGGTCGGGCATGGCGAGCACCCGCTCGCGCAGGTGCACCGACTCGGTGCGGGCCTGCTCGTCGACCTCGGCGAAGAAGTCCGCGTCGGCGATCTGCTGCTTCTCCAGGAACGCCTTCATCCGAACGATCGGGTCCTTGGCCTGCCAGGCCTCGACCTCGCTGGCGATCCGGTAGCGGGTGGGGTCGTCGGAGGTGGTGTGCGCCCCCATCCGGTAGGTGTAGGCCTCGATCAGGCTCGGCCCCTGGCCGTGCCGGGCGTTGTCCAGCGCGTGCCGGGTCACCGCGTACGACGCGAGCACGTCGTTGCCGTCCACCCGGACGCCGGGGAAGCCGAAGCCGCTCGCCCGCTTGTACAGCGGGACCCGGGTCTGCCGCTCCAGCGGCTCGGAGATGGCGTACTGGTTGTTCTGGCAGAAGAAGACCAGCGGGGCGTTGAAGACGCTGGCCCAGACGAACGACTCGTTGACGTCGCCCTGGCTGGTGGCGCCGTCACCGAAGAAGGCGATCACCGCCTCGCCGTCGTCGCCACCGGTCTTGCCGTCCATGGCGACGCCCATGGCGTACCCGGCCGCGTGCAGGGTCTGCGCCCCGATGACGATCGTGTACATGTTGAACTTGAACTCGTTCGGGTCCCAGCCGCCCTGGTCGACGCCGCGGAACAGGCCGAGCGGCATGATCGGGTCGATGCCCCGGCAGTAGAGGACGCCGTGCTCCCGGTAGGTCGGGAAGGCCATGTCCTGGGCGCGCAGCGCCCGGCCGGCACCGACCTGCGCCGCCTCCTGGCCCAGCAGGCTGGCCCAGAGGCCCAGCTCGCCCTGGCGCTGCAGCGCCGTGGCCTCGGCGTCGAGCTTGCGGACCAGCACGAGGTCGCGGTAAAGCCCGCGGTACTCCTCGTCGGTGAAGTCGACGCGGTACTCGGTCCCGTCCGGGCCCAGCGCGGTTTCGATCCGCTCGCCCTCCGGCGTCAGCAGCTGTACGAGTTCCGGCTCGCCTGCTTCGGCGGCACGCTTGGAACGGGGTGCGGCCCGCCGGCCGCGGGTGGTGACCCCGGGGTCGCCCTTTGCCATCCGTCTCTCCCTGTCTGGTCTGCGCCGGCGCCGGGGGTGACCCGTGCCGCGCACATCCTGCGCCGCCCGGCTCGAGCCGGGCTGGTTTCTGGCGACCGCGCCTAGCCCCGGTGGGGGTTGCCGCGCGGCGTGAGCCGGGTCGTGGAGCAACCCGGCCCCGGAGCGCCGGCGCCGTTCCGCACCAGCCGCAGGATGTGCGGAGGTGGCGGCTGCACTGCCGTCGTGCCTGAATGATTGCAGAGGAGGTGAGGGGTCCCACAATATGGTCTCCACCCCCCGCGAACTTCGGCGTGGTTCGCAGCGCATCACGGGCTTTGTCGCTTAGGTTCGCGCCCAGCCGACGGACAATCGGTGTGTCGACACGCTGTGGCGCCTGGTGAACTGAGGGTCACTGGGCCAAGCTGACTGGGTGTCCAGGGAAGCGGCTTCTGTCCCGCCCTGCGGCAAATGCCAGGGGCAGCCGTCGGTCGACGTACGAGGAGCGTGTGCCGGTGTCCGAGCCAGCAGGAGGTCCCGGAGCGCCGTTCCTCCGTCGCTCCCATGCGGCGTCCGGAACCGAATACCGCCGGGTGATCGGTGCCCACCGGGCACCCGCCTCGGGCGGCCCGAGCCGCGGCTACCTTCTCACGGTCGCGCTGCTCGCCGGCACCGCGTCCATGCCGATCCTGGCCGCGATCAGCGCCGGGTCGGCCACCATGGGCAACAGCGCCCCGCCGGACGCCAGCACCCCGTTCATCCCGACCCCCTCGGTCGGCCCGGTGGTGCTTCCACTGCCCGACGGGTCCCAGCCCCCCGCCCTGCCCAACCGGCCCCCCGCCACCACCGCCCCGCCGGGGCCCGCGCTGGCCCCGGCACTCCCCGACGACTGGGACCCCGACTCGCACCGACGGCCCCGGCCAGTGGTGGCGGCGCCCACCATCCACCCCGTACACCCCACACCGCCCGCGCCACCGAGCCCGCCGCGGTCCCCGTCCCCGTCGCCGTCGGAGCCGGCCACGCCGGACCCGTCGCCGAGCCCTCCGGTCGAGCCGACCAGCACCTTCTCCGAACCGGCAACCGAACCCCCGGCCACCTCCGACCCGAAGCCCACCGCGACCGACTCCGCCAGCGCATCGCCGCTGCCCGGCGCGTCAACGGACCCGCCCGCGTCGAGCTGCGGCCCGACCGCCGACCGGGAGCCGAGCGCCACCAGGTCGGCGGCCGAGACCCTGGGGTGAGGCGGGCTCAGGCCGGGTCGTCGGTCAGACGGTGCCGATTGGCCTCGATCCAGGCGTCCAGCGCGGCCGGGTCGTCCGGGTCGACGCCGTCGGCCATCAGCTGGGCAACCGCCGCCGTGGCCGGGCTCCGCCGCTCGCCGGTGCTGTAGAGCCGGGCGAACTCGGGGACCATCTCGTCGATCGCCTCGTCCGTGCGGCGGGCGGCCGCCGCCGGCAGCCCCCGCTGGCGGGCCGCGTACGCCACCCAGCCGCGCAGCGCCCGGGGCAGCAGCGCGGCGTCGTCCATGTCCAGCACGGCCCGGCGGTGCACCCAGTCGAGCAGGAACAACTCGGCGACCGTCGGGCTCCAGCGCATCGGGTCGGCGTCCGGGAAGCTCGCCGCGTGGTCGAGCAGCAGGCCCAGGCAGAAATGCAGGGAGGCCAGTTCCGCGTCGGGCACCCGGTCCAGACCGAACCGGGCCGCCTCCGGCGAACCGAGGAAGGCCCGGACCAGCCCGCTCCGCTCCTCGTCGGTGGGCGGCCGGACGTCCCGTGCCCCGGCGGCGACGGCCCGGCCGGGCAGCACGGCCAGCCGCGCGCCGACCAGCGCCCGGTCGGTGGCCAGCGAACCCTGGGCGGGCAGCTCACCGAGGTCGTCGGTGACCCCGAGGTGGCGGCTCACCTCCGCATGCATCCGGGCCGGATTCTCGGCTCGGAACCAGGTGAACTCGTCCTCGGTGCAGATCTGACGCGCCTGCTCGACAATCCGGCCGGCCGGCCCGCCGACGAAGACGTCCTTGGTGATGCCGATGTTGTGGTCGACCAGGGCCACCATGGCATGCTCCGGCCCACCCTCGGGGTCCGTGTAGGCGAAGGTGGCCAGATAGGAGGTCTGGTCGCCGTAGACGTCCCCGTACGCCCAGGAGCCGGTGAGGTGCACCCGCCCGAGCTGCCCCGCCCAGGTCGGGGCGTACGCCCCGGGGCGGACCCGGGCGGCGCCCTCGGCGTCCGGGACCAGCGCGGCGAAGACGGCGCGGATGGTGGTCGCGGCGGCGCTCCGGCGGCGGGACGTGGCGGCGAGGAACCCGGCCACGAACTCACGGACGGCGGTCTCCCGGTCGGTCTCGGCGACGGCGTAGACGCTGCCCAGCAGCGCGGCACCGAGCATCTCCGCGTCGAGAGCGGAGTCGAGCCTCGTCACGTCGCGAGCGGCGTGCAGCACCGCCTCGTACGGGGTCTGTGGCGTGGCCATGCCCCGACCCTACGCCGCTCGACCCGCCCGGGCACCGGTCGGCACCCCGGCTCACCGTCCGGCGTCCCGCAGCGCCTCCCGGGCCTCGGCATAGCGGGCCAGCACCGCCCAGACCGGCTCCAGCACGTACTTCTCGCCGACGCTGCCCACCGAGGTCGTCAGCCGGCGTTCGGCCCGCTGCCCGGCGCGCCGCGCCGCCCAGCGGGCCACCGGCCGGGTCAGCGCCGCGACCAGCAGCCCGGCGAGCAGGCCACCGAGGAGCAGCACGGTCGGCCAGGGCACCTCGCCGAGCCGGGGATTCTCCAGCGCCGGCAGACCGAGCGCGCGTAGCACGTAGCCCAGCACCAGCCAGCCCAGCCCGGCCGCCGCGGCGACGGTGACCAGCCACTGAAGGGCACCGATCACCCGCCACCAGGCCGGCCGCCGCGCCACGCCCAGGTCGGTGGCGGCCACCGCGTGATCCAGCGCGTCCGGCAGGTCGGCCAGCCGGGACCGGGCCGCGCCGGCCACCGCGACCGGCCAGGGCGCCGGCAGGTCGGCGGCGCACCGATCGGCCACCGCGCGAATGGCCAGGTTGAGCGCCGAGCGCTGCGCGGCGGTGGGATCGGGTACGGAGGTCGCCGCGACCAGACTCTCCGCCGGCGTGTCGGCGCCCCCGCCGGGCAGGTGCAGCCGGCGCAGCGGGTCCGGGCGAAGTTTCCGCCAGCCGCGGACCACCGGCCAGCCGGTCGTCCCGCCGGCCCGATGCCGGTACGCGGCCACCACCGCCTCGGCCACGGCCGGCACCCCGGCCGCTCCGGCCAGCGCAGTGGTGAGTTCCCGTGCCGGCGGGTCATCCGGCCTGGTGCCGGCGGCCTCCGGCCCGACCAGCGGCGCCAGCCCGGCCACCACGCCGTCGACGTCGCCGGCCAGCCGGCGCAGGGCGGCCTGCCGCTCGGCGACCGTACGCTCCAGCTCGGCGCGGAGCCCGTCCAGCCCGGCCGGGTCCACCGCGACGGTGGGCAGCAGCGGCACCCCCGGCAACCCGTCGGCGTCGAGCAGCCGCCGCAGGTCGCCGACGACCCGGGGCAGCTCGGCCGGGGGCAGGCGGTCGGCCTGGTTGAGCACGACCACCGTCACGTCCTTGTGCCGGTGGAACTCGCGTAGGTAGTTGGTGTGGAGCACGCGGTCGGCGTACTTCTGCGGGTCGACCACCCAGACGACCAGGTCGACCAGGCCGAGTAGCCGGTCCACCTCCAACCGGTGACCGCGCTGCACCGAGTCGAAGTCGGGCAGGTCCAGCAGGACCAGGCCGTGCAGGGCCGACTCGTCGTCGCCGTCGAGCGCGCTCTCCCGGACGAACCGGTGCCGGGGCAGCACCCCGATCCAGTCGAGCAGCCGGGACGCACCGTCCAGCGGTCCCCACACGCACGCGTACGCCACCCCGGTCGTCGGCCGGCGTACGCCGACCGGCGAGAGGTCCAGCCGGGCCAGGGCGTTGAACAGGCTCGACTTTCCACTGCCGGTCGCCCCGGCCAGCGCCACGACGGTGTGGTGCCCGGAGAGCGCGAGCCGGGTGCCGGCCCGCTCGACCACGGTGTGCGCGGTGACCAGCTCGGTGTCGGGCACCTGGCCGTCCACCGCCGAGAGGAAGCGCCGGACCGCCTGCAGGCGCGCAACCAGGGCGTCCGGTTCACTCATCGCGCCCCCCGGGAAGGAAGGGCCCCCTGTTAACGCCTCCGGTAGAGAAGGGAACCCTTCTCACCTCGCCTGGCAGTAGCGTGGCGGGTCGGCGTAGCTGTGGCGCGGTCATCGGCGACCGTCCTGGTCGAGGGCCGGCAGCACCGGGCCGTCCGGACGGGTCAGGCCGCAGCGGTGCCGAGCCTTCTCCACGTCGGTGGCCGCCCGGCGCAGGTCGGCGCCGGTGCCTGCGGCCGGACGGGCCGCCTCGGTGCGGGCGAGGAAACGGCCGGCTTCCTCCGCCAGCAGCCTGCCGATCCGGTCGAGCAGGTCGGCCCGGGCCTTGGTCGCCAGGTTTCGGACCGCCTGGTCCCCGAAGATCGCCTGAAGGACCGCCTGTCCGGCCACCGCGGTGCCGGCACCGGTGGCGACCTCCAGCCCGGTCGGGATGAAGGCGGTGGAGGCGAAGACCGCGATCATGACGGCCAGCCCGGTGGCGTTGACCGCGTACGCGGCCGTGCGGGCCAAGAAGCGGCGACCGCCGCCCTCGGTGCGGACCAGTTCCAACACTCCTCGTTGCCAGTCGCGGACCAGCCGCTCGGCGCGTGCGGGCAGGTCGTCCGAGGCATGGGCGAGCGTCGGTTCGAGCAGCTCCGTGCCGGCCGGGTGCGCCTTCCATCCGGTGTACGCGTGCTCCGCCGCCTCGGCGGCCACCGCGCGCAGCAGCGTCACGAGCTGGGACTCGATCGCCGTACGCAGCTCGGCGGCGGGAGCCGGACGACCGGTGACCTTGGCGACCAGCCGGTCGCGCAGCCGGCCGACCCGTGCCTCCAGGGTGCGGAAGAGCTCGCCGGTGCCGACGAACTCCTGCCAGCGGGCCAGCACCTCGCCGCGGAGCAGCCGGCCGTCCTTGAGCCCCTGGTCGACGGTCCGCTCCGCCGTCCGGTAGGCCGCCCGTACCCGCTCGTCCAGCGCGTCGGCGGCGGCGACCTGCTCGTCGGCGGTGTCGGCCAGCCCCTCCACGGTCGGATGCAGAGCGGCCAGTGCGCCGTCGAGGGTCTGCCGGACCACGGCGGATCGGGCCTCGGCGTCCGCGGCGAGCCGGGCGAACCAGGCGCTCAGCGGGGCGGTGACCCGGTCGGGCAGCAGCCCCTGCCCGTCGACCCGGGTTTCCGGCAGCACGAACAGCGGCGCGGCGGCCAGGTCCTGAGCGGCCAGCATCTCGGACAGGTGGGCGGCGATCTCGTCGGCCGCCTCCGGTGGCACCCGGTCCAGCACCATGGCGATCACGGTGCCGCGGGCCCGGGCTCCGTGCAGCAGTTCCCAGGGGACCGCGTCGGCGTAGCGCGCGGCTGTGGTGACGAAGAGCCAGAGGTCGGCGGCGGCCAGCAGCTGCCCGGCGAGCGCCCGGTTGGCGTCGACCACCGAGTCGATGTCGGGCGCGTCGAGGAAGGCCAGCCCGGCCGGCAGCGCGGGGGCGGTGACCAGGTGCAGGCTGCCCGGATCCTCGCTCGGCTCGTTCGTCCGGGTCAGGCCGGGCAGCAGGTCGCCCTGGCGGAACCAGGCGGCGTCGGCCGGGTTGCAGACCAGCACCGGCGAGCGGGTGGTGGGGCGCAACACCCCGGCGGCGCTGACTCGCGCCTGGACCAAACTGTTGACCAGGGTCGACTTGCCCGCGCCGGTCGAGCCGCCGACCACCACCAGCAGCGGGGCGTCGAGGCGGGCGAGCCGGGGCAGCAGGTAGTCGTCGAGCTGGTGGGTGAGGCCGGCGGCGGCGCGCCGAGCCGGCTCCGCCGAGGGCAGGGCCAGCGGGAACCGGGCCGCCCCGATCGCGGCCCGCAGGCCGTCGAGCGCGGCGGGCAGGCCCTCCGCGTTGCCGGCGAGCGGGTGGTTGCCTCCGGCGTCGGGTCCGGTGCGAGCTGCGACGGCGGGCGCGCCGAAATGGGTGGCGGAATCGCCATGCGTCGTCACGGCTAAAGCCTGCCCGACCGACGCAAGCAAATACAACCAGATGGAAATTGCGCGCTAGGTTGCGTCGGGTCGACTCAACTATGACTTGCGGTTTGCCGTGGACATGGCACTATTGAGTCAAGTTCACTCAACTTGTGGTGTGGTCGCTGCGGGCGACCCGCCGGGCAGGCCCGTTGACCTGCCCACCCGTTACGAAGCGAGGAAGCGAACATGGCACGTGCGGTCGGCATCGACCTGGGCACGACGAACTCCTGCGTCAGCGTTCTCGAGGGCGGTGAGCCCACCGTCATCGCCAACGCTGAAGGCTCACGGACGACCCCCTCGATCGTCGCGTTCGCCCGCAACGGCGAGGTGCTCGTCGGTGAGGTCGCCAAGCGCCAGGCGGTCACCAACCCGGACCGGACCATCCGCTCGGTCAAGCGGGAGGTCGGCAGCAACTGGACCGTCGACATCGACGGCAAGAAGTACACTCCGCAGGAGATCTCGGCCCGCACGCTGATGAAGCTCAAGCGGGACGCCGAGGCGTACCTGGGCGAGCAGATCACCGACGCGGTGATCACCGTCCCCGCCTACTTCAACGACAGCCAGCGCCAGGCCACCAAGGAGGCCGGTGAGATCGCCGGCTTCAACGTGCTGCGGATCGTCAACGAGCCGACCGCGGCCGCCCTGGCGTACGGCCTCGACAAGGGCTCCAAGGAGCAGACCGTTCTGGTCTTCGACCTGGGTGGCGGCACCTTCGACGTGTCGCTGCTCGAGCTGGCCGAGGGCGTCATCGAGGTCAAGTCGACCAGCGGTGACAACCACCTCGGTGGTGACGACTGGGACCAGCGGGTCATCGACCACCTGGTGAAGACCTTCCGCGGTGAGCACGGCATCGACCTGTCGCAGGACAAGATGGCCATGCAGCGGCTCAAGGAGGCGGCCGAGAAGGCCAAGATCGAGCTGTCCGCCGCCGCCACCACCAACATCAACCTGCCATACATCACCGCCGGCTCGGCGGGTCCGCTGCACCTCGACGTGAACCTGAGCCGCGCCGAGTTCCAGCGCATGACGCAGGACCTGCTGGACCGCTGCAAGGTCCCGTTCGAGCAGGCCGTGAAGGACGCCGGGATCAAGATCTCCGACGTCGAGCACGTCATTCTGGTCGGAGGCTCGACCCGGATGCCGGCCGTGACCGACCTGGTCAAGCAGCTCATCGGCAAGGAGCCCAACAAGGGCGTGAACCCGGACGAGGTCGTGGCCGTCGGTGCCGCCCTCCAGGCCGGCGTGCTCAAGGGTGAGGTCAAGGACGTCCTGCTGCTCGACGTGACCCCGCTGAGCCTGGGCATCGAGACCAAGGGCGGCATCTTCACCAAGCTCATCGAGCGCAACACCACCATCCCGACCAAGCGCTCCGAGGTCTTCACCACCGCCGACGACAATCAGCCGTCGGTGCTGATCCAGGTGTTCCAGGGCGAGCGGGAGATCGCGGCCTACAACAAGAAGCTCGGCACCTTCGAGCTGACCGGCCTCCCGCCGGCGCCGCGCGGCGTGCCGCAGATCGAGGTCACGTTCGACATCGACGCCAACGGCATCGTCAACGTGCACGCCAAGGACCTGGGCACCGGCAAGGAGCAGAAGATGACGATCACCGGCGGCTCGTCGCTGCCGAAGGACGACATCGAGCGGATGCGCCGGGACGCTGAGGAGCACGCCGAGGAGGACAAGCGCCGGCGCGACGAGGCGGAGACCCGCAACGTGGCCGAGGCGCTCCAGTGGCAGACCGAGAAGTTCCTCGCCGAGAGTGGCGACAAGCTGCCCAGCGAAAACCGCGACCAGCTCAACGAGGCGCTCGGCGAGCTGCGTAGCGCGCTCGGCGGTCAGGACATCGACAAGATCAAGGCCGCGCACGAGAAGCTGGCACAGGTCTCCCAGCAGGCCGGCTCGCTGCTCTACTCGCAGCAGCAGGGCGAGCAGGCCGAGCCGGGCGCGACGGGGCCGGGCACGGGCGCGACCGGTGGCAAGCCGGCCGGCGGCGCCGACGACGTGGTCGACGCGGAGATTGTGGACGAGGACAAGAAGTGACTGAGAAGCCACGAGCAGCCGACCCGGGTGCCGCCGGGTCGGCGCCGGGTGGGTCCGCCGGCGGCGAGCAGGGCGCCGGCGAGGAACCGCGGGTCGTTATCCGTGACAAGCGCAAGATCGGCAAGACCGGCGACCGGACGTCGGCCGCCGCCGCGGCGGCCGACGCCGCCGCAGACGTGCCAGCAGAGGGTCTGGTCGAGGAGACCGAGGTCGTGGTCGACGAGATCGAGGCCGAGGCCCCGATCTCTGGCCCGCCCGTGGTCGACGCGCCGGCTGAGCCGACCGAGGAGTCGGCCCAGCCGGAGGCGCCGCTCGGCGCCGAGTTGGAGGCGGTCCGGTCCGAGTTGGACGAGCGGACCCGTGACCTGCAGCGGGTGACGGCCGAGTACGCCAACTACCGCAAGCGGGTCGACCGGGATCGCGGCCTGGTCCAGGAGCAGGCGACCGGGGCGGTGCTCACCGCGTTGCTGCCGATCCTCGACGACCTGGACCGGGCCCGCGAGCACGGCGACCTGGTGGGCGGGTTCGGCTCGGTGGCCGAACAGCTCATCACCACGCTGGGCAAGCTCGGCCTGGCCGCGTTCGGCGAGCAGGGGGACCCGTTCGACCCGACCCGGCACGAGGCGGTGGCCCATCAGACCTCCGCCGATGTCACCGAACCGACCTGCGTGCAGGTCATGCGCCGGGGCTACCAGCTCGGCGATCGGCTGCTGCGGCCGGCCATGGTCGCGGTCGCCGACCCGGAGTAGTGCCGACCCGTGACGTCCCGTCCGCCCGCGCCGGGCGGATGGGACGGCCGGGGTACGTCCCGCGAAAGGGGGTGGACGGGTGAGTTCCAAGGACTGGATCGAGAAGGACTACTACGCCGCGCTGGGCGTGGCGAAGTCCGCCTCCTCCGACGAGATCAAGAAGTCCTACCGAAGGCTGGCCCGGGAGTCGCACCCGGACCACAACCCCGGCGACCCGAAGGCCGAGGAGCGGTTCAAGGCTGTCTCCGAGGCGTACGCCGTGCTCGGCGACGAAAAGAAGCGCCGCGAGTACGACGAGATGCGGTCGTTGTTCGGCTCGGGCGCGTTCCGCCGCAACGCGCGCGGCGGGAGTCAACCGGGCGGTGCGCCCTTCGACGTCTCCGACCTTTTCGGCGGGGCGGCCGGCGGTGAGACCCGGTTCGGTGGCGGGGGTCTGGGCGACCTGTTCGGTTCGATCTTCACCGGCGGGGGCGCCGGCGGGGCCGCCCGATCCCGTGGCCCGGCGCGCGGCCGGGACGTCGAGGCCGAGGTGGCGCTCGACTTCTCCGACGCCGTACGCGGGGTGACCCTACCGCTGACGCTGCGCGCGCCCGGCGTCTGCGACACCTGCCACGGCAGCGGAGCCAAGCCCGGCACCCAGCCGGTGGCCTGCTCGGTCTGCCACGGCGCCGGGGTGACCACCCGCAACCAGGGGTCGTTCAGCTTCTCCGAGCCGTGCCGCAACTGTCAGGGTGTCGGCACGATCGTCGAGGAGAAGTGCCCGGAGTGCCACGGCAGCGGCGGAGTCACCAAGACCCGCACGCTGAACGTTCGCTTCCCCGCCGGGGTGGCCGACGGCCAGCGCATTCGGCTGGCCGGCCGGGGCGAGCCCGGCGAGCGGGGCGGGCCGGCGGGCGACCTGTTCGTCCACGTGAAGGTCCGACCGGACGAACTGTTCGGGCGCACCGGGGACGATCTGACCCTGACCGTGCCGATCACCTTCGCGGAGGCGGTGCTCGGCACCGACCTGCGGGTGCCGACCCTGGACGGCGCGGTGACCCTTCGGGTGCCACCGGGTACGCCGAGCGGTCGGGTGTTGCGGGCCCGGGGCAAGGGCGTCGTACGCAAGGACGGCCGTACCGGTGACCTGCTGGTCACCCTCGACGTGGTGGTTCCGGCGACGCTGTCGGACGAGGCACGGGCGGCGTTGGAGGCGTTCGCGGAGCAGACCCCGCCCGCCGCGCGGGAACATCTCGACGCACGGGTGCGTCGATTCAGTTGACCCGGTGAATGGCAGCGGAGGTGAGCGGGGATGTCAGAGGAGTTCGTCGGCTCGGGTGACCCGACCTACGAGGCCAAGGTCCTGATGATCTCGGTGGCGGCGCGGATGGCGGGCATGCACCCGCAGACGCTCCGTCAGTACGACCGGCTCGGCCTGGTGCAGGCTGGCCGGGCGGCCGGGGGCGGCCGCCGATACAGCGTCCGGGACGTGGTGCTGCTCCGTGAGGTGCAGCGACTCAGCCAGGACGACGGGATCAACCTGGCCGGGGTCAAGCGAATCATCGGCCTGGAGCGGCTGCTGGAGGAGGCCCAGCAGCGGGTGGCCCGGCTGGAGGCGGAGCTGGACGCCGCCTACCGCCGGATCACCGAGTTGGAGTCGCTGGGGGGCTTCTCCCGCGGCGACCTTGTACCCACCAACCGCACCTCGACGGCCCTGGTTGTCTGGCGGCCCCGCCGCACCGAACGCTGATCCATCCCCGGCGACCTGGGCTGCGACCGTTCGGGGAATTCGGGGCGCGAGTCGGGGCGATTCGTTAACGTGTGAATCAGGTCCAGCCAGCTCAATCCGGACGCCAACCTGGCAAGGGGGAGCCATGGCGGAATCGGCAGAGAAGGTGGCGAAACAGGCGGAGGACCGGCTGAAGAAGGTGGCCGACAGCGTCCGCGAGCGATTCGCCCGTATCACTGAGACCCGGTTCACCGACAAGATCAAGGATGGGCTCTTCCTCGACCAGGTGGACCACGGTATCGACCGGGCCAGAGCCGACGAACGGCGCCGAAAGCAGGGCGGATCGCCGCGCTGACGATCCGTCGACGAACGGGCCGGGACCCACGGGGGGCCCCGGCCCGTTCGCGGTTGAGGGACGTGCGGGCC